>JADJXG010000001.1:3008413-3343565 GCA_016715965.1 Saprospiraceae bacterium | reverse complement strand
TCACTTCTGGCAGTATAGCTTTCTTCTTTTAGTTTTATTTGATTCGGAATAGACTCCAGATCTGGTGGGTTACCGATAAATTCTTTGAAGAACTCTGGATGTCTCCAGTATTTAAGATCTCCAACTTTGAAGGCAGTGCATTCGGATGGATCAACCATCAAAAAATGATTAAATGGTAAATTCATCCTTGATCCTTCAAATTAAAGCGCAAATATAAGAAATTTTATTGCGATCATTGCAGAGCTTTTATGTTGCACTATTTTGTTAAACGATTGGGCTTAGGAATACTGACAATTTTTGTCGTCGTTGCTTGTATTTCGTTTATTATTTATTGGGCTCCCGTAGATCCAACACGGATTAGTTTTGGTCAAAGGACTGATGAGAATACGGTACAATTACTCAAAAAGAAGTATTTTCTGGATAAGCCTCCTTTGATCCAAATTTTAAGGTATTTTGAGGATTTGTTTCCTTTACAGTTCATCTCAAGAATGGATGAGCGAATGAAAGATTATAAATTTTTACCCTTATGGGAATCCAATAAAAATGTAGTTATAGTTAAGTTGCCTTTTTTAAGACGATCATATCACTCAGGGGTCTTGGTTTCAGCCATGTTGATCGAAGCAATTTGGCCTACTTTACTTTTGGCGACAGCTGCTACCTTTTTATCATTTATTTTGGGGTGTTTTCTCGGTTGGTTGGCTTCCATACATGCTGGCAATTTGTTGGACAGGTTAATTGTCAGTACCACCAGTCTATTGTATGCTTTGCCAAGCTATGTAACGGCCATCATTCTTTCCATAGGGCTTGCGTTTTATTTAAATTGGTTTCCAATACAGGGTAGTCTTTGGGATTTAAACGATAACGGAGAGCTCAGCTTTCACCTCGATCATCTTTGGCTGCCTCTTATTGCACTTGCCATTCGACCCATTGGTCAAATTTGCCAAATGGTCAGAGTTTCTATTTTGGAGGTAAAGAATGCCGATTTCGTTCGCACAGCTTATGCAAAGGGTCTTACCGAAAGACAGGTTTTTTATCAGCATATCCTGAAAAACGCCATTAATCCTGTCATTAGCACGGTGGGTTCATGGTTTGCTTCCCTTTTAACAGGGGCATATTTTGTTGAATTTGTTTTTAACTATAAAGGAATGGGGCTTTTGACGATACAAGCTGTTAATCAATTTGATATACCAGTTGTTTCAGGTTGTTGTGTGGCTGCAGTCATTATTTTTACCAGCGTTGGTTTAATATCTGATTTTTTGTATGCGGTGTTCGACCCAAGGGTCAAATTGGAGAATTAGAACATATATGTGAGCAAAGCCACTATTTTGGTTGGGGCCTTTGAAAAATGGTATTTTTGACCATCAATCTCAATGTGATCTCCGTATTTGGTAAAATTTTGTTCCCATCTCAAATCAAAAGCCAGTTTAGACAAATCAAATCCAATGCCCAATTGATAAGCAAAAGTGGCAGATTTCCACCTTTCCTTTAAACCATCAAGATCTGTCAAATCAGATCTGCTTTGGATAAAAAGGTGAGCAATTGGCCCAGCATTAAATCGAATGATTCCTATTTTGTAACCCAACATTAATCCAAGATCCACGTGCTGGTACCTTTCTTTTTTTATAGAATCAATAATGGATGTGGAGCCAAATCCTTTAATTTTGTAGGTGGTCTTGTTAGAGTTAAAATACACTTCAGGTTGGATTATAAAAGATTTGATTTGGTATCTTAAAAAAGCGCCAAAGTGATAGCCGTAATCAGCATCAAAATAACTAACGAGAACGGAATCATTTTTTTCCTTGTCGTTTACAACAAATGACCTACCGGGAATTCTCAAGGTGGAAATACCCACTCCAGGTCCAAAACTTAATTGCGCATTTGATTGATAACCAATAGTTAATAATAGAATAATGGGGAATAAATGGCGATGCATGAATATTAATTTAAAGCAAATAAAATTATTTATAGGATAAGATGTATATCTTTCGACGATTTTTGTAAATATTAGAGAAAACACTGAAATGTTTGAAGATGTTCAGTTTTTGGGATCATTCCCGACATTTAACAAATTACCTCAGGCAGAAATTCCTGAGATTTGCTTTTGGGGACGTTCCAATGTTGGGAAAAGCACCATGATTAACTACATTTTGAATCGAAAAAATGTTGCAAAAACATCTTCAATGCCCGGTAAAACCATTCATTTTAATTTGTACTTAATCGATCAGAATTTATCCTTTGTGGATTTACCGGGCTATGGATACGCAAGGGCTTCAAAATCTTCCAGGAGTAAATGGGAGCTTGAAATTCACAAATATCTCAAGGGCAGAAAAAATTTGGAGTGCTTATTTTTATTAATCGATTTAAGCATACCTCCCCAGAAAATAGACCAGCATACTTTATTAAAAATGGGCGAGTATAAAATTCCCTTCATTGTTTTGTTTACAAAATCTGATAAATTAACCAAAAGAGCAAGTCAGGCACAGTATAAATTGCATACAGAACGGATGTCTGAAGATTGGGATCCAATTCCTGAGTGTATTATAGTAAATACGCGAACAGGCACTGGAAAGGGAGAATTGATTCAGTCCATACAAAGGATTAAACCTGAAAATCAACCGCTATGAAACGATACGTTCAGTTGATTCCAAATTTGACGGATTGGCCTATTTATAAGGTTTTTCAAAAGAGAAAGTCTATCTTACAAGATGTTGAAGCTGATCTTGAGAAGTATTTTAAGAACATTCCAACTGGAGAATTGGATCAGATTTTAGCAAAGACCATTTATTTTGAAAAACAAAGGGTCAAGTCAAATCCATTCAAAGTGGATCCGCCAAACGAAATGCAATATTTGAGAAAATTGCAAAAAGATTACAATGAGTTTCATAATACAGAACACGCAGAAGCTAAAATCAGAGAATCCATTTTTAAACTAATCAGAAGGTATACAGAAGAAATTGCAGGTAATTTTAATATCAATACTTTCTTGTTTGCAAGAAAAATCACAAATCATTTTTTTTATATTTTGTTTTTTAAGTTTGGTTTGAATAGTTTCAGATCATCAGGTTTTAAAGCCAATCGACTCTCTGATCGGATGAAAGTTGTAGGAAATGTTGAAGCTGTTAGATCACTGATGAAAGATCATACCATTATTTTGGTTCCTACCCATTCCAGTAATTTGGATTCAGTTTTGGTAGGATATCTGTTGGATTCTGTATGTGGGTTGCCGGCATTTTCTTATGGTGCTGGACTTAATTTATTTGATAGCGAGTTTTTTGCATTTTTTATGAATCGACTTGGCGCATATAAATTGGATCGCAGAAAAAAAAATCAAATCTATTTACAAACACTAAATTCCTATTCCAAAATTATTGCAAAGAAAGGGGTTCATACCATTTTTTTTCCGGGAGGCACCAGGTCAAGGTCAGGCGAAGTAGAATTGAAACTAAAATTGGGATTATTAAGTTCGATGATTTCAGCGCAAAGAGAGTTAATCATGGAGGCAGATTCCAGAAAAATCATCGTGGTCCCGGCTGTATTAAGCTATGAAAGTGTCCTGGAAGCTAGATCATTGATTACCCAACATTTAAAGACAACTGGACAGGAGAAATACACAGCTAGAACCGTGCAATCTCCCATTGGGCAATACATTAGTTTGATCTGGAGAATACTTACCAAAGAATCCAAAATGTGTCTTTCAATCGCCAAGCCAATGGATGTTTTTGGGAATATTGTGGACAATAACGGCAATAGTTTGGATGCACATGGCCATAAAATGGACATTGGATTGTATTACAAGAGGGAAGGGGAGTACTTCCTGGATTTGCAACGAGAAAGTATCTATACAAAGGAACTTTCAGAAAAAATTGCAAACCAATATATTAAATACAATTATGTCTTTCCTGCTCATCTGGTTGCATTTTGCACTTTTAAGTTATATGGAAAGTTATACACCGGTCAAGATATTTTTAGCATGGTTCAAATGCCAGAAGAGGAAATTATTTTACCCGGTCAGGTTCTTGAAAACTTAATCGCAGAGGTGCTTAGATTGTTGAAACACAAGATAAATGCAGGCCAGTTGATAGCAATGGAATGTGTGGATATGCAGGCAAAAGAAATCCTTTTAGAAGGAAGCGAGAGTTTGGGTATTTTTCACAAAAACAAAGTCGTTAAAATATTGCCGGGAGGAGATGTCATGAGTGAAGACTTTATAACACTTTTGTATTATGCAAATAAAATGAGCATTTTTGAGTTGGATGAAGAGATTCAATGGGAGAATTTGAATCTTAGGAAAAATTGACATGAGACATCTGGTTTTTGATTTGGAAGCTACTTGCTGGAATTCCGGTAACAATCATTTTAGACAGCAAGAGATCATAGAAATAGGAGCTTGTATCCTGGATGAATATGGAAGGGTAGAGTCCACCTTTCAGAGTTTTGTAAAACCATTGAATCATCCATTGTTATCCACCTATTGTACACAACTTACCACCATCCAACAAGAGGACATTAATAAAGCCAACTCCTTTCCCAAAGTGATGGAAAAATTTTTGGAATGGGGAAATTTGGAAGAGGATGAATTTCTTTATTGTGCATGGGGCAACTCGGATCAGGTTCTTCTCAAATCAGACGCAGAAAATTTCAACATCGACGTTTCCTGGTTTGATCCATACATTGATATCAAAGCCCGCTACCACCGCAATCGTCAACTAAGTAAATTGCAGGGCTTGGATCGGGTGATGCATCAAAATGGATTTCATTTTGAGGGAAAAAGACACAGGGCATTGTACGATGCTTTGAATCTTGCAAAGATTGTTTCCAAATACAAGGAGGAATGGATTTAAGAATAAAATCAATTAAGTTAACATAATATAAATTATGGGACAAATCCAAAGCTTGATTTTTAATAAAAAGCCCCATATATCAACAATACACAGGGCCTATTCTGATTAAGCTAAATTACATTAACGATTTGAATCTCAAATTGTAGATACCGCCGTTGCGGTGCTTGGATAAATGATTTTATTTCAGCGGTTAATGTGCTTGGATTCAGTTATATTTGCTTCAAATTAAATCAAATGGGAGTTTTAAGTTGGCTGAAATCAAAACTGATAAAAAAGGAAGATCCCTATCTGGACCCTGATCCAATGTCCGAAGATGACAGAACGCCGAGAAAGGTTCCGGTTGTTGTCAATCATGAAGAACAAAAGACTCAGCTTCAGGAAGATAGCATGGTGGAGAAAGCCAGGGAATTTTTAGAAGAAACTGGCAAAGAAGTTGTCGCTCAAGGCAAAGAGGTCATGGAAGATCTGAAAGAGCGATGGCAAAATTTGGACGAAGACACCAAGGAAGTCAGAGAAAACATTAAGAAAAAGGCCACCGAAGCGGTTCAAAAGCTCAATGAATTTGTAGATCATACCATTGAAAAAGCAAAGGAAGAAGACATCAAAGACCAGGAAAAGGATCAAGACAAAGACGGATTTGCAGACAATCCCATCAATTTTGGCAGCCCATTGGCCGGTGACAAAACAAAAGATAGTTTTTTTGAAAAAGCAGAGCAATTTCTAAATAAAGATCAACAAACAGGTGCTGCCTCCCCTACTGCTGATTCGAATGAAACACAACCTGCAAAGCCTACTTTGGAATTGCCAAATGAGGATGAAAAGGTGTAAAGCATTCTTTTTATTGGCCACTTTGACCCTGGCTTTTACCATCCATGCTTGTTTTATAAAGTACAAGCCATACCGCTTTGAAATCAGCGAAAGCACCGTCGAATTGGAGTATGGTCGGGCCATGGACCAAGCTTTGTTAGATTCAATTGTTTTGGTTCTTAAAGCTCAAAATATAGAATTGAAGCACATCGACTTGGTGTTTGACGGTATGGTATTGTCAAAGCTGACTTTTGAAATAAATTATGGAAATCAAAAAGCACAAGCCAGCACCAATTTTGTCAACAAGGGATTTGGGTTTGGCTTTTCGGTAAACAAGGCAAATGGTGCGGTACAGGTGGGCGAAATTTTCAAGTGAGTTGCACCTTCTTTAGTTTTAATTTTAGCGCAATTTGATCCATAAGTTCCATGGCTGCGTCCAGCTGATTTGGAATTTCACCCTCCAGGATGGCTTCTCTAATTGCATTTTTAATTATTCCAACTTCCCTGCAAGGTGGTAAACCATAGATTTCCATAATCTTCTCCCCACTAATTGGTGGTTGCCATGCCCTGATTTTGTCTTTTTCTTCGACTTCTTGCAACTTTTGCCGGACAATGGAATAGTTGTTCAAATATTTTTTAACCTTATCTGAATTTTTGGAAGTAATATCAGCTTCACAAAGCAAGAGCAAATCTTCAAGATCCTCTCCTGCTTCAAACAACAATCTTCTCAAAGCTGAATCAGTGATTTGTTCTTGGGTTAAAGCGATCGGTCTAAGGTGTAAGCGAACCAATTTTTGGACGTATTTCATTTTGTGATCCAAAGGCATGCGGAGGTTTTTAAAAATCCTTGGAACCATTGCTGCACCAAGTACTTCATGACCATGAAAAGTCCAACCTATTTCAGATTCATATCGTTTGGTTTGAGGTTTGGCAATATCGTGTAGGATTGCGGCCCAGCGCAGCCAAAGATGATCAGTTTGTAATGCAAGATTATCCAATACTTGCAATGTGTGATAGAAATTGTCTTTGTGACCTTTGCCATCTAAATATTCTGCACCATGCAGTAAGCACAATTCAGGAAGGAAAATTTTAAGCAATCCTGATTTAAACAATAAATCAAAACCAACCGAGGGCACTGGACTTAGAATAATCTTATCCAATTCTGCACTGATTCTTTCTCTGGAGACAATTTTAAGTCGATCCGCATTTCGCACGATGCCTTCCCATGTTTTTTGTTCAATGCTGAATCCCAATTGGCTAGAAAATCGGATGGCCCTCATCATTCTCAAGGGATCATCTGAAAAGGTTATGTCGGGATCATTAGGAGTCCTAATGATTCTTGATGTCAAATCATCCAATCCGTTAAAAGGGTCGATGATTTCTCCCAAATCTTGAGAATTTAAACTGATGGAAAGGGTATTGATGGTAAAATCCCTTCTCAACTGATCGTCTTCGATGGTTCCCGGGGTGATGAGTGGTTTTCGAGAATCATGTTTGTATGATTCTTTTCTGGCTCCAACAAACTCAATTTCCAAATCCCCATGCTTTATCATCGCAGTACCAAAGCGATCAAAATAATTCACCGTTGGAATAGGTCTAAATGCGGAGGCAACTTCCTGTGCCAGCTGAATTCCATCTCCTTCGCAAACGATGTCAATGTCTTTACACGGCCGGCCCAGAATTTTATCTCTCACAAAACCCCCTACTACAAACAATGGAAATTGAAGCTGAATTCCCTTTTCTGAAATGATGCTCAGTATTTTTTTTTCCCGAGGATCAAGTTTGTATAATCCACTGTTAAACATCAGGCTGTTACTTCTTCAGTTTGATGTTGAAAAACAAATTTCATTTCATCGATGATTGCATACAATGTGGTCGGATCTGTTTCTGTGACCAGCTTTGACCTGTATTCTTTGATCCCTGGAAATCCTTTAAAGTAATTGGTGTAATGTCTTCTCATTTCCAGTACACCCAACTTTTCACCTTTCCAGCGTATGGAACTTTCTAAATGTTGCCTCACCGCTTGGATTCTTTCTTCAAAATCTGGTGGATCCATGAGTGTGCCCGTTTTTAGAAAATGTTTTATTTCTCTAAATATCCAGGGATAACCAATGCTAGCCCGGCCAATCATTATACCATCCACTCCATATCTGTTTTTATATTCCAAAGCTTTTTGTGGTGAATCAATATCTCCATTCCCAAAGATAGGAATTTTCATGCGTGGATTTTCTTTGACCTTTGCGATCCAACTCCAGTCAGAATGTCCTTTATACATTTGGCTTCTGGTTCTGGCATGAATGCTGAGTGCCTGTATTCCAATATCCTGTAATCTCTCTGCCACTTCTACAATTCTGATGGTATTTTCATCCCAGCCTAGTCTGGTTTTTACGGTTACAGGAAGTGAAGTAGATTTAACCACTGCTTCAGTCAGTGAAACCATTTTATTGACATCTTTTAATATTCCGGCTCCAGCCAGTTTGCAAACCACCTTTTGTACAGGACAACCGTAGTTGATATCCAATATATCGGGTCTGGCGTCTTCAATGATCTCTGCCGCCTTCATCATCGAATCGTATTCAGCCCCAAATATCTGAATACCGATGGGCCTTTCTTCATTGTTAATATCAAGTTTCTTCACACTTTTATCTGCCTCTCTGACCAATCCTTCTACTGAAATAAATTCTGTGTACATCAGATCACATCCATTTTGTTTGCAAAGCGCCCTAAACGGTGGATCACTTACATCTTCCATAGGTGCCAGGATTAGTGGAAATTCTTTTAAATGGACAGATCCTATGTGAATGTCTTGTTTCATTATGCCTGCAAAATTAAGACTATATTTCAATTATGGCTTTATGCAGCATAATATGCCCTTTTTTCATTCATAAATACATCACAATCAATCTATTAAACTTAATTTAACCATTGACCCCTGCCAGTCCTGCAATTCGACTTATATTCGCTGAAATTTTTATGATGAAATTTGTCTCTAAATTTTTAGGCGTACTCAATTTGATTTTACTGATTGATGTCCATTCAAATTTTGCTCAAGTCACCCACCCCAAGTTTTACATGATTGATGCATTAAAATGGAGAGAGCTGGGTCCATATAGAGGAGGGCGCTCTTGTGCAGTGACGGGAGTTCCTGGTCAAAAGGACAAATATTACATGGGCAGTACCGGTGGTGGAGTATGGTTGACGAAAGATGGGGGAAAACAATGGAAAAATATTTCGGATGGATATTTTGGTGGATCAATTGGTGCAATTGCCTTGGCCGAGCGAAATTCAAATCACATTTGGGTGGGAACAGGAGAAGAAACTGTCAGAGGCAATGTCTCTCCCGGAGAGGGAGTTTGGAAATCTGAGGATGCCGGTAAGTCATGGTCTTTTAAAGGATTGGCCAAAACCAGACACATTAGCAGAATTAGAATTCATCCAGACAATCCTGACATAGTTTATATTGCAGCCATGGGTGATTTATTCAAAAATCATTCTGAAAGAGGTGTTTTTAAGACCACAGATGGGGGCAAAAATTGGAACAAAATTCTATTTCCCAGTGACTCTGCAGGAGTTGTAGAACTTGTAATTCACCCTACCCTACCCCATATTCTATATGCGACAAGTTGGAATATCAGACGAAGTCCCTATTCACTCATTAGCGGTGGTCCGGAAAGTAATTTGTGGAAGAGCAATGATGGCGGAGATACTTGGACAAAACTAAAAGGAATCAACGGTCTTCCTTCTGGATTATGGGGAATCAGCACCATTACCATTAGTCCTAGCAATCCGGATGTGATGTATTCATTAATCGAGCATGAGGAAGGTGGATTATTTAAAACTGAAAATGGGGGACAGAGTTGGACAAAAATAAATGATAGCCGTGATTTGCGTCAACGCGCCTGGTATTTTTCCAGAATCCAGGTGGACCCATTGGACCCCAATACAATCTATGTGCTGAATGTCTTTTTTCACAAATCAACGGATGGGGGTAAAAGTTTTAAAACCATTTCTGCTGGACATGTGGACCATCATGATTTGTGGATAGATGCGAAAGATCCGAATCAAATGATTCTTGCAAACGATGGCGGCGCACAGATTAGCTACAATGGAGGAACGAGCTGGTCCAGTTTGAACAACCAGCCCACCGCACAATTTTACAGACTTACGACAGATGAACACTTTCCATTTCGTGTCTATGCAGCGCAGCAAGACAACAGCACTGTCCGCATTTTACATCGTACATACAGCAATTCCATCTCCAGTGCCCACTGGGAAAATACTGCAGGGGGTGAGTCGGGTCACATAGCCGTTGATCCCTTAAATCCTGAGATTGTATATGGCGGAAGTTACGGGGGATATCTCACTCGCTACGATCATCAAAATAAGTGGAATCGAAACATTCATGTTTGGCCTGACAATCCCATAGGACATGGTGCCATTAATTTAAAATACAGGTTTCAATGGAATTTTCCCATATTATTTTCAAGACACAACCCTAAAAAATTGTTTGTGTGCTCTAATCATGTTCATCTTTCAGAGAACGAAGGACATAGTTGGAAAACCATTAGCCCTGATCTGAGCAGAAATGACAGTACTAAATTGGTGGCTTCAGGAGGGCCCATTACAAAAGACAACACCTCTGTAGAATATTATTGCACCATCTTTGCAATCACAGAGTCAATCTCTGATTCCAATGTAATCTGGACTGGTTCTGACGATGGTCTGGTTCATTTGACAAAAGATGGAGGAAGAAACTGGATCAATGTGACGCCTTCGGCTTTGCCTGAATGGGCCATGATCAATAGCCTGGAAGCCGACCCCTTCCATCCGGGCGGTTGCTATATTGCTGCAACATGTTATAAATCGGGTGACTATACGCCTTACTTGTTTAAGACAGAAGACTTCGGTAAGAGCTGGAAAAAAATTGTACAAGGGATTTCCGCTGAACATTTCACCAGAGTAATACGAGCAGATCGCATTAATCCAGGATTATTGTATTGTGGGACAGAAAGGGGGATCTATTTTTCAGAAGATGATGGACGAAACTGGTTTTCATTGCAGAAAAATTTGCCGCTGGTGCCAATCACCGACATTGCTTTAAAAGATTTTTCATTATTGGTTTCTACACAGGGCAGAGGTATTTGGATGTTAGATGATTTGACTTCTTTGCGTGATCTGAAAAACTTAAGAAAGGGTTCACACTTTTTTCATCACCCCAAACCTGCATACAGCATGAGGGGCAGTCAGGACACAACGATTTTGAATGCAGGAATCAATCACCCATCTGAATGGATGTTTTATTTTTATTTGGATTCAATCCGAAATTCGGACACGATGGAATTTTTTCTCGTTTCTATGGATTCAGATACTTTAAGCAGATTATCAAATAAAGCTTTGAAAAATTATCAAAAAGTCAATATTAAAACGGGATCAAACCTTGTGTTAATTCCATTTAAATACCCTGATGCGACAAAGGTGGAAGGCATGGTCCTCTGGGGAGCTTCACTCGCAGGACCATTGGCACCCCCCGGTACCTATCATCTAAGCGTCCTGCAAAACAAACAAAGGCTATATCAAGACAGTTGCTCTCTCCTGAGAAATTTTGGGTATCCATCAAGTAATCAGGATGCGATCAACCGATTTAAATTTTTAAAAAAATGCAGAGATAAAGTGGACGAAGCACACAAAGCAATTTTAGAAATAAGGGATTTGCGCGCACAAATGGACGGTTATTTTGAAAGATGGAACGAAATTCCTGAAGAATGCAGCAAGCAGAAAAGTAAAATTGATAGCATTTTGACAATTATAGAAAATGAGTTGTACCAAACCAAAATGCAGGCGATCCAGGATCCCATCAATTATCCCATTAAATTGACGAATAAATTAGCCCATTTGGTGGCATTGTACAACCAGGAAGTATATCCTCCCACCGAACAAGCAGAAGCACTTGCAGACTTATTGATCCAACAAATAGATGAGCAACTTCACCGATTTTCAATGGTCAAATCAATAGATTTATTGGAACTAAATCAGAAGATCTTAAAATTAGAATCTCCGGTTTTTATTCCGTTGAAATTTGACAAAAAATAGCAGCAGGTATTTGTTGCGGAGATGATTAAAAAGAAGGTTTTCAAATACTATAAGGTTTACAAGCCTTATGGGGTTTTGTCGCAGTTCACAAGAGAGCATCCAGACGATCAAACTTTAAAAGACCTCTATGCTTTTCCACCTGATGTTTATCCGGTAGGTCGATTGGATAAGGACAGTGAAGGATTGTTGATTTTGACCAATGACCCTACAATCAATCAGATGATTTTACACCCAGACCAAAAAAAGGAGAAAACCTATTGGGTTCAGGTAGAAGGAATTCCCAATCATGATTTTATTCAAGCAATGGCAAAAGGTATAGAAATAATGGTTAATCAAAAAGCTCATTTCTGTCTTCCTGCCTTGGTCAAACCTTTGGAAAATACCATTCAGATTCCACCTAGAAATCCCCCGGTGCGATACCGACAAAACATACCAGCTACCTGGATATCTATCACTCTTAGCGAGGGAAAAAACAGGCAAATTCGGAAAATGTGTGCAAAATTGGGCTTCCCAGTTTTAAGATTGATTCGGATCTCCATTGGGAATCTAATTCTTGAAGAATTGATCCCAGGCAAAGTATATACAATTGAGAGGCATGATTGTATTTAGTCGATATTCTAGCTTAATTGATAGGGTATGTCTAAATCAAAGTCTGAATATTCAGACACTCCCATGCTAAAATAAGTATCTTTGCGCCTTAACAATTCAATGTCTCGATGTTTTTATTGATATTTTTTATAATTAGTTACCTGCTGCTTTGTCTTAGTCTATATTTGATATTCCCTAAAATGGGGATTGATCCAATAAAAGCATGGATTCCGGGTGTCAATTTTGGGGTTTGGTGCAAAGGGATAGGGAGATCTCCATGGCACGCACTTTGGCTTTTAATGCCGATTGTGAATGTATTTATATTCGTAGGGATGAGTGTTGACCTGGTCCGGTCATTCAGAAAAATGAAATTCTTTGATTCAGCCCTGGCAGTAGTTTATGCACCTCTTAGTTTCTTTTTGATTGCCAGAAATCCAAAAGATGTTTTTGTCGAACCTGCCGTTATTAAGGAAAGAGAATACATCCATTCCTTGCATTTGGCTCAGAAGGAAAAAGACAGTGCCAAATTTGAACGAATTAAATCCCAAAGTCCATATGCCAAATCGGCTCTAAGAGAATGGCTGGAATCTATCATATTTGCAGTATTCGCAGCTGCTTTGTTGCGAATGTTTATATTGGAGGCATACGTCATCCCTACTCCTTCTATGGAAGGAACGCTTAAAGTAGGAGATTTTTTATTTGTTTCAAAATTGCATTATGGGGTTAGAATGCCAATGACGATTGCGATGTTGCCATTGTTGCACAACACCGTACCAGGCCTGGGAACAGAATCTTATTTTTCCAAGCCAAGCTTGCCATATAAGCGGTTGCCAAAATTGGTCGAAATCAAAAGAAATGATCCCTTTGTATTTAACTGGCCTGTCGGAGATAGCGTGTATCTCGGGAAGGAAAGATCTTGGGCTGCATTTCAGTTAGCCAACAATCCGTATGCAACTCAAGATTGCAAAGGTGCAGGACTTCGTGTTAGACCAGTCGATAAGAAGGATCATTATATTAAGAGATGCGTCGGTATGCCGGGAGATAGTCTTCAAATCATCAACAGGCAATTGTACATCAACGGAAAGGAAGCACAAAATCCCAAGCACCTTCAACATGCCTATTTAATGAAAACATCCACGACATCCATTCCGATGAAAAGACTTACAGAATGGGGAATTAATACCTACGATCCCAATCTAAGAGCGGGTTTAATTTATCTGGATGAGACCCAATATGAAAAAGTTAAATCATTGGGACCCGATATTGAGTTATTGCCTTATGAGTCCAATGACGACCAGGTGTTTCCACCGGGTCAGACTGGTTGGACCTTTGACAACTATGGACCTGTTTGGATTCCAAAAGCCGGAGTTACCATTGAGCTAACGCCAGAAAACCTAAAGTTTTTCGACCGCGTTATTTCAGTATATGAATCAAATAAGCTAGAACTCAATAATGGCAAAATTTTTATTAATGGGATTGAATCCAGTCAATACACCTTTAAGCAAAATTATTATTGGGCAATGGGCGACAACCGAAGAAATTCTGAAGACTCTCGAGCCTGGGGATATGTACCGGAAGACCACATTGTTGGCAAACCAGTATTAATATGGTTTAGCTTAAAAAATGCATCATTAAGAGAAGGAGTCAACTGGAAAAGGGTTTTTTCTTCACCTAATAAACTTTAAAATATTTGATTGGTAAGTCTTTCTTTCTTTTTTTATTTGGATTGTCTGCTTTACAGGGATTCGCGCAGATGCCAACCACTTCTTTGTGGTATTTAGATTTAAGTCAAGATAAAAATGGAAATTGGATTCATAGAAAAATAAAATATCTGAGTTTATTTAATAAAAACTCTTACAATAACCAGGCTTTTTGGATGAGTAAGAATGAATTTCTTGCATCCATCGCTACCCTTGAAAAAAAAGATCCGGATATTTGTCTTTTTGATTTGTCAGAATCCATTTATACAAGGATTTTGGACCATCCGTTAAGTCATTATTCGCCAAGGATTCATCCTTTGGATTCAACTGAACTTACAGTCGTTGAGGTAAATACTTTACCCGATACCACGCAGTATCTGGCAGCTTACGACTTAAAGACAGGCAAGAAAAGAAGGATGATTTTAAGTGAACATGGGAAAATAGGATATTATCGTTTTTTAACTCAGAAAAAATGGGTTTGTTTTATCGTTGACCATTACAATTATTTGGCCATTTGCAATGAGGAAAACACAAGCCGGATCGTATTTGCATCTGATATTGGACGGTGTTTTGAAGTTTTGGAAGATGGAAGTATTTTGTTTGTCCATAAACTGACCAAAGAAGTGTGGCAACTGAAGAAATACCTTCCTTCTACAAAGTCAATGGAGTACCTAGGCGAAATGCCGAAAGGTGTTGAAGATTTTGGTTTAACCAAAGATGGAGAAATTATTTGTGCAAAAGGCGCAGAATTATTCAAGTTTGATAAGATTCATTCCTCTTGGAATTTGATGATAGATCTGAGTGAATTTGGTTTGAATAATATAAAGAGAATCTCCATTCTTGACAACCAATTTCTACTGGTCAACGAACCGTAGCTGATAATGCCCAATGCAAGTAAAAGATCAAGTTTTTCAAACGATCGAAATAAACTTTCCTCCCAAAAGAATCGTTTCACTCGTGCCTTCTCAGACAGAATTATTGTATGATTTAGGTTTGGAAAATCAAGTAGTAGGAATTACTAAATTTTGTGTCAGACCACCCCATTGGATTAAAGAGAAATTAAAGGTGGGTGGTACCAAAAATGTCAGTATTCAGAAAGTGATTGATCTTAACCCGGATCTTGTCCTTGCCAATAAAGAAGAAAATAACAAGGAGGATATTGATCGATTGAGTCAAACTATTCCGGTTTGGACCAGTCAAGTGTCCAATGTACAAGATGCGTTTTATATGATCGACCAGATTGGCATGATCTGCGATCGCCAATTAGAAGCAACAGCGATGACGCAAAAAATACAGCATGAAATAAGACATTTTGTGCAATTTAGAAAGAGCATTCTACCAACCCCGCTTAAAATTTGCTATTTGATTTGGAAAGCACCATGGATGAGTGTAGGTAAGGATACATTTATTCATGAAATGCTTGAGTTGGCTGGATTTGAGAATATTTTTTCAGATAAAATCCGATATCCAACAACCAGTCTCGATGAAATCAGACAACGTGGGCCTGATTGGATTTTTCTTTCATCAGAACCCTACCCTTTTAATGAGAAGCATAAAGATTTATTCAAGGATTTTAATTCTATCATTGTTGATGGCGAACCTTTCAGTTGGTATGGAAGTAGAATGTTATATAGTTTTAAGTATTTTTGTCGTTTAATTGATCAGATCCAAACAACTACTCCATGAAATATCTCTTATTGCTTTGTATTTTAGTGGGCTCATGTGATATCAATGGGCAGGAAACCATACCGCATGAATACTTTGTGGAGTGGCGCCAACCAAAAGCCCATTTGAATTCTTTCATTGCAAATTGTAAATTGAATCATATTGAAATCCAATATCTGGACTCGTATCAACCTTTTGGAATCATCACTTTTCCCGCCACTTTTCAAAGGGAAGATGAAATCAAATTATTAACGAACGAATCATCCATAAAGCACTTCCATGCTTCCAAAGTACTTCAAGCCAGAGGGTGTTCTCCAAATGATCCATCGTATAACAGACAATGGAATATGGGAAAAATGGAATTCGATGAGGTTTGGTGTTATACCAACGAAGGTATCAGTCCTCTTGGTGATACTTTGGTGATCGGCTTAATGGATTTCGGTTTTGATTTTCGCCTCAATGATATTTTGCCCAATGTTTTTGTCAATCATCACGAACTGCCAAACAACAAAATCGATGATGACGGAAATGGCTATGTGGATGATTATTATGGTTATAGTCCTATTTCAATCAATAAGAATGATGAGCATCCCGAAGCCAATCACGGAACGGAGGTAATTAGCATCTTGGGGGCCAAGGGAAACAATGGGAAGGACATTACAGGAGCAGCGCAGAACATAAAAATTTTAATGTGTTCCGGGATGTCTGAATCACACATGATTGCCTGCTATACCTACTTTTACAAAATGAAAGAATTGTATCTCCAATCTGGAGGACAGAAAGGAGCCTATGTGGTGGCCACCAGTATTTCACTGGGTTTTAATTCAGCTTTTCCTGAGGATCACCCAAATGTTTGCCCTTTGTATGATTGGCTCGGATCCATCGGAATTATGAATGTATGTGCCACAGTAAATGAGCCTGATCATGATATTGGCTTAAAGGGAGATATTCCGTCCTTGTGTCCAAGTGATTTTTTAATAGCGGTAACCAATACCGATATGAATGACCGGTTCGTGCCATCCTCGGGATATAGTAAGCTGCACATTGATATTGGCGCATCTGGTGAAGAAGTCGCCGTTTTACAAAGAGGGGGTATGTTAGGATCCTCTTCAGGATGTTCTTTATCAGCACCTCAAGTGGGAGCAGGTATCGTTTTGCTCAATCAATTTTGTGGTAAATATGCCCAGCTTCTAAAAAATAAACCAGAAGATGCTCTCAAATTGCTGAAATCAATGATCCTCAATTGTGGAGACCCGCTTTCAAGCTTATCCAATATTACGGTATCCGGCAATAGGTTTAATGTGTTTAAATCCATGCTGTGTTTGGAAACTTATTGCAACTCACTAAAGGAACAAAGCTTTATGGAAATTGAGGTTAATCCTTTGAAAGACGGCAATTTAAAAGTAAATTTAGGATTTGATCAATTTGGTCCTTATACCCTTCGAATATTTAATCCTCTGGGCCAAATGATTGACTTTTTGGATGAAAATCACCGTCCAGGATCTGTAGATCAAACCATTGAGAGGGATGTAAGTAATTATCCTTCAGGTATATATTATATTCAATTTTTATTTAATGGTAAACAGGAAACCAAGGGTTTTGTAAAATATTAACAGAAAAGTTCATTCTGATGGAATATTTTCTTTAATTTTGCACCCTGTTTTTAAAAGGCTCCGTAGCTCAATTGAATAGAGCACCTGACTACGGATCAGGAGGTTTCAGGTTTGAATCCTGACGGAGTCACTAAAAAAAATTTTGATAAATCTGTATAACAATGTCTAAAGTTTGTGATTTAACCGGTACTAGGCCTTTGTTTGGAAATAAAGTTTCTCACTCCAATAGAAAAACAAAAAGAAGATTTAACCCAAATCTTCAGAAAAAATCTTTCTTTATACCAGAGACCAATGAGTGGATTGAATTAAAGGTGACGGCCAAAGCGCTAAGAACCATTGATAAATATGGTTTATATGAGTATTTGAAGAAATTGGAATGTAAATGTTAGAATTTTAATAATTGACAAGTTATGGCTAAGAAAAGCAAAGGCAACCGCCAACAAATTATTTTGGAGTGTACAGAGCACAAAGATTCTGGAATGCCCGGAACTTCAAGATATATGACTGAAAAGAATAAGAAAAACACCCCCGATCGGATTGAATTGAAAAAATACAATCCCATCTTAAAGAAATACACTGTTCATAAAGAAATTAAATAATCATGGCTAAAGTATCTAAAAACGCAAGGGTTGCTCAGCGTGCAGCCAATGTAGGTTCTGGTAGGGATTTTGTCAAAGTGATCAAGTCGATTAAAGATCCGGTAACAGGAAAATATACCTATAAAGAACTGATGGTCCACAAGGACAAAGTCAAAGACTTTTTCGAGCAAAACAAGTAATTTCTTTTATCTGAGTACTTGATAAAATGAGAGGTTCGAATTTCGAGCGTCTCATTTTTTATTTAATTCATAATCATTTTTATATGGGATTTTTCAACCGTTTTTTCAATAAAGAAAAACAACATGAGCTTGAGAAGGGAATTGAAAAAACCAGAGAAAGCTTTTTTGATAAAATTGCCAGGGCTGTCGTTGGAAAATCTACCATAGATGAAGAAATTCTGGACGAATTAGAGCAAATTCTTATTAGCTCTGATATTGGATTGGAAACTTCAGTAAAAATTATCGAACGCCTTGAAGCAAGGGTTGCAGCTGATAAGTTTGTGAAAATAGAGGAACTAAACACACTACTTAAAAGTGAAATCGATCAAATGTTGGGAGAAAATAAAACGGAAGATCTGGATGATTTTTATACCGGAGAAACGAAACCCCATATTATTTTAGTGGTAGGTGTCAATGGAGTAGGTAAAACAACTTCCATTGGTAAACTAGCCTTCCAATTTGTTGCAAAAGGCAAAAAAGTAATCATTGCCGCCGGAGATACATTTAGGGCTGCGGCAGAAGATCAGCTTAAAATTTGGTCAGATCGGGTAAACTGTGATTTTTTTACCAAAGGTATGGGTGCAGATCCTTCTGCAGTTGCATTCGAAGCTACCCGTGAAGCCGTTGTCAAAGGTTCTGACATTTTAATAATTGATACAGCAGGAAGACTTCATACGAAATTGAATCTTATGAACGAATTGAGTAAAATTTATCGCTCCATTCAGAAGGCCCTTCCTGGTGCTCCACATGAAGTTTTGTTGGTCCTTGACGCTACTACGGGACAAAATGCCATTGAACAATGCAGACATTTTACCAATGCTACCCAATTAACTGGTCTGATTCTAACCAAATTGGACGGTACAGCAAAAGGTGGTGTGGTGTTGGGCATATCTGACCAGTTTAAAATCCCAATCAAATACATCGGAGTTGGAGAAAGTATTGATAAACTTCAGGTTTTCAATAAAAAGGCCTTTATTGACCTCTTATTTTCAAAGGCCGGTAGCCTCTAAAACAGATCTCCCATTGGTATTTATTGAAATTATTCTTAATCTACATTAAGATTATCGATAAATGTTAGGTATGCCTAATATTTATTGTAATTTTGATTAATTAAAGAACTTCAGGATGAAGGTAGTTTACAAATGGGCATTTGCTATTCTCTCAGGTCTTTTGTTCATTTCTTATGCCTCCAACCCTCCCAATGGTTATACCGGGGCTCCTGGCGAAAGTACTTGTGCGAGCTGCCATTCAGGCGGTGGAAGTATCAGTGGAAGTTTGGAAATATTGGGCCTTCCCGGCAGCATCACTCCGGGGCAGACTTATCAAATCACCTTAAAAATAAACAATACCTCGACTCCATTAACCAATGCTGTCCGGGGTGGTTTTCAGTTGGTTGTTGTCGATCAAAATAATAACAACATTGGAACTTTATCAAACCCAAGCACCTCATCGACTTTGAGTTTTTTTGTTGGTAAAAATTATTGGGAACACAACCCTTTTAAAAATTTTAGTGGAGGAAATAATTTGACATGGACCGTCGATTGGCAAGCACCGGCCAGTGCAACAGGTCAGGTCGTTAATATGTATGCCGCTTGTGTGATGGCCAATGGCAATGGAAACAATTCTGGAGACAGGGTTTATTCAGAACAGGTTTTGGGAAATATGCCGGGCCCTCCCCCACTTAGTGCAAGTATTTCAAATTTTAAAAACGTGTCGTGTTTTGATGGAAGCGATGGCTTTATTACAGTCTCAGCATCCAATGGTGTTCCACCTTATAACTACAATTGGTCCAATGGTCAAACCACCGCGACAGCCAGTAACCTCATGGCAGGGAATCATTCAGTAACGGTCACAGATCAAGCTGGCGGTATGGTGGTACTTAATAGAAACCTGACCCAACCGACTATCATCCATATAAATGCTTCTGCAAGTAGATTATTGTTAAATTGTTTTGGAGATAACAATGGTTTTATTAATTTGACAGTCAGTGGAGGTGTGAGTCCATATACCTATAAATGGTCAAATGGACCAACCACCAAGGATATTTCAAATTTAAGAGCTGGGGACTATACAGTTACAGTCAAAGACAATGCGCAGTGTGAGCAAATCAAAGAATTTTCTATTGAACAACCAGATGCTTTGAGCCTTATACCTCTTGTTTTAAACAAACCGGATTGCATAAATCACAACAATGGAAGTATTGAAATGAGTGTATCCGGAGGCAGCTTACCATACAACTATAAATGGAATTCAGGAGAGACTTCTGCACTAATAAGCGATAAGTTTCCAGGAGTGTACACTTGTACGGTCACGGATCAAAAATTGTGCGTTAGAATTCAATCAATCAATCTTGTTGTGGATGATAGGATCAAGCCGAGGATTCTGCCGAATCCAATGCCAGTGGTTCATTTGGATTCTTTTGGACAATTTACCATTGTGCCTTCACTATTTGCAAAAAACGTAATCGATAATTGTGATACCGGAATTGTTATAAAGGCTGACGTAGGTCAAGTCAAATGCAATAATTTGGGCCTTTTGCCTGTCAAAATCGTTGCCACCGATCTTGCTGGAAATATTGACTCTGCAATGATTGATGTATTGGTATTGGATACATTGGCTCCCATTGTTCAAGTTCCAATGGATATGACAATCAATAATTGTAGCCTTAAAGTTCCTGCTTTATCAGGATTTGATAACTGCGGGATAAAAGAAATCAGGAAGTTGGAAGGGCCTGACGAAGGCGCATTGTTTAATGAAGGGATAAACCATTTAAAATATGAGTTTGAGGATCCATCTGGAAATATTACAGCAGTAGCGTATAAGGTTGAGCTCATCAATCCCCTAGAAATCAAAGTGGATACCATCCTTTTGGACGATTGTACTGGTAAGGATCCGGTGGTTGTTTTGAGCATGCAACACAAGAATGATTTGGAATATTCGATGTATTACAACGATTCCATTGTCAAATCTTTTGACACCATTGAGATTTACCAGTTTGGGGAGATACCGGATTCTAAATTTTTGTTGAGTTTTCGGGATTCAAATTTATGCAACCGGACTTTTGCTTTTGATATTCAATACAAGGATCCATCCTACCAACCCAGAGAAATAGTTATTACAGAGCCTTCAGATTGCATTGCAAAAGATGGTAAGATTGAATTATTTTTTTCGGATTCAGTCACGGAAGCACGATGGTTGGATCAGGATTTGAATGAGCTGGATAATCAAACGGGTGAAAATTTAGGAATAGGGGTTTATTTCTATCGTGTTAGTTTCAAGGACGCGCAGACCAATGAAACTTGTACCATCACTTTTGGCCCATTTGAGCTAAGCTGTGTCAGTTTTGAAGGAGAAACTAATGTCATTTTGGAAACAGTGTTAGTCTTTCCAAATCCATCAAACCAGCCGATTCTTTCTTTGTATTTAGAAACGATTGGGTCTACAAACATTTCGGTTCTGAATTCCGGAGGTATCACTGTATTTTCAGAAAAAAATCTTTTACCAGGATTGCATGAAATCGATTTGGGGATTCAACCTTCTGGACTGTATCTTATTAAATTGGAAACAGGTAAATCTATCATTCACCGCAAATGGATTCTGATGGAATAATTACCAGAAACTTTATTTAATAGATTTCTTCAAAAAATCCTGTCTTTGTATTTTTTCTAACCTTATCCCAGGGAAAATACCTTCCATTCATTGAAATATAAACACCATTGTTTAATGTTTGGGCAAACGCCAGGGCACTTCCTAGATTGAAAAATCCATCGGAAGAGCTTCCAAATGCATAAGGGATCATTGCCCCTGTTAAAACGATGGTTTTCTGAGTAACACCAGCCTGAATAATGGCTTCCGCTGTTTTGACCATGGTGTCAGTACCATGCGTGATCAGAATCTTATCAGTCTTTGAAGTTTTACATTGATGAATGATCATGTCTCTGTCAGAATCGGTCATTTCGAGACTATCTACCATCATCAAAGTTTTTACATTGACATCAAGTGAGCATCGACCTCTTTCAAGCATCTCTACGACATGACTGTCTTTAAAGTACAATTGCCCGGTCACAAAATTATACTCTTTGTCAAATGTTCCACCTGTAATAAATATTTGGATAAAATTGTTCTCTGTAACCATTCTGCAAATTTATACTTAATCCATCAATCCGTATTCTCTCATCCACCAAATGGTAAAAACCAATGCTAAAAACAGAAAAATAAGCAAACCGATTTTTATCCAGGACCAGGGCTTATCACCGTAGACCTTTCCGGTTTGACCATTGATCAGAATTTTATAAACTTTACCCTGGTATTTATAGGCACTGATCCAAAGTGGTAAATAAACATGCTTGTATGTTTGTTGTGAGAGTTGAGTAGTAACATGCAAATTTCGCTGGGTATTCCCTCCCAATTGCCCGGAACACATGTGCCTGACTTGTTCCATTACCTGCCTTTCTGCCAATTCATAGCAAGACTGAATATTTTGATTGTACAATTCAGATTGCCATCCCATCATAAACCGCGTGTCAAAATTAACCATTTCATTAAGGCGATATCCAGCAATTTTTGATCTGAATTTTGGGTCGATCATATCGGATGCAGCAATTAAAATATCATCAAAAAAATGATTCAAGGTTCCAGAGCGATACACCCAGCGAACTTTTGTGACTGGTTTTGTAACCCATTTGCCATTTACATAAGCATTGTGGTATTCTGTATAATAATAACCGGCTTCACCACACCATTCTGCATAAACTTGAAAATCAAATGTCCAAAATGGAGTATAAATCCCAACCAAGGCATCCAGAGACGCAGCATCCTTCAATTTTGATGGGTGAAACCATCCTTGTTTGATCCAATCAGAAAATTTATTTTCAGCCTCTTTTTTACCCAAATAAAAAGGGATGATTCCAGCTGGTTTAATGATGCGCTGTTGGAAAGCATCAATGAGTGTGACTTCAGAAGCGCAAAAGCTGCAATTGGACTTAATCTGGTCAGCATCCACCAGGACAGTTGCGCCGCAAGAGTTACAGTGATAAGCTTTTTTGGATTCCGGGTCTAAATAAAATAGTTCTTCCTCTCCCTCATTTCTAGAATACTTTAGTTCTTTGATTTGGTCATTCTTGTTGGGAAGGGATTCGTTGTATCCGCAATATTCGCAAAGCAATTGGGTGGTTTTAGGATCGAAGCCTATACTGCCGCCACAAGACGGGCATTTAGAACCCAGAGCTTTTGCTTTATCTAGAAATTCTGCAGGTACCGCTTCTGGAATCACAATCTTGCCAGGAGTTCTTTTTTCTTTGACTCAAATTCATCTTCTGTTATAATCCCTTCAGACTTAAGCTTACCAAGTTCGCGGATTGCTTCCATTATTCTGGCCTGAAGATCAAGTTCATCCTGACTGTTTTGATTTGAAGATGACATGGATTGATGAATCATTTGCCCCATACCGGCTCCCATGTTCATGCCAATAAAAGCACCCGTTGAACCTTGATTTTCAGCTGCCTTTCCGATGGCTTGTGAGGTTTCGAATTTGGTGAGTCGATCCATATCTTTTACCATGTTCATATTCGTAATTTTGTCATAGAAGGATTCAACCTCCGGAGGAAGTGAGATGCTAGTAATGACAAATTTTGTAATCTGAATGCCAAACTGGTTGAAATCATCTTGTAAATTGGGAAGGATGGCTGAGCCAATTTCCGTTAAATTAGAGACCATATCCATAACTGAAATTTTGGATTCGGCCAGTGCTTCGCCAAATCTCGGAGAGATTAAATCTCTCATACTTTCTTCAATTTCAGACTGATATACTATATTCCTGTTTCCGGCGTATTGCTTAAAAAATGCAATTGGATCTGAAATTTTAAGCATATAAGTGCCGAAAGCTTTTACCCTGACTTGTCCAAATTGCTGATCGCGCAATAAGATTGGATTTGGAGTACCCCATTTAAATTGGGTGAAATGTTTTAAACTGACAAAGTATATATCACATTTAAAAGGGGATTTGAATCCCATGTCCCAATGCCTCAACTTCGTCAGTATGGGCAAGTTTTGTGTCTCTAAAGAATAAAGGCCTTCTGAGAAAACATCTGCTATTTCACCCTCATTGACAAAAATGGCCAACTGAGAAGGTCTCACCGTAAGCGCTGCGCCATACTTAATATCGGCCTGCTTGTCCTGAAATTTGTAAAGGATGACATTTGGGTCATTTTCAACCCAATCAATCACTTCAATAAACTCGTTTTTGAAAAAACTAAAAATGCCCATTTGACTTTTTGGTTTGTTGATTAAAAACCTTATAACACTCAAAACCTTGGGATCGTTCTCTATATAATAGCCACTTGTCTATTATTTGGCTATATTTGTCTACGAATTAATTTCAGAATTAAATATTTACTTAAAATTTAAAGTGTAAAGTATTGAAATTCTTGACATAATAATTAAATGGCACATTATTTGCTGCTGTCCAACTGTCTCCATTTAATTATTGGTAGATAGATAAGTTTTAATCTCATAATCAATTCATTATGAAATTTTTTAAAGCAGCTTTATTATTTATATCGGCTAATTTTTTGGTGATTCATACATCGAACAGCCAATGTGCATCAGGTGTGACCTATATTACCAAAGTCACATCAACCACAGGAGCTGGTACCTATGACGATCCTGCATTGGGCCAAATTGAGTTTGAATTTTGCTTTAAATTGGATGAATTTTTTGAATCTCAAACCAATTGGGTTCATGGAATTTTTATTTCATTTGGAGATTTGCAAGATGGTGTTACCTATGAATTGGGAGAATCTGGAGAACAGAATACCCAACACGGGCCAAGAAAATGGATTTATATTGATTCTTTAAAAGCCAAACAGTTTAAGTTACCTGGGGTTGGATTTTACGTTGATGATTTTGATGGAAATCCGAAGAACAATTACGGTGACAATGGAAAAGGAACCCCAAGAGCCACATTCCCTGACTTAAAGCCTTTTTGTTTTAAGGCAAAATACACCTGTGGTTATCCGCGAATTTTGAGGCCGACCATAACAGTGACCGGCGATGGAACAACCGGTGGATGGTCGAATCCGGCTTGCCCTGGCGATGAATTTACATCCACCCAGGGTGGAGGAAATAACTCTGGTTATATTGTTGTTTGCGGTACAGTTTTACCTTTGCAATTACTGAGTTTTTCAGGAAATTTTGAGAATCAACGCAATTATTTAAATTGGACTGGCTTAGCGGACGAGTATTTTTCACATTATGAATTGGAAAGGCGTTTTAGTCATGAAAAGACTTTTGTTCGAATCGAGACTTTTGCCATCAAATCAGAGTATTCCGGGTCTTTTGTTCACGAAATTGATTACATGGATCCTACAATACCACAAAGTACTACTTATTACAGACTTAAGATGGTGGAAAAAGACCATACATACACCTATTCTTCGGCAATCAGCATAGCCGCTTCCAAATCTTTGAAAAACAATCTAGAAGTTAAAATATTTCCTCAACCCGCTGACCAGCTGATCTCGGTCGAATGGACCAGCAAGAGCGATCAACTTAATTTTGAAATTTATAATATTGACGGGAAACTATGTGGTTATGGTTCTTTGAAAAGCGAAGCTCAAAAGAATTTTAATTCAGCAGACATCCCCATTCATTATTTACCGGTAGGTTCTTACCTTATTCGATTTATAGAAGGACTGGCCACGGTTTCCCCTGAATTTCAGGTCCAGCAGATTAAAGTAATAAAATTTACTAAAAAATAAAGAATCGAATTTCAAATAGACCTCCAGTTAGGTTAAATCACATAGTCTGCACAATAACTTGATGCAAATGCATTCGGCTTACACTTGAAAATAAAGCCCATAGAAAGTATATAACCCATGGCTTCCCTCAAAGCAATATTGGACTTAAAATGTGGGTCAGTATTGATGTCTGCATGCACCTCTAGTGGAATCTTGTGGGATTCCAACAAATCGCAAATTGCATAAGCCACTTCAACAGATTTTGCCACCTCTGCCAACATTCTCTGTTTCAAACTCATTTTTATAGCTTCTTTGCTTAAATGGATAAACATAAATCCTCCTTTGCCTTCACGAAGAAATACTATAACAGTGGCAAATTCAGAAACGCTGCCATGTACTCGAGAATCAGTACCGATACAAACTTTAAGATTAAAACCCAGTGCTTTTTCTCTAAGAATGGTTTGTTCTACCAATTCTCTGACATCTAGGTGGATCTTTTTTCCATCAAAGGTTTTCCACTCCATAAGTTATCTTTGCATTCTTATTATTCAAAAGACTCAATAAAATTCTCTATATTTTTGTATATCAATAAGATATATTCTTACAAAAAATTTCAATATTCTTAAAAAGAGCCTTGTCGAAAATAATTTTAATAACTCTCCACAATATTACAAATTTTAACAAAATGTCCAGATTAATTTTCCATTTTCCAATGTTTGGCAATAAGCAGATTTCCAACTTTACCAGGCTTTATTTTCTAGGAAGCCTGTTTATTGGGGCCTTTTTGTTGCAAGCAGGCTGCAAATCAAAACAACACGAAAATGGAAGTACGGGAATTTCCAATCACCTGAAAGACGAAATCTCACCTTACCTGCTTCAACACGTACACAATCCAGTGGATTGGTACCCATGGAAAGATGAGGCGCTTGAATTGGGTTTGAAATCAAGGAAACTGATGATTGTAAGCATCGGATATTCTTCTTGTCATTGGTGTCATGTGATGGAGAGAGAATCTTTCAGCGATACAGCGGTTAGTCGAATTATGAATCAGAATTTCATCTCTATAAAAGTTGATCGTGAAGAAAGACCTGATGTGGATCAGGTATACATGAATGCTTGTCAGATTGTCAACTCAGGAGCCTGCGGCTGGCCTCTAAATTCTATCACTTTGCCTGATGGCCGACCTGTCTGGGTTGGAACCTACCTCACCAAGGAAGAATGGATAAAGTTGCTTATCTCCATACAGAACTTATATGAGGAAGATCCCAATGAGTTGGAAAAAATGGCCATGCGCATCCAAAGTCATTTGTCAGTCGATTATTCTCAATTTGTCTCTTCTAACCCAAATCAAGTGACCAAGGGTAAATTGGAAGATATATTTAAGGGCATTTCTAAAGAGATGGACCTAAAACATGGGGGCAAGATTTCATCGCAAAAATTTCCTCTGCCAGCACTTCATAAATCTTTGATGGAATATTCGTACCACGCTAAAAATGCAGAAATAAATCGATTGTGTGTTTTAAGTCTGAATAAAATGGCCCAAGGCGGTATTTATGATCATTTGGCCGGAGGGTTTTTCAGATATACAGTGGATTCTGAGTGGAAAGTACCACATTTTGAAAAGATGCTTTATGACAATGCTCAGCTGATCAGTCTTTACTCGCTTGCCTTTCAAAGATACAAGGAAGAAAGTTTCAGGGAGGTTGTGAAGAATTCAATGAATTTTGTATTGAATAGCATGCGTCATAAAGAGGGATTATTTTATTCTTCTTTTGATGCAGAATCTGACGGCGAAGAAGGCAAATTTTATGTGTGGACTGAAAATGAGATTGATCAAATTCTTTCTGACACCATTCAAAAGATGCTCTTTAAATCAGCCTTTAACATTACCTCAGCCGGTAATTGGGAGAAGGGTAGAAATATCCTGTTTCAAACCAATGATATCAAATCTGTCATTAAAAAGAATAAATTGGAAGAGTCTGCTGCTCTCAAGGCCCTATCGACCTCAAAACAAAAAATGCTTTCAGCAAGAAATCAAAGGACGATGCCATTCAGAGATGAAAAAATGTTGTGTTCGTGGAATGGATTAATGATCAAAGCCTGTGCCGATGCTTCAGCTGCCTTACAAAACAGGGAATATTTGGATGCAGCTATAAAAGCTGCTGAGCAACTAAAAATAAATATGTATGATCCCGGAAAAGGGCTTTACAGAAATTTCATGAATAATACCAAGAGCATATCCGCTTTTTTGGAAGATTATGCATTTTCAATGGATGCTTTTTTGAGATTGTATGAGTTGACATTTGATGAATCCTATTTGGATTTTTCAAAAGAATTGGCGGAAATTGTGATAAAAGATTTTTCTGACAATCAGAATGTTTATTTCTACTTTACCTCTCATTCAGACAGAAGGCTGATAGCGCGAAAAATTGATTTCGAGGATCAGGTAATTCCATCTGCAAATTCGGTCTTGGCGGAATGTTTTTATAAATTGGGTTTGTATTATTATGATTCAAAATATTCAGATAGGGCTGAAAAAATGATCTTGGGAGCTATTCAGCAGTTTGGAGAACAGCAAGCCGAGTTCTATGCAAATTGGATGCGATTGGGAATTTTTATGTTAAAGCCTGCTTATGAGATTGCAATTGTCGGACCTAAAGCAACTGATCTAAGGGATCAACTGGCTTCTCACTATTTGCCAAATGCAATCCTCTTGGGTGGTGTCACAGAGGGAAGTCTTGAGTTATTGAAGGAAAAGCTTCAGGAAGGTAAAACCTATATTTATGTTTGCCGGAATAAAGTGTGTAAATTGCCGGTAACTGAAGTGCCTCTGGCAATTGAATTACTTAATTAGATAGATGGTGGTAGGCCCAATCAATTACTTGCTAGCTGGCCTGAGGATGTTCTTATTATTGCTATCCATGGCCATCGTAGTTCTGATTGGGTGGACGCTATTTAAAATGAGGATTATTGACAGAAAATTAGCCTATAAAATTAGGTGGTATTTTTGCAATTGGACTGTTTTTCTATTGGGAATCAAGAGAGTTAGATCAGGCGAGCCCATCTTAAGATCCGGTACTCTGTTTGTATCCAATCACAGATCACTCATTGATGCGGTGGTGCTTTTTTCTATCCTTGATCATGGATATGTGATTAGTAAGGCGGAGGTTAAAAACTATCCATTGATTAATACAGGTGCCATCCTTTCCGGAGTAGTTTTTGTCGAGAGGTCAAATGCAGAAAGCAGGAATCAGGTACGTGGAGTAATTTGTACTTTGCTGGAAAATAATGAATCTGTTTTGATTTTTCCGGAAGGCACCATCAGTACTTTCAAGCATACCCTACCCTTTCGTAAAGGATCACTTGAGGCAGCAATGCAAGCTGGTGCACCGGTTCAATATTGTGCGATGGAGTACATGAACCCAGCTACTGATTTCTGGTGGCACAATCATTTGTTAAAACAATTTTTTATCAGTTTTTCCAATTGGAATACCGAGGTGCGTTTGCATTTTTTTGATCCTGTGCAAGTACAGGATTCAATGACTTCCATTCAAAAAATCGAATCTGAAATAAATGACAAACTGAAGGAATTTCAAAAACATTGGAACAATAAAGACAGCGATGGTTTATTTGCTGATAAAATCTAAACTGATGCTATTTACACAATGTCTTGTATTCAATGGGGTAAATCCCTCACCTTCAAAAACATGCCCTAAATGACCTCCGCAGTTAGAACAAACGATTTCCGTTCTATGACCATCACGATCGGGCAATCTCTTAATTGCACCTTCTATTTCTTTGTCAAAACTAGGCCAGCCACATCCAGAATGAAACTTGTGTTCGCTCTTGTACAAAGGTGAGGAACATTGTTTGCAACAGTAGGTTCCTGCCTCAAAATGACTTTCATAGATTCCTGAATATGGATACTCAGTTCCTTTATGAAGAATCACAGCCTCTTCTTCTTTCGTGAGTGGTTTTAAAAAAGTAGAATCCATTGAATTATTTTGATATTAATCCTGGAAATTTTAGTCTCAGTTTAGATAGCTTTGGGGAAATGACAATTTGACAATATCCCTCATTGCTATTGTACTTATAATAATTTTGATGGTAATCTTCGGCTTTGTAAAATTCGGTAGCAGTAGAAACTTCTGTCACGATGGGGTCTTCCCAAAGTTGTGAAGCCACTTCCTTCATCGATCTTAAAGAAATTTCCTTTTGTATTGTATTTAGATAAAAAATGACGGATCTATATTGAGTTCCTCTATCTGCTCCCTGACGATTTAAAGTGGTCGGATCATGGGTGGTCCAAAAAACTTCAAGTAAAGTTTCAAAACTGATTAATTGAGGATTGTATATAATTCTTACCACTTCAGCATGCCCAGTCGTACCTTTGCAAACTTCTTTGTACGACGGATTTTTAATCATTCCACCCATGTAGCCTGAAGTGACTTCAAGGACTCCTTTCAGATCCTGAAAAACGGCCTCTAGACACCAAAAACACCCACCTCCGAAGATTGCAGTATCTGTATTTGACAGATTTTCAATATTGGTAGTATCTAATTCCATTTGCTTGTTGAATGTTGTTTCCTTTATGGGATTTGGTTTGCAGGATAAAATACCAATAGTTATTCCAATAATTTGAATGAGGTATAGCATTTAATTAAAACCGATAAGTTTTGTTGAAGTTTAGCTTTCAAAATATTTTTTGTCCAATAATATAAAGATTGTATCTTTGCCGTCCAATATTGCGGAGTGGAGCAGTTGGTAGCTCGTCGGGCTCATAACCCGGAGGTCGTAGGTTCGAGTCCTGCCTCCGCCACAAAAGGAAAAAGCCGGTTCAATGCCGGCTTTTCTGTTTTAATTCGGCTTATAAACCTTGTCTCAATGGAATTTTTAATTTTTTGCTAATCAATGGTAGAAAAGAATGATTTTGACCTTGTTGTCCAAATGCTGCAAAGAATTACGGAGCAACCTGAATTGATGGCTACATTACCGGAAGCCCAGAGGATCCAATTTATGACGTATTGTGGAGCAATTGCCAGACCTGATAAACATCACCGAAAAAAAATCAATAAGGAAGTTCGCAAACAAACAAAGGATAAAATCAGAAAAGTGGATAGGTTATTGCGAGAAGATACAGGCATAAGAAGATCAAGAAAAAACGAAATTTTTATTGCACCGCAGCAACTTATTGAACCTCTGGAGAAAAGTTCACCCAGTTTAAACTCCTACAGAAATTGTTATGTGTGCAAACGTGAATACGATCAGCTGCATCATTTTTATGATGCTTTATGCCCCTCTTGCGGGGAATTCAACTACTCTAAACGATTTCAAAAATGTAATCTCATTGGTCAAGTGGCCTTGATAACCGGGTCCAGGGTTAAAATTGGGTATCAGGCTACCCTAATGATGCTAAGATCCGGGGCTCATGTCATTGCAACTACCAGATTTCCAGTTGATTCTGCAAAAAGATATGGATCTGAACCGGATTACCAGGATTGGAAAGATCGATTGGACATATATGGTTTGGATTTAAGGCGTTTGCCAAGTGTGGAATTGTTTGCCAATTACATACAAAGTTCTTATTCAAGATTGGATTTGCTCATTAACAACGCTGCTCAGACTGTTCGACGACCTCCGGGGTTTTATAGTCATCTTATGTCTGATGAAGAGAGTGCTCTTACCGATCGTTCTGAAGCAGTCAGACATCTGCTTAGAAAACATGAGTCGTTAAAATCCTATTTAAATTCAGGGATCGCTTCTTCCAACCAAGATTTTGCAGCACTTCCAATACGCTGGAATGCCACGGAAGCAGGCATTGGAATTAAAAATTCAGCAGGACTTTCTCAACGCCCGTATGGTTTTGACAATGACATTGCAGAGCATGATTTTTTTCCTTCTGGAAAGCTGGATGCAGATTTGCAGCAAGTGGATTTAAGGACAACCAATAGTTGGAGACTATACCTTGGAGAAATAGAAAGTACCGAAATGATTGAAGTTCAGCTAATCAATCTAATGGCGCCATTTATTTTAAACAACCGGTTGATCCAATTGATGAAGAGAGAAAATACGGCTTGTAAGCATATCGTAAATGTAACTGCAATGGAAGGGAAGTTTCATCGTTTTCATAAATCAGCCAGACATCCTCATACCAATATGGCCAAAGCTGCTTTAAATATGTTGACCCATACTTCAGCATCAGAATTGGCCAATTATGGTATTTACATGAATGCTGTGGATACCGGATGGGTGACTGATGAAGATCCATACTTCCTTTCAAAAAACAAAGAAGAAATCCATGATTTCCAACCTCCACTGGATATTGTAGATGGTGCTGCCAGAATTTGCGACCCATTCATAGATGGTATTAATACAGGGAAACATTGGTGCGGAAAGTTCCTAAAAGATTACTTTCCAATAGACTGGTGAGATCAATGGTTTACGAAAAATTTGTTGCAATGAAATTTTCTAAGGCTTTATAGTCTAGGTAGTTTTTTGCCTGAGGCCATCTGTTTAGGTAAGAGCGCCAGGCTTGTAATCCACCTGTGTGAAGTATGGTTATTACCTTGTTATCGTCCAATTTTTCAATACTTAAATCAAGTGCCTTTACCAGTCTTCCGGTATAGATAGGATCCAACCAAATTGAGTTAAGACAATAAAACAGATCTATGTATTTCATGAGATCAGCAGAATATCCGCCAAAAGCCAGTTTTCTTTCTTCTTGAAGATAAATGGCAGGTGGTTGGGATTCTTTTAGAATAAAATTATTTGATACTGGGCTGAAGCCAACCACAGATGCTCCTGGTTTTATCTTTTGGATACATTGCAACATGGTTCCAGTACCTGTAGCTAATACGATCTGATAATTTTGAGAATTGAATTGAATGTCCAACTCTTCAATCAATTGGCGTACTCCTTTTTCCGCTCCAACACCTTGTCCGCCTTCTTTAATATATAAAATTTGGTCCTCCAGAGGAAAGTATGTCTCAAAATTTAATTTAAACGTCTTCCGGTCGATGACCTGATATTTTATTCCCCATTTTTCTAAATCATTGGTTACAAATGAATCTGAGGCATTGTGTCCATAAAGCCAAATATTTGTCTTTAGGGAAAGTTGACTGGCAATGTATCCAAAAGCATGGATAAAATTGGAATGCAAGCTACCGCAGGTGATGATTTCTGATTTATTCGCATTCCTGAAAATTTCTAGAAAGCCTACAATCTTTCTTAATTTATTTCCGCTCAGAATGGGATGAATTAAATCATCTCTTTTCATCCAAATATTCTTTTTGGAAAAAGGTAATACTATCTTTTGCAATGGTGAAGGTAAAATCAAAGGAACCCTCAGACCTTGTATGGATAGATCACTTTTCAAATAACCAGGGAATAGGTCTGTCTTCATTAAATGGACGCAAAGTTTTTCTGACAATTGTGTGATCTTTTATAAATTCAACAGCCTCGTCGATGTCGTCAGTTAAGTAAAGCAATTCACGATCATGGGGAGAAATGGTACCTTCCTTTGCCATTAGATCGATAAATTCAAGCATGTCCTTATAAAACTCTGATCCGAATAGAATGATCGGAAAATTAGTTAGTTTTCCAGTTTGAATCAAAGTAATTGCTTCAAACAATTCATCCAATGTTCCAAACCCACCTGGCATTACCACAAAACCATACGAATATTTAATAAGCATCGTTTTGCGGGTAAAAAAGTAGTCCATATCCACAAAATGATCCAGATACGGATTGGGAAACTGCTCATGTGGAAGGATAATATTGCAGCCTACGGATTTGCCACCGACTGCTTTGGCCCCCCTGTTGGCAGCTTCCATAATTCCGGGACCTCCCCCTGTCAAAATTGTAAATCCAAGTTTGGCTATTTTGCCGGATATTTCTTCTGTTATTTTATAGTATGGATGATCTGGCTTAAATCTTGCAGATCCAAAAACGGTAATACAAGGACCAACAAAATGAAGCTTCCTGATCCCTCTGAATAAGTCTCTACTTACACTAAGCAGATATTTAAACTCTTGCCACCTGCTCAATGGACCGCTTAGGAATTGAATTTCCTTTTGTTTGTTGTAACTCATGAATGGTGGACTAATTAAGTCGCAATATTATAAACTTTTAACCAATTCAAAAAATGTGAATATATTACCGCTTGATTTAAAGCCGAAGCCCAATGATGACAGAAAATCAAAACTTGAGAGAATTGTCTCAAATGGCAACTCATTTGATACCGTCTGAGATTATCAGACTTGGAAACGAAATAAATAAACTAATTCAGGAAGGTCACCAAATATACAATATGACAATAGGTGACTTTGATCCTAAAATATTTCCGATTCCCGAAGAACTAAGAGATTTTATTGTTGAAGCTTACCATCAAAGCCATACCAACTATCCGCCCGCACACGGCATGCCTGAATTGAGAAAAGCCATATCAAACTATATAAATAGATACCAAAAACTGAACTACCCGGTTGACCAAATTTTAGTTTCCGGGGGGTCCAGACCATTGATTTATGCGGCATATTTAACGATCGTTGACCCTGGAGAAAAAGTGATTTATCCAATTCCTTCATGGAATAACAATCATTACAGCTACTTGGCAGGTGCAATCCCCGTTGAGTTGCTGACCCAATCCGGATATTATTTTATGCCTCGATTGGAAGAATTGGAGGTACTGCTTGGCGACGCAGTTTTGTTGGCATTGTGCTCTCCCCAAAATCCAACAGGAACCATGTTTTCAAGGGAATCAATGATGGACATATCAACTGCCGTACTAAAAGAAAATTTGCGGCGAAAGGGAAAGAAAAAGCCCATTTATATTTTGTTTGATCAGATTTATAGTCAACTTTGTTTTGATGAGCACCAACATCTGGATCCTGTTAATTTAGTTCCTGAATTGCGAGACTATGTCATTTACATTGATGGAATGTCCAAGTCATTTGCTGCAACCGGAGTAAGAGTTGGTTGGGCATTTGGTCCTTTGGAAATCATCAATCGAATGAGAGCAATTTTGTCGCATATAGGTGCATGGTCACCCAAAGCAGAACAGGTTGCTACAGCTCGTTATCTAGAAGATTTTGAAAAAGTTGATCAGTTTCTATCTCAGTTTAAGCGAGAAATTCACTTAAGACTATTTGCATTGTATCAGGGCTTGGAAAAATTAAAGATGGAGGGATTTCCTGTGGAAGTCGTTAAACCTCAAGGTGCTATTTATCTTACCGTTCGATTTCCCTGGAAAGGATTGTCTTACGGGCAGGGTTTGTCATTTGAAAGCCAAAGTACGGTTACTGAATTTTTACTCAAACAATGTCATTGGGCCATTGTCCCTTTTATGGCTTTTGGGGCCGACAAGGAATCAGATTGGTATAGAATATCTGTAGGGACCATTGATCTCACAATGATCCCTGACATGCTTGATTTACTGAAAGCTGGTATGATGAAATTTTTAAAATAAAAGAACATTTAAGACAATTCGATCATGCAGAGAGATTCAATTTTTTCAGTCATTCTCGCCGGAGGTGTTGGCAGTAGATTTTGGCCTTTAAGCAGAAACAATCACCCCAAGCAGTTTTTGGATATTTTGGGTACAGGAAAGTCTTTGTTGCAGCTGACCTGGGACAGATTATTGAATGTAAGTCCTGCCAGTAACATTTTGATAGTCACTCATAAAGATTATTTCGAACTTGTAAAAAATCAGTTACCTGATGTGCTTGAAGAGAATATTCTTCTGGAACCCGAGCGCAAAAATACGGCCCCCTGTATATTATATGCTGCCCTAGTGATCCAAAAAATTAACCCAAATGCATTAATGTTCGTTGCTCCTTCAGATCACTTGATTTTGCAATCCAATCAATTCATATTGGATGTAGAGGAATCAGTCAGCTTTTTAAAGAATGAAGAGGGGATTTTAACTTTGGGAATTCAAGTATCCAGACCTGATACTGGTTATGGATATATAGAGTTTGATCCTGAAAGTGAAGAAAATAATGAGGTTTTTAAGGTTTCAAGATTTGTTGAAAAACCAGATAGAAATTTGGCCATTGAATATATGAATACTGGCCGATTTCTTTGGAATAGCGGTATGTTTTTATGGTCTATTCCGACCATTCTGTCGGCATTTCAAGAGCAATGTGCTGCAATGTATCAATTGTTTGAAAAGAATGGTTTGGAACAAATTGAAAAGGTCTATCAGGAATGCGAGAACATTTCTATTGACTATGCGATTCTCGAAAATTACAATAAGATCTTTGTAAAAAGAGTTGATTTTGGTTGGAGTGATCTCGGCACTTGGGGATCTGTTTATGGTTTAATCCAGCAGGATGAATTTGCGAACACCTCTCTGCATGGCAAACAAATTCTTCTGGAGACCTCAGGTTGTATGATTTACAATGAAGGAAATCAAATATTAGCAACCTACGGAATCAGAGATTTGATCATAATAAATACAACAGAAGCCATCTTGGTTTTACCAAGAAATGAAGAACAGTCAGTTAAGAAATTGGTGCAAAAGATAGAAAGCCAGTTTGGAAATAAATTTTTGTAAACATATTGTTTTACTTTGCATATTCAGATATCACAACAGCGATTGTGACAATTGCCGTAAAATTTTCTTTTTAATTGAAGAAGTACTTTTAGGTTTGGAGATTAAATCAATAGCAGGTAATACTTTATAATAAAAAAAGTCTATTCCATAGATAATCAATAGCTTGTGAATGTTGGGCAGCAATCTGTTCATCAATGATCCGAAAAAATTACTAACTTTGTGCTTATCTCTATTTTTATGCTAAAGGATTTATATGTTAATTCCGAGATTGGTAATCTCAAAAAATTAATTGTTCACAGACCAGATGTAGGGATTGATCGCATAAGTCCAAAAAGAGCGGGTGAATTGCTTTTCGATGACATCGTTTATTTACCTACCATGCGAGATGAGCACGATGTTTTTACCAAAATTTTGGGTTTTTTGATTGGTTCAGAAAATGTTTTGGAAACTGAAGTTTTGATCAGGGAGTCTCTTGATGCAAGCATGGATTTAAAGGCAGAATTAATTCTTAAAATTAAGGAATGGGAAGAGCTTCCCAAGGCATGGGTGGATGAACTCAATAACATGGATCATGTTGAATTGGCAAAAGTTTTAATTTCGGGTTACGATTCAAAGGGAGACAAAATTTATTTTGATCCAATACCAAATTTTATTTTTACAAGGGACATTGGTTTGGCCATCAAAGACCATATCGTTATTACCAAAGCCGCAAAATCTGTACGCCACAGAGAAAATTTACTCACCCGGTTTTTTTTATATGCCCATCCCCTCTTTGCACATTTGAATTTGGAAAATAAATTGATTAATCTAAATTTAGTGGATGAGTTTCCTCCGTCCAGGGACGGTGAACCCATCTCAATCGAAGGCGGTGATTTGATGTTGATCAATGATGATTACTTATTAATAGGATCCAGCGAACGAACAACGGAGCATGCTTTAATGGTCTTAAAGAAAGTGTTGTTTAATAAAGGTCTAATTAAAAATGTGGTTGAAATAGACGTACCAAAAGAGCGTTCCTTTATGCACATCGACACTTTGTTTACACAAATTAATCACAGACAATTTGTGGGCTATAAACCCATCGTAAAGGATGGCTTTGGATCATACGTTACTGTACACAGAATGAATGGTGAGGTCATGGAATATCCATCTGTATTGGATTTTATGCAAAATGAATTGGGCAAGAACATCCAGTTTATCTGGAGTGGTAACGGTAAATCTCCATACCAGGAGCGAGAACAATGGACTGACGGTTGTAATTTGTTGACAATCCGACCTGGTCTTGCCATCACTTATGACAGGAATCCAAAAACAGAAAAGGCATTTAAAGATTTTGGTTATCAGGTAATTCATGCCACTGAGCTATTGGAAAATTTTCAAAGTGGAAAAATGAATCCGGCTGAATTGAAGGATACCATTATCACCATTTCTTCAAGCGAATTATCAAGGGCGCGTGGAGGCCCACATTGTATGTCATTCCCAGTGAGCAGAGAGACCTTGATAAAAGATGTTTAGACATAAGACAAATTGGAGGGTGAGGTATTCCGAGACAGATAGAATGGGTTATGTCTATTATGGAAATTATCCTATGTATTACGAAACCGGAAGGGTCGAGGCATTGAGGTCATTGGGTTTGAGTTATCAAAAGATGGAGGATGAAATGGGGATTTTTATGCCCGTTATGTCCATGAATTGCAGGTACATAAGGCCATGTTTTTATGATGAACTTCTGTCTTTGGAAACCACCATCTTAAGTTTAACCGATAATACCATCCATTTTCAAACCAATGTATTTAAAGAGAATGGAAAGTTGGCAAACAATGGCCTTGTAATTCTTTGTTTTGTTGAAAGGGAAACAAAAAGTAGAATGGCTACACCCTCTGTCCTCTTTGATCTTATCCAGCCTTATCAAAATGACAATCAATAATCGAATCCATCGTTTTGTTTCCAATTCCGAACTCGTAAAAAAAATGATGGTATTTGCACAGTCAAACTCTTTCCCAGGATTTCAAGGAGTTAGTATTTATGATCTTATTTCCTTTATAAAATCCGAGCTTAATAAGAATGATATCTCCACAAAGTCAAGTGCTATGGCGTATCATTTTTTTTTAGCTTTGTTTCCCGCTATTGTCTTTTTGTTTACCTTGACTGCTTATTTGCCTTCAGAATTGGATTTATTTAGGACCCTAGAGATTTCGATGAATAATATTTTACCAGAAGATACTTCAAAATATTTATGGAACAATGTTGTTTCCGGACTTAAGCCACAAGCCAAAGGAAGTTTGCTCTCCATCGGATTTTTACTTGCACTGTATTTTGCCTCCAATGGAATCCTTGCAATGATGAAGGGGTTTGACAAAACCTACAAATCAAGTTTTCGAAAAAGAAGTTTCATAGAAAAGCAAACAGTTGCAGTTATAATTACAATTTTATTGGGTCTTTTACTTATCGTGTCTGTCATACTTCTCATTTTAGGAGGTACAATTTTTAACTGGCTATTTGGATTGTTAAATTTGGATGTTTTTACTTCCTATGCCATTAAAATGTTACAATATCTTGTAGTTATTTTGCTGTTTTTTACAGTAATTGATTTGATTTATCGCTATGGCCCAGCACTTAGGAAACCCATCGGATTTTATTCTCCTGGCACGATATTCGCAACATTGGGTTCAATTTTGTCTTCTTTGGTGTTTGGTTATTTTGTCGAAAATTTTTCGCAATACCATAAAGTTTATGGGGCTATTTCGGCACTCATTATTACCCTGATTTGGATTCGGTTGAATGTAATTATTTTGTTATTGGGCTTTGAAATTAATGCTGCAATCATTATCAATCGTCAACTAACCGCGCCTTCGCAAAATTGACCTTAATTTTTTATATCAGTTTCTGAAAGGAACCTGATAAATGGCTGTGTTAATTTCCATTTAACCAATATATCTTGGATCAATTTGGATTTGTCATATTGATTTTCTTTCAAACAACCTATAATATAGAATGCTTTATTGTAAATTTCAGGAACGCTTTGAGCGACAGATTTCAGGTGTGCAGGTAGTATTTTACTTTTTTCTCCAATGATTTCACCAAAATGTTTTTTGAATTCCTGTTCATTGATAATGGAATTAAATTCAGTAAAATTCCTTGAAATATGATTTCTAATTCTCAGAAGATTTGCACTGTCAGGTTGATACACCCCGGCATAAAAATCTATTCTTTCAGGATGAACTTCAATATACCATCCTGCTTTTTCCATGCTTTTTCTTCCCCCTGTACTCAACAAGGCAGACATGTAAGTTTTGTAGGGAGTTTTGTCCTTTGAGAATCTTACATCTTTATAAATTCTGAATATTGCTTCTTCAGGTAAATTTTTATAGTCTGGCATCAAGTTGGAAAATGAATCAATCAGGTCTTTTATAAAACCCTTAAACATAGTCTCTGCTTCAGTTTTAAAAATGGTTTTGTTGCGATTAAACCACTCCCTGTTATTGTTGTCTGACAGATCTCGGAAGAATTTTGTGTATTCAGGACTAAGCATTTCTTTAAATTACAATTTCTCGTAAAAATAATGACTATTTTTGCAATAGATTGCAGATTTATGATTTATCAGTTTAAAGAATTTATCCCATACATCCATCCATCCTCTTTCGTTCATCCTTTGGCAGCTATAACAGGATGTGTTAGAATTGGAGCCAACGTGTATATCGGTCCGTTTGCTGCAATTCGGGGAGATTTTGGAGAGATTATTATCGATGACGGGTGTAATATACAGGAGCATGTTATGATTCACATGTTTCCTGGGATGGTCGTGCATTTGGAATCCAATGTTCATGTCGGACATGGCGCTATTATTCACGGTGCTTACATTCAGTCAGAATGTTTGATTGGCATGAATTCTGTTATTATGGATGGTTGCACAATAGGATCTGGCAGTATTGTGGGTTCAATGTCCTTTGTGAAGGAAGGATCCACATTTGAAGATCGATCTTTGATAGTTGGAAATCCAGCTAAGGTGATTAAGAAAGTTTCCGACGAAATGTTGGAATGGAAGAAGCAGGGCACACAACTGTACCAGCAGTTGGCCGGCGAATGTTTGAATGAACTTAAGCCAGTTGAGCCCTTGAATACACTTCCTGAGAATTGGAAAACACCTACCGGAGAATTTAAAAACTGGACAAAACACAAAACATAAAATATGATGGATCCATATGTGAAAGTGTCAACAAAAGAGTATTATGAAGAAATTAGTTTTTTTTCTGAGCAAAGCAACTCTCTCCCATCTGCATTGCTACTTTCGTTGGCTGATAAAATTACAGAAGTTTCAAAAAGTTCTACTAAATCATTAATCTTACTTAAGAGTGAAGGAGAAAAAGCATTTTGCGCTGGAGCAAGCTTTGATGAATTGGTTACCATTCGTGATTTGCCATCAGGGATACAATTTTTTTCCGGATTTTCCAAGGTTATTCTTGCCTTAAAAAATTCTCCAAAAATAGTGATAGGTCGTATTCATGGTAAGGCTGTGGGTGGAGGAGTTGGTTTGGCAGCAGCTTGCGATTATGCAATGGCAACTCACTTTTCTTCTATCCGTCTAAGTGAATTGGCAGTAGGTATTGGGCCTTTTGTGATTGGTCCGGTGGTCGAAAAAAAAATTGGAACATCTACTTTTGCAAAATTGGCTTTGAATGCGACGGAATGGCAAACCGCTGATTGGGCAAAACAAAATAATCTATTCCACGAAGTTTTTCAAACCACGGAACAGTTGGATCAATATATTGAATATTTTTCCTCGATATTGGCTTCCTCAAATCCGGAAGCTTTGGCTGAACTAAAGAGTGTCTTTTGGGAAGGGACAGATCATTGGGAAAATCTAATGAATAAAAGGGCCTCGATTAGTGGTAGATTGGTATTAAGCCAATTTTCTAAAAATGCAATCGCTAAATTCAAACAGAAATAATTACCACCTTAGTTAGAGATGACAATTTTCCTTGAATAAGGATACTGATGATCCAACAAGACATAAGCTGTAATGATCCCTGGTTTTACGTCTTTTAAAGGAATTTCCAGCTTGTCACCTGCATTAAATGTATAATTTTGTATTTGAAGCCCCTGTTGGTCTATTAAACAAACAGAAATATTCTTCCAACCATAGTCTGCAAAGTCCAAAAACAAGTTTTCTTTTGCTGGTTGTGGGTAAAAGTTAAAGATTGGAAATTTCTCATTTCTGGTATTTCCACTTTGAGTTTGATTATGAATTGATTTTCGTAATTTTATTTTGACAATGTATGAATTTGCTGCTGTTGTAGATGCTTTGTTATTACTCCAGGGATTAGGATCAGTTGTTGGGTTATAGATTCCACCAAACAGAATGGCTATGTCGATCGAATCTGTTTGAATGGAGTCCAATTCAATAATCTTTGAACTCTCATTTGTCCTTTTGATATGGGGTAAAATATAAATTTCAGAATTGGTACCAAAATATCCCGGCAAACCAGTCTGTTGATACTTTTCAAAATAACTTCCATCCGGTAATCTTACAATGGAGGAAACTGTCTTGACAAATGGGACTTTAGGGTCCTGAATGACTTGTGCGTTTTCATCAATGAAATATTCAGCCATTCCTCCAAAAAACCACTGCTGCATGATGTTTGCTCCCCTTTCATAAATGCCCAATTTAGCACAATGATAGTTGGCTAACAACTGTCTGAAATCTTGAATGTCAACAAATCTGTTCGAATTTAATCTAGCAATATTGAGAAAGGGCCTATTTTCATTGACAAGAAATACTCCCGAAAAGACCATGCTTTCCAGAATCCCATCCTCAAATATGAAAGGCACTAAATTAAAATCGCGTCTGTGAAAATTAAACTCATCGATAAGATCAAACCAATCATTAATTATAATATCATTGCCTTCAAACTTCAGTTTAAAGCTTGAAGCTTTATTTAAATAATGTTGTACTATTGCTCCTGAGTTGTCATCATAAATTCCGTAAAATTGATGCCCTCCAACTAAGAGAAAAGCATCATTGATCATGATGAGTTGTCCACCAGCGATTGCAAAATCCGGATGGATCAATTGTCTGATCACTCTGGAGGAGGTATCAGACCAATTAGAGAGTTTTTTTGCTTTCGCCAAATCCACAACGATCAGACTGGCATAAGTTAGAAAACTATCCAATCTATTTTGACCATATCCTCCAATGATCAAAAGAAAATTATCTTTTTGATAGAAATTAGTGGCTGCAGCAATTAGTGGATCCAGCAATGAGTCCGGGAGGAATCGAAGGTCCATCGAATCAATATGTTGGGTAGAAGGATTCCAAATATACAAATTGAAGTTGTTTGTTTGTCTTTCAAACCCTGACTTTTTTTCATGAATACCATCTTTTCTTCCGCCGAAGATATATACCTCATTTTCCCATTCTCCGTAGCTAAAGGAATGGATGTTTGGCCAATTTATTAATCTGATGGTATCAAAACTGAATTCAATCTTCTGTTGAGCCGAAGTATTGAGCGCACAAATGCAAAATAGGCCCAGCCAACACTTTGAAAACATGTCCGAAATCATTTACAATTCCCTTAATTTAAGATTTTGGTATTCGGGTCATCCCTACCAATCTTCTAAAGCTATATCGACCTGTACCGTACAAATAAATATGTATAAGTCCACCGGTAATAGCAATATTTTTCATAAATAGAATCGAATAAAGGGTTTGTTTGTCAGGGGCTTTGTTCCAAAAAGAGTAGACAATAAATGTAACCGGAACCCAATAAATCAACAACAATAAAACAGCAAAACCTGGTCGATATCCAATTAATAAAAAAATACCCCCAACAGTGAGAGCAATTATGGTAGAGACCAGTAAAAAATCCTGATTCCAGGTCAATCCATATTCAGTCATGGTCAACTTTGTCCTGTCAAAAAACTTTGCAGAAGTAAAAGCTTCAAATAAAAATATAGCTGAGATAAATGCACGTGCAATTAGATCCAATAAATCTTTCATGACCGACACTTGCTGAATTAGGCGGAAAATGATTGGCCACAACCACAGGTTTCTTTTGCGTTGGGGTTTACAAAAGAAAAACCACGGTTGTTCAATCCATCTACCCACTCTATTTGCATGCCAACCAAATATAGAGAATGGGAAGCTTCCATATATACTTTGATTCCTCCAATCTCAAATTCCTGATCATGTTCTTTCTTTTCATCAAATCCAAGTGTATAGCTAAATCCGGAACAACCTCCACCTCTTACTCCTACCCGAAGTCCAAAATCTTGAGGAATTCCTTGTTCTTGCCTGATTCTGTTCAACTGATTCAATGCAGAATCAGTAATTATAATTGGAGATTGATCGATGACATTCATATTTGCTCACATTTACCATCATCCTAACACAAAATTAAATAATTTTGTTCCTATTATTGCAGTTATATTCTTAAGTATCTGTCCTACAATAAATTATAAAAAGAATGGAGGTTTTTTTTGAAGTCTTAAAGTACACCTTGCCTTCGGTGGTTGTATTTTTAACAGTCTATTTTCTGTTAAGACAGTATTTTAATCTTGAACGCCTTAAGTTTCAATCAGATCGTTTTGCAAAGACACAAAAAGATTCATTACCAGTCAGGCTTCAGGCATATGAGAGGTTGAGTTTATTCCTCGAGCGCATTCGTTTGTCCAATTTAATTATACGTTTTCCCCATCTTAAAGATACCAGTGCAATATCATGGTATCAATCAATGATGATGGCAGTTCATCAGGAGTATGAGCACAATATGGCCATGCAATTGTATGTGAGTGACAAATTATGGGAAATTGTTCAATTTGCAAAAAATGAAACGCTAAACGCACTGACTGATGCTATTTCACAAAACGCGTTATCCGATGTCGCTACCGCAAATTTAATGCAACTCGAAACGACATTGCTTGCAGATAAAGCGGTCAATACTGCTTTGTCAGCAATTAGAAAGGAGATTCAGATTTACTTATAGCTAAACTTTGGAATTGTTATTAAATATCAATTTTGATAATTGAATTATAATCCTTCATTATTTGCATAAAATACTCAAAAAAGGAGTTTGGATCTTTTCACTTTGATTGGCAGATCTATCAACGAGGTACAATTCGTAATTGATACTATCGTTTGGGAATTGTGGAGGTGATGAACATGGAGGAATTCCTTGTGGAAAAATGCAACAAGTATTGAAAACCCTTAATTTAATTGTTCCAGAAACAGGTTTTCCATCTGAGTTTGGCAAATCGGGTAGTTTGTAAGAATCCTGTAGTTTTCCCGTTCGGCGATCGTACAAAAAAATATCCTGGGATGGATTATTTGCCCCAAAGCCAATATCACCATCTCCATCCTCAAATCCGATTTCCAGCCAAACAGAATCCTGATTAATATCTCCTTGCATAAACTCCAATTTGGAAAAAGAGATAAACCAAATTTTAGGAATAATGTAAGGTGGAGTTGCATTGTCACAGGATATACTTAGAAATGTTACACTAAAGAACAGATATCTGTAAAATTGCTTCATAAATACTATAGGTTCATTTATATTATCAATTGAATGACGCTAAAATTTATAAATCAAAGGTTGGTTTTAATCCAATCGATCCGTCACCACCGTAAAATTCATTAATTATGCGCACAACATCTTCCGGATCATCTACAATTGGAATCAAATCCTTGTCATTTGGTGAGATGTATCCATACCTCTCGCCAACTACATTCATTAACCAGTTTTTTAAAGGGTTCCAAAATTCTGCTCCTATTAACATAATGGGCACTTTACTGATTTTTCCAGTTTGCGTTAAGGTTAATACTTCAAAAAGTTCATCTAGGGTGCCGAACCCCCCCGGTAGCGCTATAAAAGCCTGCGAATATTTTACAAACATCACCTTTCTGACAAAAAAGTACCGGTGATTAAGGGTTTTTCGCGGATCCAAATAGGGATTGCTGAATTGCTCAAATGGAAGATTGATGGTTAGCCCAACAGAAACCCCATTATTAAGATGAGCGCCTTTATTGGCAGCCTCCATGATTCCGGGACCTCCCCCTGTTATAATTCCAAATCCTTCCTCTGTTAATCTTTGTGCTATTTTACACGCCAATTCATAATGCGGGTGGCCTTCCGTTACTCTGGCTGAGCCGAAGATTGAAACACATGGTCCCAGTTTTTGCATGGTTTCAAAGCCATCCACCAGTTCAGCCATTACTTTGAACATGGTCCAACTATTTTCGGCTTTTAGTTGGCTCCATTGTTTCATTGATTTCATAGTTTTAGAATTGACATTTTATTTTAAAATTCGTGATTTTTAATCATAATATGATTACCTCAATCCATTATTTCTTCCTCCGCCTTCTCTATCTCAGTCTGAATATTGCGAAGTCTCTTCTTGCATAATTCAATTAAATTTTTGGCGTTTACCAATGTGGACTCCAACTGATCCACCGGAATATCATTTTTCTGGAGTTTTTCCAAGGTGGATTCAATTTCTTTAATGGCTTCTGAATAAGAATCATTCTTCATAACACTAAATTTCATTTGTAATTTTAGAATTCAACTCGACAGTTCCGTCTGCCCAGTGAATGTTTAACTTTTCATTTTTATTAAGGTTTTTTATTTGGGTAACTCTTACATTATTTTGACTTACCATGGTAAATCCATTAGAAAGAATTAGACCCAAATCATTTTGTTGCAATTGCATTTCCAGGCTGTGTATTTCTTTGGTGAGATCAATTAAATATTTTTTGTAGGTTGAAATTAATTGAATTCCAATTTTATTTATCCGCATGTATTCCAATGAAACAATTTGGGCTAAATGGGCCTTTAGTTTTAATTCATATTGTTCGATCCTGCTTTTATGGTAAATTGTTTTTTGTCCAATATTTGCTGTTAATTGTTCAAAATATTTCAACATCATTCTTTCAAATTGAAAATTGTGGTCCAGTAAATGTTCCGCAACCGCGGTAGGTGTTTTGAATGAGCTGTGACAATTTTGGTCAACGATGGACTCGTCCTGATGGTGACCAATTCCTGAAAAGACAGGAAGTTGTGAATGACTAATCGCACCGGCTATTGCAAAATTATCAAAATCATGTAAATCTGATTTTGAACCTCCTCCACGGATGATGACAATACAATCAAAATCCTCTAATCGATTATTAATTTGACCGATGGCATTGATCACATCGGTCTCCGTTGAAATTCCCTGCATACTACTTTGGAATAAATTGAACCTGAAGCTGTATCCATATTTATTTTGATTCATATGGGTGAGAAAATCGATGTAACCAGATGCTGATGGACTACTTACAATAGCAATTCTTTGAATCACTAATGGTAGTGCAAGTTCTTTATTTTTTTGCCAAACTCCTTCTTGAATCAACTGCCTTATAATCTCATTTTTCCTTTGTTGAATTTTCCCGAGATAGTATCTTTCATCAACATCCAAAACAACTAACTTTAGTCCGAATTTTGAATGAAAATCAACCAGGACTTTCATTCGTGTCTCATTTCCTGGTTTTAATATTTGCAAAAGATCCGTTTGAATGTGGGCTTCAATTTCTGCAACTTTTGCTTTCCAAATGACAGCAGATGCCTGTGCAATAATGTCTTTTAATTCTCCTTTTTCCGCCAACTCTAAATAATAATGGTTTTTGACCATTTTAATTTGCAAAACCTCGCCGGTGATCCAAATGGGCTCAGGAAAATTAAGAGCTACTACCCTACTGATTTTATTGAATAAACTGGACAATGAGATGGTTTCCATCTCAAAAAGCTTAGGCTAAAACTTTGGTCACCAAATCGGCAGCCTCTTGAAGTTCGATGGCAGAGTGGACTTTTAGACCTGATGAATCAATAATTTCCTTTGCAAGTTCTGCATTAGTCCCTTGTAATCTCACTATGATCGGAACTTGTATGTTATTCATATTTCTGTATGCGTCCACAATACCCTGTGCTACCCGATCACATCGGACAATTCCTCCAAATATATTGACTAAAATTGCTTTTACCTCAGGATCTTTAAGTATAATTCTAAATGCTTGTTCAACCCTGGCTGCATCTGCTGTACCTCCAACATCTAAAAAATTAGCTGGGTTACCTCCTGCCATTTTAATAATATCCATGGTTGCCATGGCCAATCCTGCGCCATTCACCATGCAACCTACATTGCCATCCAATTTTACATAGTTGAGATTGTGATGTCTTGCTTCTACTTCAGTTGGGTCTTCCTCGTCTTCATCTCTCATGGCTTCTATCTCGGGATGCCTGTATAAAGCATTGTCATCAATTGCAAATTTGCAATCCACAGCAATAATTTTGTCATTGGAATTTTTCAAACAGGGGTTGATCTCAATCAAACTTGCATCAGATTCAACAAAAGCGTTGTATAAATTTCTTACAAAAGCGGTCATTTCTTTGAATGCTTGGCTGCTTAATCCAAGATTAAATGCAATTTTTCTTAACTGAAATTCCTGGATACCCAACGCCGGGTCTACAAATTCCTTATATACCAATTCGGGAGTGTCCTCAGCCACTTTCTCAATATCCATTCCTCCTTGTGTCGAATAAATAATTACATTCTGCTGCGATCCTCTGTCAGTAAGAATGGATAAATAAAATTCTTTGCACGCATCAAAATCAGGGGCATAACTGTCTTCAGCCAACAAAACTTTTCTAACTTTTTTACCAGGACCTTCCATACCACCGGGTGTTTGTGGGGTCTTTAGCATCATTCCTAAGATTGAATTTGTATAGTTAATAACGTCAGATAGATTCTTGGCTAATTTAACGCCTCCACCTTTGCCACGACCGCCTGCGTGAATTTGTGCTTTAACTACTGCAAATGTAGTCCCTGTTTTTTGTTTTAATTCTTGGTATGTTGCTTCAGCTTTTGATGCATCTTCAATCATCATACCCTGCTGAACAGGCACACCAAATTTCTGTAAGATTATTTTTCCCTGGTACTCGTGTAAATTCATAATGAGATATCTATTTTACCAACAGTTTTTGTGTGATGATTTGATCTCTTGTTTTCATTGAAATAAAATAGATCCCTTTTGGTAGTCCTTCTATGTTCAATTTATAAAAATGGTTGTTTATTTTTTGTAGAGGCCTATATTCCAAAACACCTAGTTGATTGGCAAGCGATGCGTCTAAAATATCAACATTTTCAGATTGTATGGTAATTTCATTAATATCTGTGGCAGGGTTTGGGAATATATGGATGCTTGTTACAGTTTGATCAGAATCTAAAATATTAGAAATTGTATTGTAGTGAAAATAAGAAGTGTCGGAAACAGGCTGACAAAAATCAAATTTATTAAAAGGCTTTACACGCCAGTAATAATTTCTACCACTCACTAAATTGTCTAGACTGATATGATTCGTTTGGGTGGAGGTGAATTTTACAGTGATTGTCATTGCCTCATTTCGGGCTAGGTGAAAAATGTAACCATCAGCTCCAGGGATTTCAGGCCAGGTAAAATTTACAGAACTGGTTGAAATTACGGAAGAATCATTTGGCCACATATTTTCTTTTTCTATTCTGCTGAGATAGACTGGCTGTACAGCTGATCTCAATAATTCAGATCGATTTGAATGAAGAAATTGGACCATTGCTTCAGACTGATCGGATGAAAATCGGCTCATGCATCTATCGTTGGCATAGGACATAAATAAACTTCCATCTGCCTGAAACAATGAATCATTGAGGTCTTTCAGAAAATAAGATGTTTTTTGTTCCTGATTGCATGTCCAACGGTTACTGATGTAATCAGGAGTGGTTCCACAATAACCATCCGCTTGATTTTGGCATCTCTCTCTGTTTACGTTCTCGATGGGACGCCTTACCCTTTGTTGGTATGCTGAGGTGGGTTGAGAACCGTTGTATGAAATTCCTTCCCAGCCAAAAAACGTATGCGGCAATGAAAAGAAATGTCCTAATTCGTGTGCCCAGGTATGTGATGCCTTACCTAAACAGGATTTACTCAATGCCACTGCATTTCCATCCCAGGCGAAATATCCACATGTGCCAGCTGGATTTGTTACAATGTAACAATTTATTACATTGTCCACATTATTGGTTTGCATCATTTCAATTCCAGCATGAAATTCGGTGTGGTTGTCCCATTCGCCATTTTTAATAAAGTTAATTTCATTTTCCATGTAAAATTGGAATCCAGTTTGCTCAAAGTCTTTATTAAGTGTACAAAGTGATTCATCCAATGAAATTAAGTTGTATAAACCATTGCCTTGATCATTGAGTAACATATGTACTTGTATGGGGAGAAAAATAAAGCCACCTTCTTTTTTATAAGTAAGTTGACTTGATTTTTGAGCCATTTCTAACATGACACTTTGATCCTTGTGGCTTGTACCACAGGGCTGATCTTGTGCCTTTAAAATTTCAATAAATGCAAAAAGAATAAATGTCCACAAGAGAAATAATCGCGAACCCATAGATGGAAAGAATTAAATCAATTTAAAATAATAAACATTTACCCCCAATAGAACCATTGACGGTTTTCACTCTGTAAATATATCCACCACTAATTGGCAATTGTACTAAAACTGGATTTTGTCCAGGAGCTAAATTCATTGAGATCAGTGCCACTTTTTTACCATCCAGTCCAAATACTTCAAACTCAGCATTTGCAGATTGTCTTGCATTTATGTTAAATTGAAGCTGATTGCCTCCTACAGAATACCAGTCAATGTTGTGGATGTCTTGCAAAATGTCATTATTGGAAACTGCAAATTTTCCAGTTGTGAAGCTAATTGGATTCATGATATTGTGGCAAAAATTTGTGCTATTGTAAGCAAAAACTCGCCAGGCATATCTTTTGTTTGCGAGCAGGTTGGTCAAAGTGGTATCTGTCCGTCTAGTGATAAAACTAACATTTTTGACGGTTAAGGAGCTTTCGCCATATTCAACGAAGTAATGGGTTGCATTGGGTACAGCAGCCCATTCAAATTTGACCTGATTGAAACCTTCCGTAATGGATTGATCCAAAGGAGAAACTATACTTATTTCTGAAGTCAAGGAAGGAAGAGGATTGTAAGCAGCTTTTAGGTAATTTCTCTGACTACTATTGTAATCCCTATTGATGGCTGCAATCTGTTCCGTTGAAAAATTTTGAAGACAACTCAAGAAATAACTCATCATATTGCGCTCATCCGGATCCAATGGTTGGTTGTCTGGATCAACCGCACAACCATTATATACACAACCTCCGGCCCATCCAAAGCCAAGATTATAGTCCGCAGGTGTATCACAGAAGCCATCAGCGGCTAACTTGCAAACCAATTGACCGTTTATCCTCTTAGTAGGATCAACGTATTCTACCTGAACGGGTTGATTATTTATAAATACTGTATTGGGTGTCGGTGTGTTACAGGTATATCGAGTGGATTCCCAGCCATAAAAAGTGTGAGCCAAACTAAAAAAATGACCGATCTCATGTGCAAGGGTTGTACCATTTGAATTTACGGAAGAGTTTCCTGAAACTATGTAATCTCCAGAAGGGCTATAAAAAGCCAAAACGCCTGTTTCATTTTTATTGGCTACCCGGGCGCAAATGATGTTGACTGCATTTCGATTGTTATTCGCCAGGCTATTGCACCAGGCCGTACCTATTTGACTAATTGGATCATCATACAGAGCAAAATTGTTAACAAAGTTAATGTGTCTAAGGTAAAATTGAATTTCAAGGGGCTCAAACAATCGATTTATGGCGCATAAATTAATGAAAACATTTGCAATTCTCAATCTTCCTGAACCATCCGCGTTGGCAGCAAGGTGATAATTGACTGGAATATATCGAATGGCTCCGGTTCTTTGTGAGAGCAAGCCCATTTCTTCCCTATTTTTGAACATTCTGTCGAGAATAACTCTTTGATCTTCAATACTAGTTCCGCAAAAACCGATTGGCTTTTCCTGAGAGAATAACACGATGCTCCAAAGAGCAAAAATTGAAAATGTGAATTTTTTAATCATTTTAAGTTTAATTAATTTCAAATATAACACAAAAATACAACAACTTGACCAAACATCTAAGTAGTTTTGCGCCGATTTATCTAATAACGATTGAATATGAATAAAGTTACCGTCATCGGGGCAGGAAATGTTGGGGCAACAGTTGCAAATGTTTTAGCCCATAAAGATTTTGTAAAGGAAATTGTACTCGTTGACATTAAGGCAGAAATGGCTCAAGGCAAAGCCCTTGATTCCTGGCAACAGGCTCCCGTGGATTATTATTCTACAAGAATAACAGGCACAGATGATTATGCTTTAACAAAGGATTCTGATGTCATTGTGATTACAGCCGGCCTGCCGCGCAAACCTGGAATGAGCAGAGATGATTTAATTTCTACCAATGCAGGCATTGTGAATTCTGTTACCAAAGAGGCATTAAAGTATTCTAATAATCCAATTATAATCGTGGTTTCCAATCCCTTGGATGTGATGACGTACGCAGCCTATAAGGTAAGTGGTCTGAATTCTAAAAGGGTATTTGGCATGGCAGGAATATTGGATACAGCACGATACCGCGCTTTCTTGGCTGAAGCAATTGGGGTGTCACCCAAAGATATACAGGCATTATTGATGGGCGGTCATGGCGACTCAATGGTCCCGTTGCCAAGATTTACCACTGTTTCAGGAATTCCAGTAACTGAATTTCTTGATGAAGCTAGCTTGCACCAAATTGTCGAAAGGACCAAATATGGTGGTGGTGAGTTGGTAAAACTCATGGGTACATCTGCTTGGTATGCACCTGGAGCTGCTGCTGCCCAAATGGTGGAAGCAATTTTGAAAGATGAGAAAAGAATATTTCCCTGCTGCGCAATGCTAAATGGCGAATACGACCTGAGCAATGTATTTGTAGGAGTCCCTGTTGTGTTGGGGAGAAACGGAATTGAAAGAATTATTGATCTCAAGTTAGACTCAGCCGAAAAAGACCTTCTTAATCAATCCGCTGCAGAAGTTGCCAGTATGATGAAAGTATATGATAATCTTCCGCAATCCTAGCAATTAAACCAGAGGCTATCCTTTGCTGTTTAGCTAGTGATGAATAAAATCAATGAAAGACTTCGCACCCTTAGTACCCATGGTGGAAAATCGATCGGCGAGCTAAGTTATTCCAAACCAGTACTCCTCGTTTTTCTTAGACATTTTGGTTGTACATTTTGCAGAGAAGCACTTGAGGAAATACGGATCCTTGATAAAAAATTGGATTCCGGACAAATTTCGATCATTTTGGTGCATATGGCGGAGCCTAGTATCGCCATGAGTTATTTTGAAAAGTTTAAAATTTCCCACTTAGATCACATTTCTGACCCTGATTGTAAAATATACCAGGATTTTGGTCTGATCAAGGGGCGATTTAATCAATTGTTTGGTTTTAGATCATGGATTAGAGGTGTAGACGCAGGTATTGTAAAGGGCCATGGTTGGGGAGTACAATTGGGAGATGGTTTCCAAATGCCCGGGGTATTTACCATTTCCAATGGTAAAGTAACTTCAGAATTCAGGCATAGATATGCCTCAGATAAGCCAGATTACCTAAGTATGATTTCGTGCGTACCCACGTAATGTCAGGACATTTTGCTCGTTTAGGGACAAGACAGTTGTTAAAATTTTATGCAATGCTCTTTCTAAAGCCTTTATTATTCTTTTTATTAAATTGCACAATAGTTGTTTTTCTCTCTGGGCAGAGTTTTTTAGTTACTACCAAGGATAGCTTGCAGTTCTGGGCAGACGTAATGGCTTCTTCGAGGAATCCAAAATTTAGAATGAATGCAGAGATTCAGTTTAAAAATATTTTATTAAGCAGTTTGAGATCAATGGATTTGGATTCGAGCATCCTAATTCCAGGTTTGATCGTGGCAAAAGCTCCAGATAAAAAATTTACCTTTTATACCTGGCAATTTGAAGGCGAAAGGAGTTTATGGCATTATGGTGGAGTCCTAAAATGGTCCAATGGAAACTTATTGGTTTTAAATACAGAAAGAAGGGATTATTTGCGCATAAGAAAAGATCATATCACCTCTGACAATTGGTATGGCGCATTAATCTACCAAATTCTTCCAAAAGTGTTTGGTGCAAACAATGACCAATATATTTTTTTTGGATTTTCTCAGAATCAAAAAAGAGAGAAATTTAAAATTATCGATGGTTTAAGATTTAAATCGGATACTTTGTTTTTTGGACTTGACGATTTGACCCTCAAAGACGAAAACAATGAGTCATTTGGAGCTGCCAGGCAAGTGATCCGATATTCTGAAAATGCAAGTTGTAGCATAAGTTTTAATGAAATTGAGAACCAAATCATTTACGATCACATCATGAGGTTTGAAGATACCAGATCAGGGGGTGGTCCGGTTTTTATCCCAGACGGAACTTATGAATCCTTACAATATATAGACAATGCATGGAGGCATGAATTGCAATTGAGCAATACCCTATTAAACGAAGCACCAAGGGATCATCCAATTTTGGACAATAGACCGAAGGATCTGTTTGGCAGAGAGAAGAAAGAGTAATGTGAAAATAGTGGGGTGACCTAAAATTTTTAATAAGGACACCAGTTAAAAACTGCAATCTCCTTGGTAGCTTCTCCGCATTTGACCAATTCAGACATGGCGTGACCCGGAACCCAAATAATTTCATTTCCTGATTTTACGATGGGCCATTTTTTACGCAATTGCATATCGGTCCCCCTTTCCATGAATATTTTTTTGAGTTTTTTGGACTTTCCTTTCAGACCCAATGACTTTATTTTATCTCCTGGCTGATAATATTCAATTTTTAAAGGCCATTTGATTTGCTGAAGATCAACGTGAACTCGTTTAAAACTGGATTCATTCCTAATAGTTGGCTCGGTCTCTTTGTTCAGTGTCAGCTTGATTTCACCCAATTCCAAAGAACATTGGATCGGAAGGGATTCGATAAATATTACTTTGCCTAATTTTAATTCCTCTACCCTTTCTAGATTTAAATATCCTTTCCCAGTGGTAATCCTGAATCCTGTATTGGAATAGAAAACCTTACCTGCTTGATGAATTTGTTGTTTAAGATCTTGCAGGATACTAAAATTAAATCCGAATTCCACCAAATATTCATTGAGCAAATACAAATCGTCTTCTTTGGGGATCTTTATGATCGAATGGTTTTGATGTTTCAAAACATTAAGGGAAACCCATTCTTCTTTTTTCTTTGTGATAAAGTCATAGGCTTGTGCAAGAATAGACAATGATTGTTGAATGGAAGTTAGGGATCCAGGTTTGATTTTTTCAAAAAGTGGAATGATTTGATTTCTCAATTGATTTCGACTGTACTTGGACGATAGATTGGATGCATCTTCTCTAAAAGGTACCTGATATTGAGCGGCGTATTCATAAAGCTCTGTCTTATGAATATTCAAAAATGGTTTAATTGAGAAATGAAAGTTGTTTTCAATGGATACCATACCTCTTAATCCAGATCCATTAAGAAGCCGAAATAGAAAATTCTCAATCACATCACCTTTGTGATGTGCCGTTAAAATAAATTGATAACCAAATTCTGATTTTATCTTCTCAAAATATTGTAGTCTTAACTGTCGGGCGTTCTCCTGTATGCTTTTTTCATCTGGATTTATAGGGAATTCAGCCATGTGAAAGCAGATATTGTGGAGATGTGCCCACTCCATGACCAACTTGGCATCTAATTTAGAATCTTCACCTCTTAGGTGATAATTGCAATGAGCAATGCCAAATTTAAGGCTAAGGCTTTTCATACAATCAGCAAGAACCATGGAGTCCACACCACCACTGACTGCTACCAAAAATGTTGAGTCAAGATAAACATCCAGAGCTGTTTTAATTTCATTTTGAAATTTTGTTCGCAAATTCAAGAAAAGTTAATTTTTTGCAAGTTGAGGAATTTTTAGGATTCAATCGATTAAAATGAATTTTTTTTGCATTAAAGTTGATTTAGCATGAATATTAAGTATGTATTAATTGCGGTTGTTTTATTTTCTATTGGCTCTTGTAAACCGGACCAAAAAGTAGAATCAAAGAAACCCATGGTTACAAATTTGCCTGATAATGAGGGGCTTAAGCTCTCTTCTAATACCATGGTTAAATTTGCGCCTATTGATAAAGATTTTATTGAATTGTCCAATCAACAAAAGCCATATCTTCTGATCACTGACAGTTTATGGCATTTTTACTTCGCTCTTTCTATTTCAGAAGAGACTCCTAAAAAAAATATCTATGAGGGGCATTGGCTAGATCTTAAAGACAATGGAACCTATGAAAAAGGAATTTTTGGGGATAAGACTGATGAAGGGAGGTATTTGTATGTTCCTCAGAATGGGACGATTGAGTTAAGGTCAGTAAAAGACAGTTCCAGTGAATGGAAAGTAAAAGTTGACCCGGATGCCATGCTTTTTGTTGGTACTGAAAAGTATGGGAATAACCCCTGGCAAATTAAATTTTTGCGAAAAAGCAAATTACCTGTCCCTTCCAATTAATCGTACTTTTTTCTCAATGTATGTTCTGCTGGTCTAACCATTTTCGGTAGATTCTCGCATTTTCAAAATGTTGTTCAGCTGTTTTGGCAAATGAATGTCTACCTTCATAACCCGGCAAAGCACAGAAGAATATATATTCATGCTTATCTGCGTTTAGAACTGCTTCAATGCTGTTAATGGAAGGCATGTAGATAGGACCTGGAGGTAACCCGACCACTTTATAAGTATTATATGGAGAGTCCACATTTAAAATGTCATAATTTACTCTCTGCACCCCATCCAAACCTGATGCAAACACAGCAGTTGGGTCAGCTTGCAGCTTCATTCCTCTTTTCAATCTATTTAGATAAACTCCGGCAATCATGTTTCTCTCTGGGAGATATTGGGACTCTTTTTCTACGATGGATGCAAGTGTATATGCTTGCACTTGACTTAGTCCAACATCGCGCAATGCCATTAATCTACTTTCTGACTCCCAGAATTTGTCGTGATGCGCTTTTAATTTTAAAAACAGTGCTTTTGTCTGGATCGTCCAAAATACTTCATAGCTATTGGGTAAAATCATGCTGAGTATATTTTCCAAATTGTAACCCAAACTGTCCAGGAATAAAGTATCGCTCAAGGTATTTAGTATGTCAGTAGAGTCAATCATAAGATAAGGATCAAGTTTTCCTGCCAATTGATAAATATCTCTTACATTATTAATGACAAGCATAACTGGATCCTGCGCACCTGAAAGAAGCTTTTTAAAGATATCAAAATTTGACATCCCTTTGTTGATTTTATATCGTCCTGCTTTCCACTTTTTGGCAGAGAATGAGAAAATATAACTGGTGAGTTGGAAACTCTTGTTATTTTTTAGAACTTTATGATCGACTAAGTTTTGTTCAATTTCAGACCAACTGAAAACCGGTTTGATTTCTAAAAAATAGGATTGGTGGACCTTGGATACATTGGGTGCAAATAAACAATAAAAAACGACCGCACCAGCCCCTAAAACAAAGAGGCTAATGAAAATATTCTTTTTTCGCATTAATACTGTTCTTTCAAGTTAGGAAAATCACCGGATTTGATATCCTTTGAATATTGTTCAACGGCCGATTTGATTTCTCCGTGCAGATCAAGATATCTTCTCAAAAATCTAGGGTTGAATCCCTTGTTTAATCCAAGCATATCGTGCAATACCAATACTTGTCCATCCACTCCAGCACCAGCACCGATACCAATAGTAGGTATTTGTATGGATTGAGTCACTTCAATGGCCAATGAGGCTGGTATTTTTTCCAAGACCAAACTAAAACAACCCGCCTTCTCCAAAATTCTGGCATCGGCCTTTAATTTTATGGCTTCCATATCTTCTTTGGCACGGACTGTATAGGTGCCAAATTTGTAAATTGATTGCGGAGTTAGGCCTAAGTGACCCATTACCGGAATTCCAGCGGTTAATATTCTTTTAATGGATTCGACGACCTCAGCACCCCCTTCGAGTTTTACGGCATGGGCTCCACTTTCTTTCATAATACGGATACTGGATTCCAGTGCCCTTTTTGAATTTCCCTGATAGCTTCCAAAAGGCAAATCAACGACCACAAGTGCCCTTTGTACACCTCTGACAACTGATTGAGCGTGATAAATCATTTGGTCCAAAGTAATGGGAAGTGTGGTCTCATGCCCTGCCATCACATTGGATGCGGAATCCCCAACCAGCAAAACATCTATATTGGCTTCATCAAGGATTTTTGCCATAGAAAAATCATAGGCAGTCAGCATAGCGATCTTTTCACCTGCTGATTTCATTTCTTGTAAAGTCCTGGTGGTTATTCTCTTAATTTCTTTGTGTACAGACATATCACAAAATTAGCGATTCTGTCGGACCCGATCACTAATTTTCACTTTGATGCGTTATAGTCAATAGTTTTGATAAATTTTAAATAATTACTTTTGCGCCATGTTTCGAGCAATTTTTTCATGTTTTGTGTTTTTAATCATACTTTTTGTGTCCTGCGACGAAGATTTTCAGGTAACAGAAGAATGGATTGACCTGCCTGTGGTGTATGGATTTATAGATAGAACGGATTCGGCACATTATATCAGGGTCGAGAAATTGTTTGTTGACGAAAATAAGTCAGCAGTTGAAATAGCTCAAATAGCTGATTCTCTATATTATGCGAATGCAATTGTCTCACTTTACAGTCCTAGATTAAAAACCGAGTTTATGCTGAGTAAAGTAGACGGGAACTTGGAGGGGTTTCAAAGAAAACCAGGTCCTTTTGCCACCGCACCAAACTTTCTCTACAAAATTAAAGCCTCCGAAATTCCGCTGATGGGAGGAGATAGTTTGGAATTCAGATTGCAACGAGGAGATAATAAACCATTGGTTACTAGTAAAATAGTTTTAGTAAGAGATATTGTTTTGACCTCTCCATCCCGGGATACACGGGAAATAACATTTAAGCCTGAGGTGGGACAGACCTTTGCCTGGACGCTGCTGACAGGGGCTCATCTTTATTCATTTGAGGTGAAGGTCAATATTCTTGAGACCAATAGAGTTACGGGCCAATCTAAAATTGTCACCATTCCCTGGGTGTTTATGAGAAAAAGTTTAAAAAACAGTGTTTTGGTACCTGGAATAGATTTTTACAGGTTGCTAAAAGACAATTTAATCGTGGACCAGTCTATTCATCGTGAGATTTCTTCTCTTCAATTTATTGTGAAGGCAGGAGGTGTAGAAATTTATGATTTTGATTCAGTGATAAATGCCAATACCGGTTTGACAGCATCGCAGGAAATTCCTCGATATACAAATATGTCTGAAGGGTTTGGATTATTTTCCAGTGTTTTCACTCACATCAAGAGCTTTGGAGTCACCCCCGAGACCAAAGTTTTGCTAAGAAACACTCCCGAGACCCAATTATTAAATTTCTAGATTCTAAGCTTCCTGTTCTTTCTGTCAATTTTGGCAGGATTTCTATGGCTATTTGTTCATTTTGGCAGGATCAAACCTGACAAATTTTCTTAAATCTGTCTTGGCACAAGGATTGATGCAGCATGATATATTAAATTTTAAAAAAATGGGTAAAATTATTGGGATAGATTTAGGAACTACAAATTCCTGTGTTTCTGTGATGGAAGGCAATGAGCCTGTTGTGATTGCCAACGATGAAGGAAGGAGAACAACTCCTTCTATTGTAGCTTTTTTGGACAATGGTGAGAGAAAGGTTGGTGATCCTGCCAAAAGACAGGCTATTACAAATCCTAGACGCACAGTAGCTTCCATAAAGCGATTTATGGGGCAGAGATTCAACGAGTCGAATAAAGAGGTAGGAAGAGTATCTTATAAGGTGGTGAATGGAGAAAACAATACCTGCCGAGTTGATATCGATGGCAGATTGTATTCACCCCAGGAAATTTCAGCCATGATTCTTCAAAAAATGAAGAAAGTAGCCGAGGATTATCTTGGACAAGAAGTAACTGAAGCAGTAGTTACGGTTCCTGCTTATTTTAATGATTCTCAAAGACAAGCTACCAAAGAGGCTGGCGAAATTGCCGGTTTAAATATCAAAAGAATTATCAATGAGCCAACCGCGGCCGCTCTGGCTTATGGCCTTGACAAAAAGAATAAGGATATGACCATTGCCGTGTACGATTTAGGTGGTGGAACATTTGATATTTCAATTCTCGAATTAGGCGATGGGGTGTTTGAAGTAAAATCGACCAATGGAGATACACATCTTGGAGGTGATGATTTTGATCATGTAATCATTGATTGGCTGGCTGATAGTTTTAAAAGCCAGGAAAATATTGATTTGAGAAAAGATCCAATGGCCCTGCAAAGACTTAAGGAAGCAGCCGAAAAAGCCAAAATTGAATTGTCATCAAGTACTGAAACAGAAATTAATCTCCCGTATATTACAGCTACTGATGGTGTGCCAAAACACCTGGTTCTGAAGTTGACAAGGGCAAAATTTGAGCAACTGGCTGATGAACTGGTTAGAAGAACCTTAAAGCCTTGTGAGGATGCTTTAAAAGATGCCGGACTAAGCAAAGCTGATATTGATGAGATTATCATGGTAGGTGGATCCACCAGGATTCCAAGAATTCAACAAGTTGTTGAAGAATTTTTTGGAAAAAAACCAAACCGCGGAGTCAATCCCGATGAAGTGGTGGCCATAGGTGCTGCCATCCAAGGGGGTGTTTTGACCGGAGAAGTAAAAGACGTATTGTTACTGGATGTTACCCCACTCTCAATGGGTATTGAAACGATGGGAGGAGTCTATGATATAGTCATAGAAGCCAATTCGACCATCCCTACTAAAAAATCCAAAGTTTACTCTACAGCAGCTGATAACCAGCCAAGTGTAGAGATTCATATTCTTCAAGGAGAGCGCCCAATGGCTAAAGACAACAGAACAGTAGGGCGATTCATCTTGGATGGTATTCCGCCGGCCCAAAGAGGAATTCCACAAATTGAGGTTTCTTTTGACATGGATGCCAACGGAATTCTCAGTGTGTCTGCACTAGATAAAGGGACAGGAAAAAGCCAAAACGTAAGAATTGAAGCATCTACTGGTTTGTCAAAAGAAGAGGTGGAAAGAATGAAAAATGAAGCTGCCGCGAACGCTGACGCTGATAAAAAAGCGAGAGAAAGGGTTGATAAGCTGAATGAGGCCGATTCTATGATTTTCCAAACTGAAAAGCAAATGAAAGAGTATGGTGATAAAATTCCATCTGATAAAAAGTCAACCATTGAGACCGCATTGTCAGAATTAAAATCCGCTCATCAGGCTCAGGATTTGGATGCGATTACAGCCAAATTGGAAGCTTTGAATACAGCTTGGATGGCTGCTTCTCAAGATTTGTACAATGCATCCCAACAGGCTGAAAACCAATCCGCTTCAGGGAATGCCAATGGAAATCACAATTCAAATGGATCTGGCACCGAACCAGTAACAGATGTAGAATTTGAAGAAGTCAATAAAAATTAAAGTAAAAGTTTGTTACAAAATAACTGAATTCAGCAAAGCCATAATAGTGATCTGACTATTATGGCTTTGCTTTATCCATCAAAGATCCAAGAGAATGTGAATTTATAGTCTAAGATCTTTATATTTATTACTTTTGCAGCGTTTTATTTTTAGGCACTATCCAATTTAAAAAGTTTTATTGGGGCCGGTTCTAATAAAAGGGGGTTTAGCTCAGCTGGCTAGAGCGCTTGCATGGCATGCAAGAGGTCGTCGGTTCGACTCCGATAACCTCCACTTTTTTTTTAACAATGAATGGTTAAAAGTTGGTTCAAGCTCGTATAATTATTTTGCTTTTACTTATGCTAATCACCTGGAGCATTGCTTTTGTATTTTACAAAGGAAGTTCTGGTACATGTAGCATACCAGAACATTGTCCAGATTTAGAACAAACTGAGTCTACGAGTAATGATATTGCCAGAATTTGTTTCGCCAATTGCAATTTAGATGGTAAGGTTGATTTTGAAGTGTTTAAGAAAGCAATTGATGGAGTAGACCTATTTAGACCCGCAAAAAAAATTATTGCAATTTGCGATTTTACTAAACCATCAACTGCAGAGCGTCTTTTCATTGTTGATTTACAAAAGATGAAATTATTGGCAAAATCATTGGTTGCTCATGGACGAAACTCCGGGGAATTAATGGCGACATCTTTTTCAAACCAAATGAATTCATACAAAAGTAGTTTGGGATTTTTTCAAATAGGACAAAAAATCAAGAGCCCCAAACATGGAGATGCATTGCTTTTAGAAGGCCTTGAAAAAGGATTGAATGATCAAGCCAGAAAGAGAGAGATCATAATTCATTCTGCAGATTATGTCAGTGATCATTTTGTCAAGAAAAATGGACGTTTGGGGAGAAGTCATGGATGTCCTGCTGTACCTGCCAAAGTATTGCAAAATATTATTCCCCTTTTGAAAGATGGCGCTTTGCTTTATATTCATGGCAATTCATCTGCAAATTCCAGATCCTGATTACTTGTATTTTTCTTAGTTTTTAATAAAATGGAATGAGCCGCGGCACACCATTTATTCGTATAATTTTCCTTCTTGCTGCCATCCAGATGAATTTATTTATCCATCAGGGTTGCAAGAATTCTAAGGACAATTATGCGATTCCTTCAGATAGCACTGTTTATAGTAAGATCAGATTTACCCATTTTCATTTGGACAGTTTTGAGATTGCAAAATTTTTAAATACCCAATGTGTCAGCAATTCAATCGTGGATGATTTGTTTTCCTTTTACATTCGAAGAGATTTTCAATTGGCCTGGTATACTGAAGATGGGATCTCAGAATCAGCTTTGAGTTTTATTCATTTGGTCAAAGAGTACAAAACTATTTTTAATGATTCAACACTCTCATTGTTTAACACGGATCTAATCATTGAGCAATTTATCATTGATTCTAATAGCTTTACGAAAAACCCTGAATTGATTTTTCAGATGGAAATAGGATTGACTGCCGCGTATTTCTCCTATGCGTTTAAGTATTATAAAGGAATGGAAAAAGATCCAAAGGATCTGGAATGGTATATTCCAAGAAAGAAAAAGGATCTTGGTTTGTTTTTGGATGCAATGGTTGAAGGAAGGGCAGATCTAGCGAAATATGAACCCATCAATTATTATTATCGGGAACTTAAAAATAATCTGATAAAGCTATATGCGAAAGCTGGAAAAATCGACAGTTTAAGAATTCTCATGCAACATGACAAAAATATTAACTTGGAAGAAACCCAAGATCTCAATTTACATTGGTTCGCTTTTTTAAAATTGCTTGGTGATATTGAATGTCCCGATTATTCATTTTCATTTGAGTTGCTTAAGACAGGCTTGGAAAAATTCCAATTTCGGCATGGTTTGGTAAGAACGGGAATAATCGATTCATTCACTTTGAACGCTGCTATAAAGAATACCAATTATTATTTAGAAAAAATCATCATTAATCTGGAACGCTTGAGGTGGTTACCTGATACGATTCCCAATGAATTTTTGTTGGTAAATATACCTGATTTCAATTTATTTGTTTATCATGATGCAAGATTGCAATGGAGTTGTCCTGTTGTTGTAGGTAAGACAATTCATCAAACCAATATTTTTGCAGGTGATCTTGCATATATTGTTTTTAGTCCGTATTGGGTAGTACCACAAAGTATCGCTATAAAAGAAATTCTCCCCAAGCTCAAGAGAAATAGTAAATACCTTGAGCAAAATAACATGGAATTGCTTTCCGGCAATAAAATTATTTCTTCAAAGGGTATCGATTGGTCAAAATTTAAATCGACCATACCTTATACCATTAGGCAAAGACCCGGACGACAAAATGCACTCGGAAAAGTGAAATTTCTATTCCCAAATTCCTATAGTATTTACTTGCACGATACTCCTGCAAAAACCTATTTTTCTCAAAATAGGAGAGATTTTAGCCATGGATGCATCAGGGTTTCAGAACCCATGAAATTAGCCAACTATTTGTTGAGGAAAAATCCAAAATACACCTCAAAATTGCTTGCCGATCTTTCCAATCAAGAGAAGGAGACATGGGTTAATCTACCTGTGCCCGTAAAAGTCTTTATTTGTTATTTTACGGCATGGGTTGATTCATACGGAAACTTGCATTTTAGAGACGATATATATCTACACGATCAAAAACTCATGAAAGAACTATTTCATAAATAAATGACATTCAATTAGATGATCTAAAATTTGGATTTAAAAATGAAGGTAGAATCCAATTTGTTGGAGACCGAAAAAGACTTTAAACAAATCTATCTATAAAAATGTTAAGCTTGTATTTATAACCAAAAAATTAAAGAATTATGAGTCTTCAAAACAAGTACAAAGCAGTGTTAGATTTGGGTTTGGCCTTTGGAATTCAAGAAGGAAGTGTAGAAGAAGTCAATGGTGTACTCAAAATCGGAGGGGTTGCAAAGACCCAATATGAAAAAGATCAGCTTTGGGATAAAATTAAAGAGATTGGTGGAGAAAATCCATCTGATTTAATGGCCGATATTAAAGTGAGCAACACCTCTTACTATACAAAGCATACTGTCGCAAAGGGAGAGAGTCTTAGCTTAATTGCAAAGAAGTATTACAAAGATGCGAACAAATACAAGAAAATATTTGAGGCTAATACAGATATTCTAAAGAATCCTGATCTGATTCATCCTGGACAAGAATTAATTATTCCCAATTAAAATAAGACTACATAAATTAGCAACATTGGCCCGTTTCTATTGGATTGGGCCTTTTTTATTTTAAGATTTTGGATGTAAACTTGAAATTTAACGTATGGGTAAAACTAAATTTCAGCTACTTTCGTTAAATGATGTATATTGAGAGCTAAAGCTATGAAATTCAGTGTATTAATTCTATTTTCTTTGGTTGTGTTTTATGAGGCCTTTGCACAAGAATCCATCCAAACAATCACTGTTGAAAATTATACAAAATTTGACCAGGATGAAGCCGTTCGCGCTATTTGTATTGACAGAAACAATTACAAGTGGCTAGGCACCGATAGAGGCCTGTATAGGGTGATCGGTTTGGATTTGGAGCCAGAAAAGTTTTCTAACGATAGTATTTTGGCAATCACTGAAGATAAAAAAGGAGTTATTTGGTACGCCAATCGAAATCAACAGATCAAAAGTCTTGACCCTTATCATCAAATTGACATTCAAGTGAAAGGGGTTCAGGTGACTTGTTTAAGTTATTATAAAGGTGATATTTGGGTAGGTTCGAGTAACGGTTTGTTTAGAGTTTCTGATGATCAGATAAAAATTTTAAACCACTACACTTCAAATAATTCCAAACTCAAATCCAATCAAATTAACTCATTGTTCCCTGACTCGGAAGGAAGGCTATGGGTAGGAACAAATGAGGGTGTTGTAATTATCAAAGATAAATCTTGGAGTCATTTTGAAAAAGAGAATAAAATCAACGGAGCAGTTTCTACAAGTGAAGGAATATGGTTATTGGCTGAAAAAAAAATGTGGCTCATTTACAAGGAGGAGGGTCGTGACCGTTGGCAGGATGCCGCCGTAAAAAGGGGCTTAAGCCAAGGTCCGGTTAGGTCAATTGTTTCAGATAGCAAAGGAAATATTTACATCGCGTCTGAGATATTGGTTCAGTTTAATCCATACACAGATCAAAGTACTCCCATTGACAAAGACTATGGATTTATTTCTTCTCAAACACTATCCTTGTCTTGTGACAGAAATGATGACCTCTGGGTAGGTACAGCAGATCGAGGTATGTTTAGAGTGGATGTATCTCTTGAAGGTGTTTCTCAATTGACAGCAGTGGCGTATGCCAGAGGGGAGTTGAAATGTCCAGGAGAAAAATCCTCTACCATCACTGTAATTGCAAAGGGAGGGAAAACTCCCTATAGTTTTCAATGGAATATTCCAGGACTAAATGGAAATAAAATAGATAGTGTTGGTGCAGGTGAGTATACTGTAACCATAACTGATGCAGAAGGGGAAAGTTACATTACTTCAGTTTCTGTCAGACAGCCTAAGGAAATAAAATCAACTGTGGTTTCAAAAACCAGAGTGAGCGAACTCAATACAAAGGATGGCAAGGCTGTTATACAGGTTGAGGGAGGCACACCACCCTATCGAATTATTTGGGACAATGGACGGACAGGAACAAATGGGACCAATCTTTCTGCCGGAAAACATGTGGTAAAAATATATGATCAAAACCAATGTTATCAATCTACGGAAGTTTATATCGAATCACCGAAGGCTATTCCAGACCTTGATCGAACGAAATTGGCTGTTGGACAGACTTTGAGAATTAACCAACTTTATTTTACAGCGGATTCTGCCATCGTTTCTGAAGAGTCATTTCCTGTACTGGATGAAATTTATCAGTTCTTATTGAAAAATAAAGATGTAAGTATAGAAATTGGAGGACACACCAATGGAATTCCTCCACATGAATATTGCGATCGACTGTCTGCCGCTCGTGCAAAAAATGTGGCTGATTATTTATACAACAATGGGATACCTTTCGAACAAATTTCACATCGAGGATATGGAAAGAGAGAACCTATCGCTTCCAACGACACTGTCGCCGGTCGTCTTCGAAATCAACGCGTTGAAATTAAAATTATAGCCATTGCAAATTAAGTGTCCAAGTTTTGGCTTATCAAGAAAGTTGCAAAATGAATTAAAACTTTCAGAAGTGTTCTAATATGATCAAAGTAAGCGCCCACAAGCTCAATCATCTCGTTTGTCCCATCTGCAATAGTTTGGAGGTTGACAATATTTTAGAAACGATGGACTTTAATTTCAGCTTAGAATCTTTTACCATAGCAGAGTGCAATCAATGCAATTTAAAATTTACGCGCAATCCTCCTCATGAAATGGATGCAGGGTTTTATTATAAAAGCGATCAATACATTTCTCATACTGATTCTAGAAAAGGTTTGTTCAATTATTTATACCATTTTGTGAGATCCATTATGCTTGGGAGAAAGAGACGGCTATTGGAAAGATGGACTAAAGGAAGAAAAGCACTTGATATCGGTTCTGGCACAGGGTATTTTATGAATGAACTTCTTCAAAACAATTGGGAAGTATCAGGAATTGAAATAAGTGATCAGGCAAGAGCATATTGTAAAGAAAAATTTGGGTTAGAAGTACAATCACCAGAGTATTTAGACAATTTTCCTTCTGCGGAAAAGTTCAATGCAATCACCATGTGGCATGTGCTAGAACATGTATATGATTTGCCAATTATTTTAGATAAAATAGGAAACTTGTTATTTGATGATGGCATATTGGTGGTGGCCGTTCCTAATTCACAGTCTTATGATGCAAAACATTATCAGAGATTTTGGGCAGGATGGGATGTTCCAAGACATTTATGGCATTTCAATATTGGATCTCTCGAGCGCTTATTACTTACACACAATTTGAAAATTATTCAAATTAAGTCGATGCCGATGGACGGTTATTATGTAAGTATGTTAAGTGAAAAAAATTTAAAGAGTGGATTCTATTTTATAAAAGGCATTATTGTTGGATTCATTGGGCAAGTTTTAAGTTTGTTCGACAACCGAAAAAGCAGTTCATTAATTTATGTAATTTCAAAAGTTTAACTCAATGTCAGAGACCGCAGAACGAGTGTCAGGGGAAAATCTAATGGATAATTATGTGTTTCAAAGATGCATGTTTGCTTACCATGTAGCAAAGGAATATTTATCGGGGGCCGTATTGGAAATAGGCACTGGCTCTGGATTGGGAGTTGAATGGATGGCCAGTCATTGTGAACAATTAACAACGATTGATAAATTTGATTGTGGGATTGATTTTTCAAAATATCCGAATGTCAATTTTAAACAAATGACCATTCCACCATTGGATGCTTTTGAAGATAATCAATTTGATTTTGTAGTAAGCTTTCAGGTCATTGAACATATTGAAAATGATGGACTTTTTTTGAAGGAAATTGTCCGGGTTCTAAAACCTGGTGGAAAAGCGCTGATTACTACTCCCAATATATCGCAAAGTCTGACAAGGAATCCGTGGCATGTAAGAGAATATACTCCAGAAGGGTTATACCATCTGATGATAGGTCAAGGTTTTTGTAAAGTTGAAACAAAAGGTACCTATGGTTCGAAATTAGTCAATGAGTACATTGAAGAAAATAAAAAACAAATTCGGAAAATCACACGCTTTGATCTTTTCAATCTTCAATACAAACTTCCTAGATTTATGCTTAAAATTCCTTATGATCTATTGAATCGCATGAATCGAAAAAAATTGGCAAAGGCAAATTCAGAATTGACTAAGAGAATTGGAATCAACGACTTTAAACTGCTTAGTTGCGATGATAAGTGTTTGGATTTATTTTTTATTGGTACTAAATAAAATTTAGTTTATTTCAGAATTCTAACATATCTGAGTTCCCCAACTGGACCAAGTGGAGAATTGTTATAAAAGGCATTGACCATTGAATTGAATCTTATGAAGTAAATATTGGATCGTCCAATATAACCATGAAGGCCAACCCCGCCGTAAATCATTTGGTTCCACCCAGTTCCTATGATTACTCCAGCATTAATGTGCTTGTTGTATTTATAATAAGTTTCTACGTCCACGCTTCCTACGAAGAAAGATTCAGGATATACTCTACAATTGATGTTTGAATAAATTTTTTTATTCTTCCAATGATAATGTGCGAAAATATTAATGCTATATGGAAGAATGGTTTGATGTTGACTTAGATTTTTTCTTGAAATGAATTTGTCGCGCAAATTTTCGGAACTTCCAATGTCAAAATAAAGTGAATCAAAAAAGCCTGCTACCTCCACGCCTTCGAAAATGTAATGAGTATCAAGGGATGTTCTGGAAATTGTATTATCCCAGTATATTTTTCCAAAGTCATTGATTTCAAGGGAGACAAAGTTTCCGTTGGCATATTTTAAACTTAGACCAAGATCCAGCGCAACTCCAATTCCATTAAACAAATTACTTTTGTTTAATCCGTTGGTTAAGTGAGTCGATTGATAATTTAAATTTAAATCAATACTTTCTCCTAATCCGGAAGTTGTAACTCGACTATTTACAATTTCATTCGTTGCCAGATTTTGACCGGAGACTAAACCAAGATTGTACTTAACTTCAAAGATGCCTTTCCTGTATGCTGATCCTAATTTGAGAACATGGTAAGTGTAATTGGTCGATGTGGCTGATATTCCCAAAGTAGTGTTTAGAAATGGTTTGTTACCTAAAAAATATAGGCCAAACAAATTCTTATCAAATGTGATGTCATTATAATACATGGAAGCGAATTCAAGCCTTAATGAGTTAAAATACTTAAAATTTGAGTTGTATAGGTTAAAGCGCAAATAAGCCGGTACAATGTAGCACAGTTGATTATTATTTTCCAATTTGCGATACTGATTGTTGATTAGGTCTTTGTCTAATTTGCTTCCTATGAAAAAATTTTTGCCAAATTGATTGGTCAAAGTTTTTGATCCGGTCATTCCACCTAAATACAATTGTATATTGGAGCGATCATCTAAATCTAAAACTGCTTCTGAATTAAAAAGCGTTGAACTCTGGGCGAAGACAAATTGGAAACTGAACAGGATAAAAACGGAGAATGAAGCTATTTTCATTTATTCAAATAATTAAACTCACCAGTAACTTTAAGATCCATAAAATAACTATCGTATATTTTTACCAATGTGTCTATTGGTTTTGTGCTAAAATTGGTCTTTACTTTGATTTTAGAATTTTTTGAAAGTCTTTTAATTAGGTCACTATCCAATGGTATGGAAATTAAAGATTCTTCTGGTTGAATCACTTTGCCGGAAGAATCTGATTTAGCAGATTGTATTCTTTGGCCAGAGTCAATGAGAGAAATTCCCTCTGATCCATCATCGTTTAGGAGGTGCATGACAATCTGGCACTCAAATGGAAACCAATTTGTAAATAGAAAATGTAATTTGCCAGAAATGATTTCATCAAAATTCTGATTGTATAAATCAAGGTCCATTGTTTTGACCAGGGTTAAGCCTTCAGCATTGATCGACAATGGAATGGCAACTTCCAAATCTAGATTCAAAAGTTTGCCATCGTAAATAAAATCATTAAAATCACTGATGTTTCCATTTGGATTTGTTATTATGTCAACAGAGTACTCCAATTGGTCGGGCAATAGATTAATGAGTTCTGTAATATTGGAATTTTCATTGGATATATTTATCGAATATCTACCCGGAGACACTGGCAGCATTCCACCTTGATCTGATGCTCTTGGGATGTTATGTGACATATAAACGGAATCTCCATCTAGTGTAGCGATCAATCCTGTATTTGTATTGCTAGATACCAATTGGTGCAGTGTGATCGAAGCATCTGCCCCAATGTTGTTTTCAATCGATAATTCCAGATGAGCATTGTCAAAATTAATTTTTCCCGAAAGTTCTTTAAAAACATCAATGTTTGTAGTTTGCTTCTCAATGCGGAAAGTGTCAGTGGTCAAATAACCTCTGGCATAAGATGGTCGAATTCCAACAAAGCCAAGTTCGAGTATAAATATGTCTGATTTTGAAAAAGTCTTCATTATTCCCGAAGAGTCAATTCTAACCAGATAAGTATTGTAAGCAGCGTTAAATGTATCTTTGGAAACTCCGCTCATATCCAAAGTATAACCAGTAAAATCGTAGTCCCGCAGAAATTCAGAAAACTGTCCAGGTTCAGCAGGTGGAAGTGTTGTATGAATTTCAAAAGATTTTCCATCCTTGATTGCTGCAGGCAAGGTATAAGTAAATCGCACACTATCTGGAATGGAACTCTTCATTCTAAACCGAATGGCACCACTTTTAATCAATGCTTCTTTTAATAATACATGCAATCCCCTGATATTAAAATCTTGTTGGGTATTGACTAAATTTTGCGCAGGCCAAATTGCGGTTGCAGAATTCGGACGAAGATTAAACACCCTTATCTCTGTAACAATTGCATTCGCAGTATCAATTAGGACAGGCATGCCATTACTTCCAGGTGATGCAAAGCTTATAATCTGGGCATTGATTTTACCTTCAACCGTTTTCCCAGCCAATGAAAAAGATTGACTCACCTTTTCCTTGGATTTAATGAGTGGAAAAGTTCCTGAGACAATGATTGCATTGTGGGACTTATTTTTCAATTCAAATTGGACATCCGTAATATCGATCGGCAATTCATTTTTGAAGCTAATTTCCATGGTGCCTTCATCCAATGTCATTGAGGTAAATATGGTGTCAGCACTAATTTCAAAAGCAGGTGTATTGAAAGATGGTATGGGACCTACAGGAACCATGTTTCCCTGATTACTTATAATCAACAATCCAAGAATTCCGGCTTGTCTGCATATTTCACCCAAAGTAATTGGAAAAATGGTGCTTGCGTCATATAGTGAAAGCGAGTCTATGGTAAAACTTCTTGTCCTTACAGTGTCTGGTAAGACAAACAGGGAATCCACATTTAAATTGAAAAGTGAGGATTTAAAAACAAATTGATGTAAGCCGGAAGAGTCAGAACTTAGGATATCTGAAGGAAGTAAATCTGAAAGTTTTAACTGGGTTTTAACCAATGGAACGGCCCACTCACTTTCCCACTCGGCATTTTTTTTGCGGCAAGCAGTATGAAAAACTGAAAAACTGATTAAAAAAATATAAATTGTACACCAAAATTTGGAACGGTGGAGGTTCAAGCGTGTTTTAAACATTTTTATTCTAATTGCCTTATAAGGCCAAAATTAACAGATTTTATCCATTTAGGGGTATTGTTTGGGGGTTTCTGCTTGTGATTTGTTTGAAAAATAGTTTAAATTGCCCTACTTTCGCGATCCTTATTCGAAATGCATTCTACAAATAAAAACAAAGCAGGAGTGATTGGCGCAGGCAGTTTTGGCACAACTGTCTCAACTTTATTGGCGCACAATTCAGATGTGTTGGTTTATACTCGAAGACAGGAAGTTGTAAATAAAATAAACAATGAAGGAGCCCATTTCGGTATAAAACTATCTCCTAGAATTAAGGCAACATCTGATCTTGAGGAGATTACAAGCCAATGTAATTTGATTTTTCCAATCGTTCCGTCCGAAAAATTTAGAGAGACGATGCAGAGTTTGGGACCCCATTTAAACCCGGGCCATATTTTGATACATGGGACAAAAGGGCTGGATCTTTCTAAAATTAACATCAAGGATTTAGCCAAAATCAATATTTCAAGAAAAGATATACACACGATGAGTGAGGTGATTCGACAAGAATCCTGTGTATCCAGGGTCGGTTGCTTGGCAGGGCCCAATTTATACAAAGAAATACTTCAGGGTCAACCTACTGCATGTGTTATAGCCAGTGAATTCGATGAAGTAATCAAAGTGGGATCTGAATATCTGTCCAGTAAATACTTTTTTGTATTTGGATCTTATGACTTAGTGGGTGCAGAAATGGCAGGTGCTTTGAAAAACATTATTGCGCTTGCCGCCGGGATGCTCTTTGGGAAAGGACTGGGAAAAAACATTCAAGCTATGTTGATTACCAGGGGATTGCGCGAAATGATTGAATTGGGAAGAGCGATGGGTGCTACCCACAGGTCATTTTTGGGGACTGCGGGGATTGGTGATTTGATTGCTACCGCTACCAGTGAGAATAGCAGGAATTTTCAATTTGGGTTCCGATTTAGTAAAGGTGAAACAATGGAACAAATAATCTCGTCCATGGATGAGACGATAGAAGGACTAAGGACCACGAGAATTGCTCATCAGTTGGCCAAGAATTATCAGATTCGGGTACCGATCATCCAGATGATTTACAGTGTATTGTTTGAAGGTATTGAATTGGAAAAGGCAATCCAGTTTTTGATGAGGTATCCCTATTTGCCGGATGTTGACTTCATTTAATGATATTTAGTCTTCAAATTTAGAGATTCTGTAGATTAATTTACCCCAATTTTACAAAATACTCAATTTTGCGCGATATTTGCATTGCTTGCTAAAAGGATGATATGCTGGAAGAAATGTTCTCGTTAAATAATGAAGGAATTCATGCCCCAAGTGCACGGGTGCTTGGAGATGAAATTTTTCGACAATCCAATACCAAATTTGATTATGTTAAATATAGACAAGCAATACAAGGCTTGTTAGGCCTGAAAATGGATCCGGAAATGGCAAGAATATCAACACTGACAACAGCCAAAACAATGGGAGTTGAGAAAGAGGAGATTCTTCAATCTGCCAAGCATTTTATCGAATTGTTGACCAAAGAACAGGATAAATTTAATATTGCGCTTCAATCCCAATATTCTTTAAGGGTAGAAAAGTTAATGTCCGAAAGAATACAGGCAGGTGAAAGTTTGGAAAACAAGAAAAAGATGATTGAGCAATTGTATATGGAAATTGATGAACTGAAATCAAAGGTATCAGAATTGGAAAAGGATATTCAAGAAGGACAATCATTTATTGATGAAAAAAGACAACTTTTTGAAAATACAGTATCGGTCATAAAGGATCTAATCTCAAAAGATATTCAAACATTGGAAAAATAATTTTCTCACTTTAAATTTACATTATGTCAAATTCAGTATCGCCTGGTCCGGGCTTAGAAAAGCCAAAGTCATTTTGGGGAAGACCAGAAGGAGTCACAGGGACAGTTGTGCTTTTGGGTATTGTCATAGGAGCAGGAGCTTTGTTGTATAAATTCTTGCCTATTCTTTTGACCTTGGCTCAAAATGTAATATATCTGGTTGGTATGCTACTTGTTTTAGGGGCATTGCTCTATATGATCATTGATCCTAGAATGAGAACTTTGATCGGGTATATGTACAAAAGTATTATGCGGTGGATAACTGGCATATTTGTTACCATTGATCCAATTGGAATCCTAAAAAATTATGTGGATGACTTGGAAAATAATCTAAGTAAAATGAGTAAACAGATTGGAATACTGAAAGGCCAAATTAGCAAGTTGCAACGCAACGTGACTGACAATTCTAAAGAAATAGAAAATCAGCTCAGGATGGCGCAGGTGGCCAGAAACCAAAATCAAGAAGCTCAAATGGTGCTTGCAACCAGAAAGGCTGCAAGATTGCAGGAAACCAATGAAAAGTACAATCATTTGCTGAGTAAAATGGATATTTTGAGCAGGGTATTGACCAAAATGTATCAAAATTCTGAAATCCTATTGGCAGATACCCGAGATCAAGTTAAACTTAAGGAAGAAGAACGCAAAGCCATCAGAGCATCACATAGTGCCATGAAATCTGCAATGAATGTAATCGCTGGAAATTCCGACAAACGATTGATTTTTGATCAGGCTCTCGAACACATCGCAGATGATGTTGCGATGAAAGTGGGGGAAATGGAAAGATTTATGGAACTCTCTGAGAATTTTATGAATTCGGTTGACTTACAAAATGGAGTCTTTGAGGAAGAAGGGCTTAAAATGCTGCAAACTTACGAAGAGAAGAGTAAGTTGCTTTTGATGGGGCCAGTTAAAACTGAAACATTTAAGTTAGATGATCAGACCCCACTTAGACAAGATAAGAATACGGCTGAGAGAAGCCAATACGATGATCTCTTTAAATCTTAGTGTCATCTGTTTGTGTGTGGGATGAATCAATTTTCTTTTTGGGTAATTCCAAAATTTCCATATCGGAAAGTCCAGATTGGTTAATATTAAATCTTAGGGCTGTTCGGTGTTTGTGAATACCCTGAAGGCCATACGCTCCTGGATTGATATATAGCAGATTGAATTTTTTGTCGAATGCAATTTTCAATATATGCGAATGCCCGCAGACCAATACATTGGGTTGGTGAATTTGAATTAATTCTCTGACTTTTGGGTTGTAATTCTGAAACGACCCTGCAATATGAGTCATTAATACTTTTGTTTGGCCCTGTTCTATCATTAAAAATTCTTTGGATATTTGACGTATTGCATTGCTGTCAATGTTTCCAAAAACCAACCTTACCTGGGCAATTTTACTTAAAGATTCATATACTTCGATATTGCCTAAATCTCCAGCATGCCAAATCTGTTGCACCTCTGAAAAAAAAATATTTAGTTTTGAATCAAAATAGCCGTGGGTATCCGAGAGCAGACCTATTTTCATTTCTCTCCAATTTGGATAACAATCTTTCCAAATTGTAGACCATTGTTCATTCTTTGAAAAGCATCATTCACTTGATCCAGATTAAAAACAGAATCAATTATTGGAACTATTTTATGGGTGTTTACAAATTTCAGCATATTTTCAAAATCAGAAGGAGACCCCATTGTAGATCCATAAATGGAAATTTGTTTCCAAAAAAGATTCTGAGGAGAAATGTTTTGTATGAGACCTTGAGTGCCGCCATAAATACAAATACGGCCTGAAGGATTCATTACTTTTAGCAATTTATTAAATCCAGCACCGCCTGCACCATCAATGACTAAATCAATTCCGTTGCTCATATCTACTAAAGTCGATTCCCAATTTTCCTGCTGATAATTTACACCTCCAGATGCACCCATTGAGATGGCTGTTTCAATTTTTGATTGAGAAGAAGAACTTACAAAAACTTTGCAACCCAAGGCAAGACTAAATTGCATTGCATATAAAGCCACGCCTCCACCTATTCCTGAAATAAAAACATGTTCACCTTTTTGGGCGTTACCTTTAGTTATCAGAGATCGATAGGCAGTCAATCCAGCAAGTGGCAGAGAGGCAGATTGATAATCCTCAAGATGTTCAGGTGAAGGAAAGATGTTGGTTTCAGGCACCAAGGTAAATTCTGCCAAAGATCCATTTTCAGGTAATCCCAAAATGGAAAAGCCACGGGATTGCACCTTCTCGTTATCACCCCAATTGAATGCAGGATTTACAATAACCTTTCGATTTTCAAGCAATCCAATCAAATCAGATCCGGGTATAATTGGAAGTTTTATGCCGGCGTATTGCCCTTTAGAAATCCAGACATCTCTGTGATTAAGTCCTGCATAAAGTACTTTGACTGATTTATAACCATTTCTCGATTTAGGGAGAGAAACATCTCTTATTTCCAATGGTTGGTTGATATGATGGATGAATGCCGCCTTCATGGAATGGTTTGATATTTATAATCATTTATAGCGATCATTAGGCTTCCATTTCTGCAAGAGTCACATCGTGTGAATAAGTTCTGAAATCAACAGCTGTGACATTTGAAATTCCAGGTTCCTCCATATAAACTCCATATAGTACATCCACTTCAGCCATGGTTAACTTATTGTGTGTAATGATAACGAATTGGGAGTCTTTTGAAAATTTACGGATAATGTGGTTGAATTTATCGATATTAATATCATCCAACGGAGCATCCACTTCATCAAAAATACAAAACGGAGCTGGTTTCAAAAGATACAAAGAAAACAAAAGTGCGATGGCTGTTAGGGTTTTTTCGCCACCAGAAAGTTGATGAATTGATTTTGGTCTTTTACCTTTTGGTTTTGCAATGATATCAATATCGCATTCCAGCGGATCCATCTCATCCATCAACACCAAATCACAGTCATCATCGCTGGTGAACAATGAACGAAATACATTTTGAAAATGCAACCTCACCTGGTTAAATGCGGCCAGGAAAGATTCGGTGGCAGTTTGTTCAATTTCCTTAATGGTTTGAAGTAGACTCTCCTGGGCGGTCAGAATGTCGGAGCGCTGTAAGGTAATATTGTCATATCTTGATTTCATTTCGTCGTAGGCTTCCAGGGCCAATGGATTTATTTCACCATAATTTTCAAGCCTGACTTTATAATATTGCACGCGGTCTCTCAGTTGCTCTTCGGTCATTTGATCTGTCTCCTCTTCAGAGATATAATCTTCAATTTTCAAATTAAATTCAAGTTCTGACCGCTCAATGGTGGATTGAATCCGAAAATTCAAGTTGGTTCTTTGATCCTTAATTTGATTGATAGAAGACTGCATTTCACTGACGCTTCTATTGGTTTCCTTAATTTGGTTTTCCTTAATACTAATCTGGTTTCTTATTTCAAAGTACTCCTGCTCCAATTGAGATAGGTCTGCTTCCAGAAATTTCTTCAATTCATATCTTTCTTGCAGTTTTTGATTTGAATTTTGAATCGATTGATTTAAATGTAATATTTCAGTTTGATAGGAGTCAAGTTTGGTCTTGGTTAATTGTAGCTGAGTTTCATAATCTTGAACCAACTTATTTTTATACTCCTGTTCTTTGATTAGATTATCGTGCTTATTTTCCCATTTTATAGCCTCCAATCTTGATTGGTTATAGTTGGTATTTGATATACTTAGTTCGGCACTAATCTGACCAAACAATTGATCAGATGATAGTATTTTATGGTTAATGTCTTCGTGTCGTTTTCGCAAGTCAAGCAGTAAGTTAAGTTGATTGGATTTAGATTCCAGATAATTTGCCTTTTGCGATTCGTTGGATTTTATCCTATCGTATAATTGAGTTCTAATTTCTTGAATACCTTTTAGTCTTGCATCTATCTGGGCCAAAGATTGCAAAAATGAAGATTCTTCTTTAAGTAATTGACTCAACTCAGTCTCATGGTTACTAAGCTCAATTCGCTTAATTTCATTTTTCAAATCAGACAATTGCTTGTCCATTTTTAAAACTAGCTGATCCAGTTCATTAATTTCAACTTCTAGTTTTTCAAGGTTCTTTTTACGACCTAGTTTTTTCCCTTCAAACAATCCAACTGAACCTCCTGTAATTGTTGAATGATTCTTTATGATGGACCCCGATAGAGTGATGACTATCTGATCATCTGGATATTTACTAATTTCATCAACGCTACCTTCCTTGTCAATGATAAATACATTGTGCAATAGATTTTTGAAAAGTGCTGAATACTTTGAATCTGTTTCAATTAAATCAATGGCAGCTTTACAATTGGGCAAATTTGAATTTACCGGCATTGTATTTTCAGAAATCTTGTTGAGTATAAAAAAATTGGCTTTGCCTTTGGCATTGCCATACAATATTTTTATGGCTTGAATGGCTTCTTCTTCAGAATTAACCACCAAATAATTTAAAAAAGGCTCCAAATAAAATTCAATGGCTGGACGATATTTTTCATCCGTATATATTAAATCCAATAGAATGGGTGTGTCCTTTTTCCAATTTTGTGATAAAAAAATAGAAGATTCTGGAAATCCTTCCATTTTTTCAACCATCGATTTTAGAAGGTCAAATTCATTTTTTTTGGCGTCTCTTTTTCTTGTAAGTGTATTTGATTGCAATGTTTGCTGTTCAAGCAACGAATGTCGATCCTGAAGCTCTTTTTTCCTTTGGCTTTCTAATGCATGAATTTCATTGATTTTTAATGATAGTTTTTGATATTCTTGTTGAATATGTTCATTTTCACGTATGTTGTCATCATATTCAGACTGTTTTATATTGAGTTCGGCATTGCATCGTTGTGTGTCTGAATCAAGATTTTCAATTTGATTTTCTTCAATGGCTATGACTTTTTCTAATTCAAATATTTCTCTTTCAATGTCAATTTTTACTTCAGAATTATGATCCGCCATAAACTTTAACTGATCATATTTTTGTTGTCTGCTAATTAATTCTTCTTCTAGGTTTAGTGATTCAATATTTGATTTTTCAAACTCAATGCGGGTTTTTTCTATTTCAGTCACAAGCAAATTTAGATCATGATTCAAGACCTCCTTTTTGGCATTGAGATCGGATTCAGCTGATGACAATTGTGTTATCTGATTTTCAGCAAACCATTTTTTTGCTCAAATACCTGGATTTCTGTTTCAATGGATCGAATGAAATCTAATAAGTCATTGGCTTTTTTCTGAAACTCGCTTAGACTTCTCTCTTTGTCCAAATGATCTTTTTTGTATTTCTCATTTTCTGCTTCTTGAGTAATTAATTCCACTTCTTTTTCGGATAAAATCCCAATTTGTTGGTCTATTTGAGTCGAAAGAATTCCAATTTGCTCCTTTAAAGAGCTTATTGTCATTGCGGATAACTTCAAACCTGCATTGCGGTATTTGTCCCTTAATTCGTAGAATTTTTTGGCTCTTTTAGCCTGCTTTTCCAATTCAACTAAATTGTTATTAATTTCAAATAGCAGGTCTTCAATTCTTGCTAAATCTTCTGTTGTTGCTTTTAATTTATTGATTGACTCTCTTTTCCTGGATTTATATTTCGATATTCCAGCAGCCTGCTCAAACATTTTGCGTCTAGCACTTTCTTTGTTGGATAAAAGATCTTCTACCATGCCCAAAGCAATAATCGCATAACTGTCTGCTCCGATTCCCGTGTCCATAAAAATGGAGGTAATGTCCTTTAATCTACAAGGAACATTATTAATTCTATATTCACTTTCTCCGCTTCTATACAACAATCTTGAAATTGCTATTTGCTGAAACTCTATTGGCAATATCTGTCGTGTATTTTCAAAACTGAGTGTAACAGAAGCCATTGGGGATTCTTTTCTTTTTTTGGTGCCATTGAAAATCACATCCGACATTTGCTCCAATCTCAGTTCGCGTCCTTTCTGCTCCCCAAGAACCCAACGTATAGCATCTACAATGTTTGATTTTCCAGACCCGTTGGGACCGACGATCCCTGTGATGGCTTCATTAAAATGTATGACAGTTTCATTTGCGAAACTTTTAAATCCCTTGATTTCTAGCTTACTCAATTTCATAGTTCCGCAAAAATATAGAAAATTCTAATATATTATTTTGATATCTTTATTCGTTATCAAAGCCTAATTTGTTGTAATACAATTGTATATGGATATTAATACTACATTAATTAATAGAAATCAATCGATTAAAAATTTGATAAAATTTGGCTGTTTAATTAAGATCAAGGATGGCTGATGTCCATCCTCAAAATTTGATAAAGTACCATTTTCCGGACTTCAAAACCCACCAGGACAGAGCGCACTGGATACCCCAATACACCATTTCTGAGATCCAGGCCCACCTAAGACCCAATTGATTCGGATATATTATAGAGATGTAGGCCAAAAGGAGGTAACAAATTGATCCAATCAATTGTATATTAAGACCTTTAAAACCCTCACCAGTTCCGCTAACACCATTAAAATAGATGATTGAAAAAGAAGCCACGAGCAAAATAAAATACAATAGACTTAAATAGGGCTGGGTTTCATCATAAACTCCTCCATGTTCTCCCCCAAGAAGTGGTTGCAGGAAAATTTGACTAAAAATTAGAAAGGGAAAGGACAATATTCCTGTTACCAATAGTGAAATGATGGATGAATGAAAAACCTGTTTCAGAACTCGTGTTTCTCTGCCCCGCCCTATTGTTCGTGAAACCATGGTATTGATTGCAGAAGCAAACCCCCAACAGGGAATTGAAAAAACCAAATAAAGCACTCTTAATAGATTCGAGATCGCCAAAGCTCTTTCTCCTAATTTTTCGATAAAACTAAAAAATATAAACCAACTGGCAATGCCAATCATCGATTGAAACATTATTGGTATACCAATTTTTATAATGTTTCTGATATCTAGGTATGTAATGGGTTGAAGTTTACCGAGTCGGTATGGCTTAACATTGGAATCCAAGGCCATGTATCCAATAAAAAAGAGAAGTGCTGCAGCTTCGGATATAGTGCTCGCCAAGCCTGCTCCAGAAATGCCCATTTCTGGAAAACCAAACTTACCATAAACAAGTACATAGCATAACATTAAATTTACCAACCCTAAAAAAACGGTATCAATTAAAATGATTCTTGGTTTGCCGATTCCCATATATAAACTTAGAAGAGAAAGGCCGGCAAATGAAAAAATTAATCCGTAGCTTCTGTATTTTAAAAATTCAATTGATTTATTGAGTATGATTTCCGATTGAACAAACAGCGAAAGAATTTCTTTGGAATAAAATTTTAAACATAAGAACAATAGAACGCCTAGAATCAATTCAAAGATCAATATTGCATAAAAAAATTTATTCACTTGTAAATGAGAACCATCTCCATATTTTCGAGCGATTAATATTTGTCCTCCTTTTGAGAATCCAAATCCAATTGCAGAAAGTACCAAATAAAAAACGCTTATAAAGCCGACGGCGGCAAAATCATTTTCATCGTATCCATAAAGAAATAGGCTGTCTGTAAGGGCAATCAAATTCTGACCCGCACTGCCCAACATAATGGGAACAGATAACCACATCAATTTCTTTGTGTTGTGAATAAATTCGTGCATAGGATATATCTCCCAAAGATAGTGAAGGCATAGTAATTTTCTATGAATATAACACGATTGGTGAAGTCTCTAGGTAGGTCTATATCCAATATATTGCTTTCTTTTGTTGTAAAATTATCATTATCAAGATCATGCAACCACCTAAAGCAATTCAAGAAAATAAATCTCTAGTAAAGCATTCAGACACAAGAATTGACCCGTTTTATTGGATGAATCAGCGAGACTCACCACAGGTTATTGATTATTTAAATCAAGAAAATGAATATGCAAAGTCTTGGTTTACACCGTATAAGAATTTGGAAGATGAAATTTATCAAGAGATTGTCTCCAGAATTTCCCCAAATGAAGAAGCAGCACCTTGGTTTGAAAATGGATATTGGTATTTTAAAAAATATAAAGATGGTAGTGAGTATCCTCAATATTATCGGTCTTTTAATTTGGATTCAGCCAATCCTCAACTCATTCTAGACATTGAATTATTGGCAAAGGATAAGGTGTATTTTCATTTGGGAAGCTTTTCAATAAGTCCCAATAACCAATACCTGGCGTATAGTTGCGATACATTAAGTAGAAGAATTTACAATATCTGTATCATAGATTTACATAATGGCAGCGTGGTTGCTGAAATTAGTAATAGTTGTGGAGTTGAAATGGAATGGTCAGCAGATTCTCAATTTTTGTTTTATATATCTAAAGATGATTCATTGCGTGAATTTAAAGTTATAAGACATAAGTTACATTCCTCTTTAGCTTCAGATCAACTTGTTTATGAAGAAAATAATGATTCATATTATGTCAGTATTCATCTAAGCAAATCTAGAAAGTACATTTTGATAGAGTCCATTTCTTCAGTGCAATCAGCTGTAAGGGTATTACCATCATTGGCTCCTGAAAGTGAACCAGAACTGTTTACTGAATCTATAGACAATATTGAATATTATGTGGATCATCTAGTTGATGATTGGTATATCAGAACCAATTGGAATGCTCCTAATTTTGTAATTATGAAGACATTGGAAAATCGTACTTCTATGAAATATTGGGAGATATTGTTATCCCATTCTCCACACATTTATATTGAAGATTTTGAATTGTTTTCCAGCAGACTTGTGGTATTGGAACGAAGTTCTGGTCTTCAAAGATTAAAAGTATTAGAATTTAGCGATGATTCCTATTACATTCCTTTCAATGAGTCTGCCTACGTAATTGAATTTTATAAAAACAAGAATCCGGATTCTGATTCGATCTACTTTCAGTATTCAACGCCGATTACAGCGAAAATAGTTTATCGTTTTCATTTTATCAATAAGCAAAGATTTAATTTTTGGAAGCAGATTCTTCCTGGAGATTTTCAATCAGAGCATTACCAAGTTTTACGGCTGGATGTGATGTCCCATGATTCTAAACTAATTCCTTTGACTTTGATTTTTTCCAAAAACCATCCGCCTTCTGAACAGTCTCCCCTTCTCTTATATGGTTATGGATCCTATGGAATTTCGATTGATCCTGGATTTAGTGTTGCCAGACTTAGTCTTTTGGATAGAGGATTTGTTGTTGCAATTGCTCATGTCAGAGGTGGGCAAGAATTAGGGCGGGAATGGTATGAGGGCGGCAAGTTACTTTCAAAGAAAAATACGTTTTACGATTTCATTTCCTGCGCGCAGTTTGTGATACAAGAAAAATTGGCCTCCGCAAATAAACTTTTTGCATATGGGGGTTCTGCAGGTGGCATGTTAATGGGTTATATATTAAATGAATTCCCACAGTTATGGAAAGGAGTGATAGCCGTTGTGCCGTTTGTTGATGTATTGACAACCATGTTGGATGAAAGTATTCCACTTACCACTGGAGAATATGATGAGTGGGGCAATCCTAATGATCCAATATATTACAGATACATGAAATCTTATTCCCCTTATGACAATGTAAAGAATCAGTTGTATCCAAATATTTATATTCGAACAGGTTACCATGATTCTCAAGTTCAGTATTGGGAGCCATCTAAATGGGTTGCAAAACTCAGATTAAATCAAATGGGATCCAATGAGATTTTGTTTGAGTGCGATATGGATACCGGTCATGGTGGCTCTTCAGGACGTTTCAAGCCATTTAGAGAATCAGCAAGGGATTATGTTTTCTTATTGGGGGTTTTATTAAAAGAGTAATGCAATACAATTCATGAATTTCAGAATTCCAAAAAAAAAAAGCCTCCATAGTGGAGGCTTTTTTATTTGAGTTGAGTTTTGGTGAATGCTCTAAGAATAGCGAGCTGATTCAGTGGGTCCTATCTACCCTTTTTGATCCACGGGACTAATCGATGACGATGAGTTTTCTGGTGGCGGTGTGTTGGTCTGCATCGAGTTGGTAATACAAGACCCCTGAAGCACCGAGTTCAGATTTTTGCAAAGTCAGCTGATTGAGTCCTTTGACTGCGTTTTGTTGTATGACCCTGAGGACTTTACCTGAGATGTCATAGACGGTCAGGGTGACGGGTCCATCTTTTGGCAACATGAATCTGATGTTGGTTTGTTTGTCAAAAGGATTGGGTTCATTCTGATACAAATCAAACAAGGCAGTAGAGGAAGTTGTCAGACCGTTTCTGGCCAGGAGGGTGACATCGAGAACATCGGCATTTTCAAGATATGCTTCAGCCCTGGTCAGGTCGCTGTTGATGTGTATCAATTCGCTGAGACGTCCGTTTCGTTTGGCGGTAAAGTGGAATTCGAACAAAGCATCCTGAGGCTTGGCACTGAGGGCTTCCTTGTTATTCCAGCTCAGGGAGATGACACCCTGTTGTAATTTGGTGAGGCCCAGGTTTGTCTGGTTGATTTCCAATAGGATTCCCTGAATGTCCTCAAACTGGAGAGCCTGGTGGTCGAAGCGAAGGGTGTATTGCATACCCTTGATTTGTCGGAAGTTGCTGCTTCGCAGGATCAGCTTGTAGCTTTGTCCGGCCTGAATTAGAGCATCGTCGAATTCCAAAATGAGTTTACCGGCCGTTCTGGCGCTAATGCCTGCATGAGCGTTGGCACGTGCGCTGTTGGTGACATCGCCCATTTTGATGGAGACGAAGTCGAGGGTCATGTTTGGATCATCGAGTTTGACTTTACCATAGGCCTCATATTGGAAAGGTTGAGCCGGATCAGGGAAGACAAAGTCTTTTGGAACAAATGTCCAGGAAGGGACTTTGGCAAACCGGCTGATGCTGCCGAGGATGAGTTTTCTGATTTCAGTGATATCAGCACTGGTGACGCTATTGGATTTATTGACATCCGCAGCGATGAGCAGATAAGGATCAGAGATGGTTTCCTGTCCCAGGATGTGTTTTTGAATCCTGATGATATCAGCGGTAGTCACCCCATTGAGATGGTCGTCGTCTCTGGAAGGTTTGATCACATAATCCTGATACATATCCAGGGAATAGAAGGCATACTTGCCATCCCCGGAGGTATGGACGTCTTTCATGATCTGTCCTGCTTTTTTGAGTTCGACCTGAGTTTCATCGGTACCCTGTCCGCTGGAAGTGAGGATGGCACCTGTTACTTTACCGAAGCTACCTCCGTTGGGACACAGGTCCTGATTGTCCTGAATGACGATGGTGGTGATGCAACAATCTCTGTTGCCTTCTTCATCCTGTACGCACATTTCTACACTCAAAATCAGCTCATCGTCTACCCTTGCATTGACAAAGTCCTCACAGCACACATCAATGCTTGTTTTATTGATGTCGTTGTCAAAGAAGAACAAGAGTCTGTCCTGAGGGGTGCAGTTGTCAAAGCTTCCTTTATCCAGGTCTTTGGCCCAGATGCTGACACATCCGCTGCTGGGCATAGGTACGGTGATGATACCCGTCAGACAGTAAGGTGTTGGTGCCTTGCAATCTCTGATTTCAAACAGGGTTTCGCAGGTACCTACATTACCGCAACCGTCTTCGACATACCAGTTGATTCTGTGGATACCGATCGGATAAGTGCCGCTGGCATTAAACGGATTGCGCGGGTTGTCGGCAAAAGGATTGTGGCTGTATTCTACGGTATCCCCTGCGTTGAATTGTTTTTGAGTGAGGGTACCGACTCTGAAGTCCCAACCTCCGTGGACTCCTTTGCGATCGTTGTAGGCATCTATTTTGTATTCCCAGAACAACCAGTCAACGGGAGTACAGTTGTCCGTGGCATCTGCGCTGAGGCTGATGTGTCCTACACAAACACCCAGGGTTGGGTGTATGCTTGCCGGTTCACATGGTCCTACGTTGCAGCTGACCACCGGTTTGTCCTGATCTCTGACTTTGATGACTTGCAGTCTTTGCCATCTTCCGTTGTCGGCATCGATGAAAGGATCGTACTGACACCAGTCGATGATGGTCCAGGTGCGCAGGATTTTCATACAAGCATCGGGTTCGATGGTAAAGACCTCATCGTGGTATTCTACCGAAATCAAAGCGCAATTGTCATCAGCGTTGTTGATAATTTGCGGACGACCCAATTGAGGATTGTCCGGGCTGATGTCCGCCCCACAACCATTGAGGGTGACCGGAGTCTGTGTGCAGATACCATTTGGCCAGATGACATCGCTGAAGCGAGGATCATTGCAAGTGGCATCGTCGATATAGAAAGGATCACAGTCAACCACCCAGATGGTCTGAATGGCGGTGACATTGATGTTGTTGGGTCCTGTAGCGCTGACGATTCGTTGGATGATACCTTGTCCGCATTCGCGCAGATCGTTGACGGTGATGGTAGGGGTGGCACCGCAAGGAGCCAGGACGTAACCATCAAATCCCCAGACCAGTTCGTATTTGCGGTCCCAGTGAGCGCTGTCAAAATACTGCCAATAGAACTCGCAGGCTTGATTTGGAGCTGGTTTAGGCACCTGATTGCTCGGTACAAAACCCGGATAACCGGTATAGTCATTTCGTTCGCAATACTTGTAGCAAACGAGATCTTTTGTAACCACCTTTCTTCTGAGGGTAAGGTCAGTGACGACTTTACCGAAAGTTTCATCATTGGGATTGGTGAGCTTGGCAATATCAAACCAGAACCAGCAGCTGACGACGATATTTGGAGGAGCGATCACGGTAGGAACGGCTTTGTTCTGAACTTCTACTTCGACCATACAATCGCTGAAACGACCGTGGAGCGGCTGAGCGGTGCTGGTCATTCTGACCGGAGTGACGGGTCCGGCCCCCGGATCGATGTCAAAGACCCTGAGAACGACCATGACTCTCTGTCCTACATCTGCACAGCAGAAGTCAGTGAAATCATCAAAATAGACCTGATTGCCAGCGAGGGTGAGATTGTCATCCCCGTTGCGGCCATTGCAGGCAACGGTATTGTTGGAATTGGATCCGTTGTTGGTACCCAGAAGTTCTGCCATACGGATGACTTTAAAGAAGACATGAGGGGCACAATTGTCGTAAGAGCCTTCGTCCAGATCATGGGCATATATTCTGGCATAGTTGTCCAGAGGACTTTGGTTGCCATTGATGCTGACGGTCGTCCAAGTGCGACAAATGGGAGTTGGGGGAACTCTGTCCACGACATTGATGACCACCTGTTTGCGGGTGATGTTACCACAGCAGTCTTCAGCCACAATCCAAGCGAATTGAATTCCCTCAGGCATGTTGATGACGACATAACCGGTGGCTTCGTTGCCCAGGACAGTGCCATGTTCGACTTCGACGCTATAGTGTAGCTCGTTGGAGCAGTTGTCTAACAACCATGCTGGAGAGACTTCCCAGCGTCCTGCACAGACATAGCTGTCCATATTGACTCTGACGGAATCAGGATACAAGACCTGAGGTCCAACCAGGTCGCCCACCTTGATAATTTGGCTGTGGCCGCCCACCAGACTGGTACACCAATCCATGACGGTCCACTGACGCAGCACTTTGTAACAGCCAATGGGTCCGGCATCACATCCGGGGGTGGCCAGATCAAAAACAATGTCTTTGTAGGTGACTGCCAAATTGTGGCAGGAAGTAGATCCACCGGGACGTCCGGTACCAATCCACATGATGTGGGTGTCAGGTCCCCAACACAAAGGATTGTTGGGTTGCCACAGGCGATGCTGTGGATAATACACCGGATCCGGACTGGGGTGACCAAAGTGGACATCCGCAGGATCATCAATGCAATTCCATCCCAAAACCCTTGGGATTCTCCTGTTTGGATACTGATCAAGTTGTGTGGGTCTGGCCAGCCAGTAAGCGCTGTCCAGAATGTATCCATCCAAACAAACAGGATTGTCCAACATGTGTGGAACTATATTTTTGTTGCGATCGATTTTCTCATCACAGTTAAGGATAGGCTGATCGATGTTGTCATAATTGGGTGGTACGGTCACACTGGCCAGATCGCCTAAACTTTCTTCAATGGTTTGGACACAGACTGAGCGATTGCCGTAAGCATCTTCAGCGGTCCAGGTTCTGATGATTCTGGTTTGATATCCCAGGGCACAATCTCCCTGACTGGCCTGATCTCTGTAGCCAAGGCTGAATCCTCCACAGTTTTCATACACACTGGGAACGCCCGTTACTGCAGGTGAGGTGCCTTCTGCACAAGTCACAGTGATATTTGGAGGACAGGTAAGAATGGGAGCTTGTTTATCTTCGACAGTAGCTTTGCCCCAGCAGCTATTTCCGGTGCGAGGATCGGTGACTGTGATTCGCAAATCACGACCGATGTCGCGACGATCTATTTGGACACCCGGTCTGTTGGGGTCTCTGTCAATGATGGCATTGGTGATCCAGTCTCTTGCAGTGACAATGTAGTTGTCATAACAGGCATAAGGACCTCCTTCCAGGAGCATGTCTGGGTGGATGGTGGCCCTGCAACTGTCATCCAGACTGATTTGGATGAGGTCATTGCAAGCCAGCTCATTGATGGGATTGGAATATTCGTTGACGCATACTTCGAATTCGCATCGTCCTACATTGCCGGCAGCATCACGGGCCTCATAGCATAATCTGACACAGCCAATGGGGAAGAAACAACCCGGTCCATAAGGAGCACCACAGGTTTGCACCAGCGGTACCAGGTTGGTGGAAGCTCCCAGATTGTATCCAATGACACCAATCCAGTTAGCACCTCCAAATCCAAAGGAGCTGTTGATAAACGGAGCGGCAAACTCACCCCCTGTATAAGTGGCCCCATTCAAAGGAGTGGTGATCTGGGCATTTCCCATTTGAGCAGGTGTACATCCATTAAACAAGGAAGCGTTGGTGCCCGGAGTACCGGGAGCGTGTATGTAAATACCACGGGTTTCACCGGGTAACATGGTCAGACAACCTACGGAAGAGGAGTCAATGCGGGTGCCTGTACAAGAGACCATGGTATCGCGCACAACACCTGTAATCAGATTAAAGCTGTCAATGATGGTAGTAAATTGAGCACCAAACTGAGGGGTGCGAGTTGCGCACAAGGTCCATGCAGCAGGAGTACCCTGAACAGGAGCATGGCCACCCGGAGTGGTACGGTACCAAATTCTATGAGGCACGTTGGCAAAAGCCCTTTCACCCAGCAATTGAAGATTTAAAGCCATACCGGAGGTATTGACCAGGTCAAACATCACACCCCAGCTATTGGCTCCACCAGTGATAGACCAGTAAGAGGCCGGAGGCAGACAAACGGTGGTGGTGTTTCTGGCACCAAACAGACGACTGGGCACGAGACAATTGTCCATGGCCATAAAAGGAGGGACATCCCAGCTGATTTCACAGGCACCGGGGCCCAGGTTGAGGGTCACAGGTGACTTAATGGGACAGCCCATAATGACAGGTGCTATTGTATCCAAGACGGTAACCGTAGTGGTACAAATACCCACATTGGCGCATTCGTCTGTGGCAAAAATAGTGACCTGATTGGGACCTAAATTGGCACAGGTGAAATTGGTAGTACTTGCTCCAAGAGTAATTTGAGCAGCCGGAGTACAGTTGTCTGAAACGTTGACAACAGCAGCACTTGGTATCAGAGTAGCATTTCCATTTTGATCCACATAAATGGTGAGATTTCTGCAGGTAAGTGAAGGTGCAACATTGTCAAACACGGTAAACACCTGTAGACAAGTGGCAGAATTACCGCAAATATCAGTAGCGCGATAAATGCGGTTCAGGGTAAATCGATTTGTACAGGTTTGATTGACTCGGGTATCGCTTACATGGGTAATCGTAATTCCTGAATTACCACACCCATCGGCAGCAATAACACTGGCAGGATTGGGTATTGGAATTTGTGAAGCGCACTGTAAATTTTGATTGGCAGGACAGAATGGCGATGGGGGTGTTACGTCATTGACCGTAATGGTTTGGATACATTCTGAAAAATTATTACAAGGATCCGTCACGCGATATATTCTGTGAATAATAAATCTGTCTCTGCAGGTTTGATTGGTGATGGAATCTCTTCTATGGGTAACTTGCAATGGGGCTCTACACCCACCTCCTACGATGGGCAGATTAATATTTGGAGCAGGTACATCTATTGCACAAGATACGTTGATGTTGGCTGGACAAGTTATACTGGGAGGTGTACCACCAGTACCATTGTAAGTGATGCATATTTGTCCATCTCCGGTACGTAGACCCGGAGTTGTGATTCCACCAGTAACTCCTCCTATGTAAGAAGAACCACCTCCTCCATGACCATCGCAACCAGCACCGCCACCACCATAATACCCACCTCCTCCAGCACCTGAATGGATCTGAGTTGCTGTTCCGCCAACACCTAAAGAACCTGCAGTTCCAGTGTTGGAGTTACAATTATCAATTCCAACAAATCCACCAGCTGCTTGAGAAGCAGGTCCACCATTTCTTGTTGGATCAGTATTATCTCCATATCCGTTGATGCCACCATTTAATCCACCACCTTGTCCAGCCTGTTGGCATCTTCCAGACCATTCAGCTCCACCGCCTCCGGCAGCAACAATAACTCTATTTGCAAGACCGGTACCTCCAACTCTGATATCTGAGGCACCTCCACCAGAAGCACAAGTAGAGTTATCTCTACCAACAGAAGAGCCTCCTCCATTAAATCCACCAGGCCCTGCGCCATTAAATCCTCTCCCACCTACAAATATATTTAAAACTTGACCAGGGGTGACTGAAAGTGTACCAGATGCATATCCACCATCTCCTCCCATATTGAGGTTACCACAAGAGGACTGGTTATTAGGTGCAGACCCTCCCTCTGCACCCCACGCTTCAATTGTTACACTAGTTACTCCGGCTGGAACTGTCCAAGTTTGCATACTATTGGTATAATTGAAACAAACCGTTTGTGGTGCTTGAGCTTGGCAGGCAAGTGGAATGTCAAAGGCCTCGGTGCCATCAGATCTGCTTCCTGAGCTTCCCTGAATAGCACTAAATCCAAGTCCTCTTTTTGCAAAAGCAGTCCAAATCAAACATGCATTAGCACCGCCATATAAAACAGTGTCAGCTCTTAATATTGCATTTCTGGCGTCCACGAATCCGGGTGAACATGGTTGCAATTTTAATCCTTCTGTAACCAATGCCATTGCACGGTTATTACCACCATTTCCTGTATAGAAATTAGAACTATAGCCATATTGCTGAATAAGTGCCCATGTCATTTCCCATAACATCGCACACCAAACAGACCCAACTCCGTGTGGTACTGCCGCTGTTTTTATGGCGTCGTATGTATGAGGATTGATGGCTAAATTAGTTGAGTAAGGAAATGGTCTAATTCCAGGGCCATTTGGCGCTTGTCCAAATAACCAGGTACCTATTCCCCGGGAATCAGTACCTTGATCACCCGGTTCTATGGTCATCACCAATCCATACCAATCGCTCCAGCCTTCTCCAGGCTGTTCCTGATTGTTCAAACAACTTGAATTGCCCGGACCACCGGTTAATCGGATTGAAATCCCATGTCCATATTCGTGGACAATTACCGCATTGTCTAAATCGCCGTCTCTGTTACCGCAAACATACATTTGCATCGTTGGTCTTGACCCATCAGGTGGAGTCGCAAAATTAGCATTGCATGTACCTGAACCATCTTGTGCCTCAGCTCTTACATCGTCGTTACCAATTCCTCCGCGACCGTAATTATTTACTTGAAAATTACCTGCAGATTCAGTAAATCCATATTGATACAAAAGGTCATGAATGATATTTGTCCAATAAAATAGGTTGGTTATTGCGGCGGGTTCAGATTCATCGATTCCCATTTGATAATTGGTATTGATCGGGAAATCAAAAGTTAAAGCACCAGTTCCATCCGGACTAAAACCTGGATTGTTGCCATCCTCATAAGCATGGGTATTATTTCCCCTTGTTATTGTAAATTCAGGACCTGAAGCTCCATTGGTATCATGCCAACCAAAAGGTGAAGCCAAAGCATTGTCAGGATTAGCCACCAATACTCTCCCACCATGCCCCGGGCTTTCAACGGGCATGGGATAGACGCGATACGCTCCTACCATTGCTACACTTGCGTTTGAAATCGCAGGTGTTGGCGTGAAAGGAACTTTATAATATCCAGGAAAATCAAAATTGCTTTCGACTAAATGAGATTCACACGAATGTTCAAATCCACAGTTTACAACCAGGTCGTTTTTAACGACAATCTCTCCAGTGGTTGCATTTGCTAATAAGTGCCAATAATGTTTTTGATTCTTTTCATAAAAATAAATTTCCCACATTAGGCCCAATTTATTTTTCTCAGTAGAAGTGCTTCGAGAATCCAAACTTAAAATCGGTAGATATTTAAGTTTCGCTTTTATGTCATCGAAAGCTATATTTCCCTTGTCGATGATCACTTCTCGGGCTTCGGTCCCAAGCTCTTCTTTTATATTAATGTTACCGGTGAAATTAATTCCAAGTTCCTTAAGTACTTGTATTATGGTTTGTTCAATATTTAATGTAGGAGTATTAGAATTTATTTGATAGTTTTCTAAATTTGTTAGAAACTTAATGTTGCTGTGAAAGTGTTGACCGCTAGCATAGAAGTGTGCGGAACTTTCCGTAGTGTAGATTTCAATTCCTGAAGATCTTTGTGTAAAATACACATGCAAAACATCTGAAATGGTACTGGTGTGTTCAGAAGTTATTTCAAAATCAGCGATGTCAGGGTCTTTTAATCCAAATTGAGATTTTGCACTATTAAGGTATTCCTGGATTTTTGGAAGAGAACCTTGTGAGTGTCCAATTTGAAAAAAAGTGAAAAAGAAAATTAAAAATGAAAATAATTGGGCTTTAAATCGGTTTAAGCCACCCAGCAGTAATTGCTTCGAGTTCATGAGCAGGTTGGTTTGGTTTATTAAATATAAGTTATAACTAATTAATACACAGCACTAAATAAATTATTAAATTATTTAATGTATTGTATTTCAATTAATTATGAGCCAAAGGTAATTTAATTTCAGAATTCCAAAAAAAAAAGCCTCCATAGTGGAGGCTTTTTTTTTTGAGTTGAGTTTTGGTGAATGTTCTAAGAATTGCGAGCTGATTCAGTGGTTCTTATCTACCCTTTTTGATCTACGGGACTAATCGATGACGATGAGTTTTCTGGTGGCGGTGTGTTGGTCTGCATCGAGTTGGTAATACAAGACCCCTGAAGCACCGAGTTCAGATTTTTGCAAAGTCAGCTGATTGAGTCCTTTGACTGCGTTTTGTTGTATGACCCTGAGGACTTTACCTGAGATGTCATAGACGGTCAGGGTGACGGGTCCATCTTTTGGCAACATGAATCTGATGTTGGTTAGTTTGTCAAAAGGATTGGGTTCATTCTGATACAAATCAAACAAGGCAGTAGAGGAAGTTGTCAGACCGTTTCTGGCCAGGAGGGTGACATCGAGAACATCGGCATTTTCAAGATATGCTTCAGCCCTGGTCAGGTCGCTGTTGATGTGTATCAATTCGCTGAGACGTCCGTTTCGTTTGGCGGTAAAGTGGAATTCGAACAAAGCATCCTGAGGCTTGGCACTGAGGGCTTCCTTGTTATTCCAGCTCAGGGAGATGACACCCTGTTGTAATTTGGTGAGGCCCAGGTTTGTCTGGTTGATTTCCAATAGGATTCCCTGAATGTCCTCAAACTGGAGAGCCTGGTGGTCGAAGCGAAGGGTGTATTGCATACCCTTGATTTGTCGGAAGTTGCTGCTTCGCAGGATCAGCTTGTAGCTTTGTCCGGCCTGAATTAGCGCATCGTCGAATTCCAAAATGAGTTTACCGGCCGTTCTGGCGCTAATGCCTGCATGAGCGTTGGCACGTGCGCTGTTGGTGACATCGCCCATTTTGATGGAGACGAAGTCGAGGGTCATGTTTGGATCATCGAGTTTGACTTTACCATAGGCCTCATATTGGAAAGGTTGAGCCGGATCAGGGAAGACAAAGTCTTTTGGAACAAATGTCCAGGAAGGGACTTTGGCAAACCGGCTGATGCTGCCGAGGATGAGTTTTCTGATTTCAGTGATATCAGCACTGGTGACGCTATTGGATTTATTGACATCCGCAGCGATGAGCAGATAAGGATCAGAGATGGTTTCCTGTCCCAGGATGTGTTTTTGAATCCTGATGATATCAGCGGTAGTCACCCCATTGAGATGGTCGTCGTCTCTGGAAGGTTTGATCACATAATCCTGATACATATCCAGGGAATAGAAGGCATACTTGCCATCCCCGGAGGTATGGACGTCTTTCATGATCTGTCCTGCTTTTTTGAGTTCGACCTGAGTTTCATCGGTACCCTGTCCGCTGGAAGTGAGGATGGCACCTGTTACTTTACCGAAGCTACCTCCGTTGGGACACAGGTCCTGATTGTCCTGAATGACGATGGTGGTGATGCAACAATCTCTGTTGCCTTCTTCATCCTGTACGCACATTTCTACACTCAAAATCAGCTCATCGTCTACCCTTGCATTGACAAAGTCCTCACAGCACACATCAATGCTTGTTTTATTGATGTCGTTGTCAAAGAAGAACAAGAGTCTGTCCTGAGGGGTGCAGTTGTCAAAGCTTCCTTTATCCAGGTCTTTGGCCCAGATGCTGACACATCCGCTGCTGGGCATAGGTACGGTGATGATACCCGTCAGACAGTAAGGTGTTGGTGCCTTGCAATCTCTGATTTCAAACAGGGTTTCGCAGGTACCTACATTACCGCAACCGTCTTCGACATACCAGTTGATTCTGTGGATACCGATCGGATAAGTGCCGCTGGCATTAAACGGATTGCGCGGGTTGTCGGCAAAAGGATTGTGGCTGTATTCTACGGTATCCCCTGCGTTGAATTGTTTTTGAGTGAGGGTACCGACTCTGAAGTCCCAACCTCCGTGGACTCCTTTGCGATCGTTGTAGGCATCTATTTTGTATTCCCAGAACAACCAGTCAACGGGAGTACAGTTGTCCGTGGCATCTGCGCTGAGGCTGATGTGTCCTACACAAACACCCAGGGTTGGGTGTATGCTTGCCGGTTCACATGGTCCTACGTTGCAGCTGACCACCGGTTTGTCCTGATCTCTGACTTTGATGACTTGCAGTCTTTGCCATCTTCCGTTGTCGGCATCGATGAAAGGATCGTACTGACACCAGTCGATGATGGTCCAGGTGCGCAGGATTTTCATACAAGCATCGGGTTCGATGGTAAAGACCTCATCGTGGTATTCTACCGAAATCAAAGCGCAATTGTCATCAGCGTTGTTGATAATTTGCGGACGACCCAATTGAGGATTGTCCGGGCTGATGTCCGCTCCACAACCATTGAGGGTGACCGGAGTCTGTGTGCAGATACCATTTGGCCAGATGACATCGCTGAAGCGAGGATCATTGCAAGTGGCATCGTCGATATAGAAAGGATCACAGTCAACCACCCAGATGGTCTGAATGGCGGTGACATTGATGTTGTTGGGTCCTGTAGCGCTGACGATTCGTTGGATGATACCTTGTCCGCATTCGCGCAGATCGTTGACGGTGATGGTAGGGGTGGCACCGCAAGGAGCCAGGACGTAACCATCAAATCCCCAGACCAGTTCGTATTTGCGGTCCCAGTGAGCGCTGTCAAAATACTGCCAATAGAACTCGCAGGCTTGATTTGGAGCTGGTTTAGGCACCTGATTGCTCGGTACAAAACCCGGATAACCGGTATAGTCATTTCGTTCGCAATACTTGTAGCAAACGAGATCTTTTGTAACCACCTTTCTTCTGAGGGTAAGGTCAGTGACGACTTTACCGAAAGTTTCATCATTGGGATTGGTGAGCTTGGCAATATCAAACCAGAACCAGCAGCTGACGACGATATTTGGAGGAGCGATCACGGTAGGAACGGCTTTGTTCTGAACTTCTACTTCGACCATACAATCGCTGAAACGACCGTGGAGCGGCTGAGCGGTGCTGGTCATTCTGACCGGAGTGACGGGTCCGGCCCCCGGATCGATGTCAAAGACCCTGAGAACGACCATGACTCTCTGTCCTACATCTGCACAGCAGAAGTCAGTGAAATCATCAAAATAGACCTGATTGCCAGCGAGGGTGAGATTGTCATCCCCGTTGCGGCCATTGCAGGCAACGGTATTGTTGGAATTGGATCCGTTGTTGGTACCCAGAAGTTCTGCCATACGGATGACTTTAAAGAAGACATGAGGGGCACAATTGTCGTAAGAGCCTTCGTCCAGATCATGGGCATATATTCTGGCATAGTTGTCCAGAGGACTTTGGTTGCCATTGATGCTGACGGTCGTCCAAGTGCGACAAATGGGAGTTGGGGGAACTCTGTCCACGACATTGATGACCACCTGTTTGCGGGTGATGTTACCACAGCAGTCTTCAGCCACAATCCAAGCGAATTGAATTCCCTCAGGCATGTTGATGACGACATAACCGGTGGCTTCGTTGCCCAGGACAGTGCCATGTTCGACTTCGACGCTATAGTGTAGCTCGTTGGAGCAGTTGTCTAACAACCATGCTGGAGAGACTTCCCAGCGTCCTGCACAGACATAGCTGTCCATATTGACTCTGACGGAATCAGGATACAAGACCTGAGGTCCAACCAGGTCGCCCACCTTGATAATTTGGCTGTGGCCGCCCACCAGACTGGTACACCAATCCATGACGGTCCACTGACGCAGCACTTTGTAACAGCCAATGGGTCCGGCATCACATCCGGGGGTGGCCAGATCAAAAACAATGTCTTTGTAGGTGACTGCCAAATTGTGGCAGGAAGTAGATCCACCGGGACGTCCGGTACCAATCCACATGATGTGGGTGTCAGGTCCCCAACACAAAGGATTGTTGGGTTGCCACAGGCGATGCTGTGGATAATACACCGGATCCGGACTGGGGTGACCAAAGTGGACATCCGCAGGATCATCAATGCAATTCCATCCCAAAACCCTTGGGATTCTCCTGTTTGGATACTGATCAAGTTGTGTGGGTCTGGCCAGCCAGTAAGCGCTGTCCAGAATGTATCCATCCAAACAAACAGGATTGTCCAACATGTGTGGAACTATATTTTTGTTGCGATCGATTTTCTCATCACAGTTAAGGATAGGCTGATCGATGTTGTCATAATTGGGTGGTACGGTCACACTGGCCAGATCGCCTAAACTTTCTTCAATGGTTTGGACACAGACTGAGCGATTGCCGTAAGCATCTTCAGCGGTCCAGGTTCTGATGATTCTGGTTTGATATCCCAGGGCACAATCTCCCTGACTGGCCTGATCTCTGTAGCCAAGGCTGAATCCTCCACAGTTTTCATACACACTGGGAACGCCCGTTACTGCAGGTGAGGTGCCTTCTGCACAAGTCACAGTGATATTTGGAGGACAGGTAAGAATGGGAGCTTGTTTATCTTCGACAGTAGCTTTGCCCCAGCAGCTATTTCCGGTGCGAGGATCGGTGACCGTGATTCGCAAATCACGACCGATGTCGCGACGATCTATTTGGACACCCGGTCTGTTGGGGTCTCTGTCAATGATGGCATTGGTGATCCAGTCTCTTGCAGTGACAATGTAGTTGTCATAACAGGCATAAGGACCTCCTTCCAGGAGCATGTCTGGGTGGATGGTGGCCCTGCAACTGTCATCCAGACTGATTTGGATGAGGTCATTGCAAGCCAGCTCATTGATGGGATTGGAATATTCGTTGACGCATACTTCGAATTCGCATCGTCCTACATTGCCGGCAGCATCACGGGCCTCATAGCATAATCTGACACAGCCAATGGGGAAGAAACAACCCGGTCCATAAGGAGCACCACAGGTTTGCACCAGCGGTACCAGGTTGGTGGAAGCTCCCAGATTGTATCCAATGACACCAATCCAGTTAGCACCTCCAAATCCAAAGGAGCTGTTGATAAACGGAGCGGCAAACTCACCCCCTGTATAAGTGGCCCCATTCAAAGGAGTGGTGATCTGGGCATTTCCCATTTGAGCAGGTGTACATCCATTAAACAAGGAAGCGTTGGTGCCCGGAGTACCGGGAGCGTGTATGTAAATACCACGGGTTTCACCGGGTAACATGGTCAGACAACCTACGGAAGAGGAGTCAATGCGGGTGCCTGTACAAGAGACCATGGTATCGCGCACAACACCTGTAATCAGATTAAAGCTGTCAATGATGGTAGTAAATTGAGCACCAAACTGAGGGGTGCGAGTTGCGCACAAGGTCCATGCAGCAGGAGTACCCTGAACAGGAGCATGGCCACCCGGAGTGGTACGGTACCAAATTCTATGAGGCACGTTGGCAAAAGCCCTTTCACCCAGCAATTGAAGATTTAAAGCCATACCGGAGGTATTGACCAGGTCAAACATCACACCCCAGCTATTGGCTCCACCAGTGATAGACCAGTAAGAGGCCGGAGGCAGACAAACGGTGGTGGTGTTTCTGGCACCAAACAGACGACTGGGCACGAGACAATTGTCCATGGCCATAAAAGGAGGGACATCCCAGCTGATTTCGCAGGCACCGGGGCCCAGGTTGAGGGTCACAGGTGACTTAATGGGACAGCCCATAATGACAGGTGCTACGGTGTCCAATACAGTAATTGTTGCAGCGCAAGTTCCTGTATTCGCACATTCATCTCTAACGGTTATAGTGACTTGATTGGGCCCTAAATTGGCACAAGTAAAGTCGGTAGTGCTTGCACCATATACCAATTGTGCAGTAGGTGTGCAATTTTCACTGACACTTACAACAGCATCCACTGGATTCAGAACAGCAAGTCCATTTGGACCAATATATAAGGTGAGGTTTCGGCAGGTAACGGAAGGAATTGTGTTGTCAAACACGGTGAACACCTGCAAACAAGTGGCAGAATTACCACAAATATCAGTAGCGCGATAAACGCGGTTCAGGGTAAATCGATTTGGACAAGTTTCATTGACTCGGGTATCACTTACATGGGTTACGGTAATTCCAGAGTTACCACATCCATCGGCTGTAATAACACTGGCAGGATTGGGTATTGGAATTTGTGAAGCACATTGAAAATTTTGATTTGCCGGACAGAATGGTGATGGGGAGGTTACATCATTAACCGTAATGGTTTGGATACATTCTGAAAAATTATTACAAGGATCCGTCACACGATAAATTCTGTGAACAATAAATCTGTCTCTGCAGGTTTGATTGGTAATGGAATCTCTTCTGTGAGTCACCATTAATGGGGTCTCACAGCCACCATTCACCAAGGGCAAATTAATATTCGGAGCGGGTACATCAATAGCACAAGATACATTGATGTTTGCTGGGCAACTAATCGAAGGAAAGTTACCTGGAGGAGGAGGAGGATTACCTGTGGTATAGGTGATACAAATTTGTCCATTACCAGACCTGACGCCTGAGTTTGTAACACCACCAGTAACTCCATCAATATAACTTGAGCCACCCGCTCCAGAAGCACCACACCAATTGGTAACATAAGTTCCGTTGGCACCAATAAGTCCGCCTCCAACACCACCAGAAGTGGCTGTTGCGGATCCACCTTGACCGGATGCTACTTCTATACCCCCATTTCCTCCTGTACCAAGAGCTCCGGGAAAACCATTGTATGCAACATTAAAAGTTGAAACACCACCAGCTCCACCAGCAATTTGTGTTCCGCCAGTTGGATTTGCTCCTCCTGGAAGAGTTCCGGGCCAACCAGCGCCACCACCGCCGCCATAGTATCCGCCGCCGCCGCCGCCGCCTGTTCCTCTACCTATACTTTGAACTCTATTTCCACCAGCACCACCTCCACCAGCAGCAACTATTACGCGGTTTGCCAAAGCAATGCCTCCGAATCTCACATCAGAAGCTCCGCCACCGCCACCGCCACGTGGATTTACATTGGTTGCTGTAGTAGTTCCTCCACTACCTCCTCCGTTAAATCCACCGTTGAACGAATTAACAGTTGTGGTAGGTAAGCCAGTTCCACCTACAAATATATTAAGCACATTACCTGGAGAAACAGCAAGATTTCCAGAGGCAAAACCTCCTAATCCTCCGACAACTCCCAGTGGGTTTGATCCACCTTGTGCTCCATATGCTTCAATAAATACAGAGGTTACATTCGCTGGAACGGTCCAGGTTTCCATTGCCCCCGTGTAGTTAAAGCATACAGTGGTCTGAGAAAAACTAGAATGTAAGTTAAAAATAATTGAGCAGAAAATCAAAAATAGCTGGGTAATTCCTTTGATTCTACTAAATACAGTAAACTGTAAGTTCATGAGTTTGGTTGGTTTGGTTTAGTAAATGCTTCGCAAAATACTTGAAAAACAATATGTATATAAATTATAAAATAATCTAATATATTAAAATTCAAATATTTACCCTCAAAAATACAATAATTTCAATTGACCAAATATTTTTATATAAAAAAAAGCCTCCATAGTGGAGGCTTTTTTATTTGAGTTGAGTTTTGGTGAATGCTCTAAGAATAGCGAGCTGATTCAGTGGGTCCTATCTACCCTTTTTGATCCACGGGACTAATCGATGACGATGAGTTTTCTGGTGGCGGTGTGTTGGTCTGCATCGAGTTGGTAATACAAGACCCCTGAAGCACCGAGTTCAGATTTTTGCAAAGTCAGCTGATTGAGTCCTTTGACTGCGTTTTGTTGTATGACCCTGAGGACTTTACCTGAGATGTCATAGACGGTCAGGGTGACGGGTCCATCTTTTGGCAACATGAATCTGATGTTGGTTAGTTTGTCAAAAGGATTGGGTTCATTCTGATACAAATCAAACAAGGCAGTAGAGGAAGTTGTCAGACCGTTTCTGGCCAGGAGGGTGACATCGAGAACATCGGCATTTTCAAGATATGCTTCAGCCCTGGTCAGGTCGCTGTTGATGTGTATCAATTCGCTGAGACGTCCGTTTCGTTTGGCGGTAAAGTGGAATTCGAACAAAGCATCCTGAGGCTTGGCACTGAGGGCTTCCTTGTTATTCCAGCTCAGGGAGATGACACCCTGTTGTAATTTGGTGAGACCCAGGTTTGTCTGGTTGATTTCCAATAGGATTCCCTGAATGTCCTCAAACTGGAGAGCCTGGTGGTCGAAGCGAAGGGTGTATTGCATACCCTTGATTTGTCGGAAGTTGCTGCTTCGCAGGATCAGCTTGTAGCTTTGTCCGGCCTGAATTAGAGCATCGTCGAATTCCAAAATGAGTTTACCAGCAGTTCTGGCGCTAATGCCTGCATGAGCGTTGGCACGTGCGCTGTTGGTGACATCGCCCATTTTGATGGAGACGAAGTCGAGGGTCATGTTTGGATCATCGAGTTTGACTTTACCATAGGCCTCATATTGGAAAGGTTGAGCCGGATCAGGGAAGACAAAGTCTTTTGGAACAAATGTCCAGGAAGGGACTTTGGCAAACCGGCTGATGCTGCCGAGGATGAGTTTTCTGATTTCAGTGATATCAGCACTGGTGACGCTATTGGATTTATTGACATCCGCAGCGATGAGCAGATAAGGATCAGAGATGGTTTCCTGTCCCAGGATGTGTTTTTGAATCCTGATGATATCAGCGGTAGTCACCCCATTGAGATGGTCGTCGTCTCTGGAAGGTTTGATCACATAATCCTGATACATATCCAGGGAATAGAAGGCATACTTGCCATCCCCGGAGGTATGGACGTCTTTCATGATCTGTCCTGCTTTTTTGAGTTCGACCTGAGTTTCATCGGTACCCTGTCCGCTGGAAGTGAGGATGGCACCTGTTACTTTACCGAAGCTACCTCCGTTGGGACACAGGTCCTGATTGTCCTGAATGACGATGGTGGTGATGCAACAATCTCTGTTGCCTTCTTCATCCTGTACGCACATTTCTACACTCAAAATCAGCTCATCGTCTACCCTTGCATTGACAAAGTCCTCACAGCACACATCAATGCTTGTTTTATTGATGTCGTTGTCAAAGAAGAACAAGAGTCTGTCCTGAGGGGTGCAGTTGTCAAAGCTTCCTTTATCCAGGTCTTTGGCCCAGATGCTGACACATCCGCTGCTGGGCATAGGTACGGTGATGATACCCGTCAGACAGTAAGGTGTTGGTGCCTTGCAATCTCTGATTTCAAACAGGGTTTCGCAGGTACCTACATTACCGCAACCGTCTTCGACATACCAGTTGATTCTGTGGATACCGATCGGATAAGTGCCGCTGGCATTAAACGGATTGCGCGGGTTGTCGGCAAAAGGATTGTGGCTGTATTCTACGGTATCCCCTGCGTTGAATTGTTTTTGAGTGAGGGTACCGACTCTGAAGTCCCAACCTCCGTGGACTCCTTTGCGATCGTTGTAGGCATCTATTTTGTATTCCCAGAACAACCAGTCAACGGGAGTACAGTTGTCCGTGGCATCTGCGCTGAGGCTGATGTGTCCTACACAAACACCCAGGGTTGGGTGTATGCTTGCCGGTTCACATGGTCCTACGTTGCAGCTGACCACCGGTTTGTCCTGATCTCTGACTTTGATGACTTGCAGTCTTTGCCATCTTCCGTTGTCGGCATCGATGAAAGGATCGTACTGACACCAGTCGATGATGGTCCAGGTGCGCAGGATTTTCATACAAGCATCGGGTTCGATGGTAAAGACCTCATCGTGGTATTCTACCGAAATCAAAGCGCAATTGTCATCAGCGTTGTTGATAATTTGCGGACGACCCAATTGAGGATTGTCCGGGCTGATGTCCGCTCCACAACCATTGAGGGTGACCGGAGTCTGTGTGCAGATACCATTTGGCCAGATGACATCGCTGAAGCGAGGATCATTGCAAGTGGCATCGTCGATATAGAAAGGATCACAGTCAACCACCCAGATGGTCTGAATGGCGGTGACATTGATGTTGTTGGGTCCTGTAGCGCTGACGATTCGTTGGATGATACCTTGTCCGCATTCGCGCAGATCGTTGACGGTGATGGTAGGGGTGGCACCGCAAGGAGCCAGGACGTAACCATCAAATCCCCAGACCAGTTCGTATTTGCGGTCCCAGTGAGCGCTGTCAAAATACTGCCAATAGAACTCGCAGGCTTGATTTGGAGCTGGTTTAGGCACCTGATTGCTCGGTACAAAACCCGGATAACCCGTATAGTCATTTCGTTCGCAATACTTATAGCAAACGAGATCTTTTGTAACCACCTTTCTTCTGAGGGTAAGGTCAGTGACGACTTTACCGAAAGTTTCATCATTGGGATTGGTGAGCTTGGCAATATCAAACCAGAACCAGCAGCTGACGACGATATTTGGAGGAGCGATCACGGTAGGAACGGCTTTGTTCTGAACTTCTACTTCGACCATACAATCGCTGAAACGACCGTGGAGCGGCTGAGCGGTGCTGGTCATTCTGACCGGAGTGACGGGTCCGGCCCCCGGATCGATGTCAAAGACCCTGAGAACGACCATGACTCTCTGTCCTACATCTGCACAGCAGAAGTCAGTGAAATCATCAAAATAGACCTGATTGCCAGCGAGGGTGAGATTGTCATCCCCGTTGCGGCCATTGCAGGCAACGGTATTGTTGGAATTGGATCCGTTGTTGGTACCCAGAAGTTCTGCCATACGGATGACTTTAAAGAAGACATGAGGGGCACAATTGTCGTAAGAGCCTTCGTCCAGATCATGGGCATATATTCTGGCATAGTTGTCCAGAGGACTTTGGTTGCCATTGATGCTGACGGTCGTCCAAGTGCGACAAATGGGAGTTGGGGGAACTCTGTCCACGACATTGATGACCACCTGTTTGCGGGTGATGTTACCACAGCAGTCTTCAGCCACAATCCAAGCGAATTGAATTCCCTCGGGCATGTTGATGACGACATAACCGGTGGCTTCGTTGCCCAGGACAGTGCCATGTTCGACTTCGACGCTATAGTGCAGCTCGTTGGAGCAGTTGTCTAACAACCATGCTGGAGAGACTTCCCAGCGTCCTGCACAGACATAGCTGTCCATATTGACTCTGACGGAATCAGGATACAAGACCTGAGGTCCAACCAGGTCGCCCACCTTGATAATTTGGCTGTGGCCGCCCACCAGACTGGTACACCAATCCATGACGGTCCACTGACGCAGCACTTTGTAACAGCCAATGGGTCCGGCATCACATCCGGGGTGGCCAGATCAAAAACAATGTCTTTGTAGGTGACTGCCAAATTGTGGCAGGAAGTAGATCCACCGGGACGTCCGGTACCAATCCACATGATGTGGGTGTCAGGTCCCCAACACAAAGGATTGTTGGGTTGCCACAGGCGATGCTGTGGATAATACACCGGATCCGGACTGGGGTGACCAAAGTGGACATCCGCAGGATCATCAATGCAATTCCATCCCAAAACCCTTGGGATTCTCCTGTTTGGATACTGATCAAGTTGGGTGGGTCTGGCCAGCCAGTAAGCGCTGTCCAGAATGTATCCATCCAAACAAACAGGATTGTCCAACATGTGTGGAACTATATTTTTGTTGCGATCGATTTTCTCATCGCAGTTAAGGATAGGCTGATCGATGTTGTCATAATTGGGTGGTACGGTCACACTGGCCAGATCGCCTAATGCAACTGTGATTTGTTGTATGCACTCTCCCCTATTTCCGTATTGATCTTCAACATACCAAGTCCTCTCAATGATTTCTGAAAAACCAAGATCACAACCACCAGGAATCCTCCGATCTCTATATGTAAGCGAATAAGATCCACAATTTTCTTCTATGGATGGTAGTCCAGAACTTCCATTCGGGCTGGTATCCTCTCCGCAAAGTAAAGTTGAAGTCAAAGAACAACTGATTTTTGGTGCAAGCTTATCTTCGACAGTAGCTTTGCCCCAGCAGCTATTTCCGGTGCGAGGATCGGTGACTGTGATTCGCAAATCACGACCGATGTCGCGACGATCTATTTGGACACCCGGTCTGTTGGGGTCTCTGTCAATGATGGCATTGGTGATCCAGTCTCTTGCAGTGACAATGTAGTTGTCATAACAGGCATAAGGACCTCCTTCCAGGAGCATGTCTGGGTGGATGGTAGCCCTGCAACTGTCATCCAGACTGATTTGGATGAGGTCATTGCAAGCCAGCTCATTGATGGGATTGGAATATTCGTTGACGCATACTTCGAATTCGCATCGTCCTACATTGCCGGCAGCATCACGGGCCTCATAGCATAATCTGACACAGCCAATGGGGAAGAAACAACCCGGTCCATAAGGAGCACCACAGGTTTGCACCAGCGGTACCAGGTTGGTGGAAGCTCCCAGATTGTATCCAATGACACCAATCCAGTTAGCACCTCCAAATCCAAAGGAGCTGTTGATAAACGGAGCGGCAAACTCACCCCCTGTATAAGTGGCCCCATTCAAAGGAGTGGTGATCTGGGCATTTCCCATTTGAGCAGGTGTACACCCATTAAACAAGGAAGCGTTGGTGCCCGGAGTACCGGGAGCGTGTATGTAAATACCACGGGTTTCACCGGGTAACATGGTCAGACAACCTACGGAAGAGGAGTCAATGCGGGTACCTGTACAAGAGACCATGGTATCGCGCACAACACCTGTAATCAGATTAAAGCTGTCAATGATGGTAGTAAATTGAGCACCAAACTGAGGGGTTCGTGTTGCGCACAAGGTCCATGCAGCAGGAGTACCCTGAACAGGAGCATGGCCACCCGGAGCGGTACGGTACCAAATTCTATGAGGCACGTTGGCAAAAGCCCTTTCACCCAGCAATTGAAGATTTAAAGCCATACCGGAGGTATTGACCAGGTCAAACATCACACCCCAGCTATTGGCTCCACCTGTGATAGACCAGTAAGAGGCCGGAGGCAGACAAACGGTGGTGGTGTTTCTGGCACCAAACAGACGACTGGGCACGAGACAATTGTCCATGGCCATAAAAGGAGGGACATCCCAGCTGATTTCACAGGCACCGGGGCCCAGGTTGAGGGTCACAGGTGACTTAATGGGACAGCCCATAATGACAGGTGCTATCGTATCCAAGACGGTAACCGTAGTGGTACAAATACCCACATTGGCGCATTCGTCTGTGGCAAAAATAGTGACCTGATTGGGGCCTAAATTGGCACAGGTGAAATTGGTAGTACTTGCTCCAAGAGTAATTTGAGCAGCCGGAGTACAGTTGTCTGAAACGTTGACAACAGCAGCACTTGGGATTAAGGTAGCATTTCCATTTTGATCCACATAAATGGTGAGATTTCTACAGGTAAGTGAAGGTGCAACATTGTCAAACACGGTAAACACCTGTAGACAAGTGGCAGAATTACCGCAAATATCAGTAGCGCGATAAACGCGGTTCAGGGTAAATCGATTTGGACAAGTTTCATTGACTCGTGTATCGCTTACATGCGTCACTACAATCCCGGCATTACCACAACCATCTGCTGTAATTACACTCGCTGTGTTCACAGGTGGTATCTGAGAGGCACACTGGAGATTTTGATTGGCCGGACAAAATGGCGATGGTGGAGTCACATCATTGACTGTTATGATTTGAGTACAAGTAACAGGATTGTTTGGACAACATGGATTGGTAGCTCGATAGGTTCTTGTCAAAGTAAAACGGTCACGACATGTTTGATTGCTAATTACATCACTGACATGTACAACCATTGCAGGATTTGGACAAGGGTTTGAATTTATTGTTACCAATGCTGGGTTTGGAGCTGGGACATCTATTGCACATGAAACATTTAGATTGGCCGGACAGGTAATGGTGGGTGGGCCGTCAATACCAACAGATTGGCTGATGCATTGATTGCAACCGGGATGCTGGCCGTTGGGTATTCCGTCCGCAGCGTCAAAACAATATTGTACCGTGTGAGTTCCAATTCCCAAAGCGCCGGGATTAAAAATGGTTGCAATATTTCCATTTATTCTGAACGTACCCACACCCATGGCGGGTCCGGAACCATCTCCCAATTGAGCAGAGCCTTGCAAGGTGAATGCAGGATCTGTAACACAATATCTGGCATTGAGATTGTTGATTGTTGGGTTTGGATAATAGCATGTATTGCTAATAGAGCTGGAGGTTACAGTGTTGCTAACAGTTACATTATATCCCATGGCATCAACGTGCCTGCCGGCAAGAATGTACATGCTGGAATCTGAATTGATGGGCATCTCAGTCAAAATGGTATTAATTGGAATTAAAACAGGAGCTCCTGGAGGTGGAGGGCTTGAAGTGGTGTACAATCCTGTATTTGCAGTTAATCTCCAGATTTGTCCTGGAGGAGCTGTTACTTTTATTGTTTCGCTAAATTGACCATTGGTTAAAGTGGTAGCATTGTTTAAGCATGCACAAGGATCAGAAATAATCACATTGCAACTAACTACATTCACTGAATTGGCAGCTGAAGGTCTGCAAGCCGGATCTGTCGGCGTCGGAGACAAGATGGCATACAGAAATACGGGACCAGAAATTGGTATACTGGCTGTATTCAATACTGCCTGTGTACCACCCATTGTCAAACCTCCATTTGGAACCGTACCTATCACAGAGCCCATTGTATAAGGCTCAGTCCCTGTGAGCATGGTGGTTGAATATTTAAAAGTTATACCATAGGTAGTTCCCATATTCACGAGTCCAGTTGCTGTCAGGGTAAAAGGTGCTGAACGGCATATTGAGTTGACACTTTTCGAGAGCCCTCCAATGGTTGGGCATACTGAACAATTTCCTGGGCCCACAAGATTTATTTGTCTTGTGGCTGAGCATCCATTGGTCGAAGTAACAGTGACAAAATAAGAACCAATGCTTAGTCCATTTTGGTCTTCCTGACCGTTAACCAAACCGCTACCATTTGGGGTAAACCAATTGTATGAAAATGGTGGTTGCCCAGCAGTCACCATCAGGTCGATGGATCCATCTTGACTTTGGCAAGTGCTTGGTTCTATTCTTGAATGATCAAGGGTAACACCAGCCTTTACATTCACGGTTGCGCTTGCAATTGCTGAACAACCATTTGCATTGGTTACGGTCAAAAAATAAGTTGTGGAAGTAATTGGTGAAACAAGGATAAATGGAGCTGTCGAGCCAGTGCTCCAAAGGTAACTACCTCCTCCAGATCCATTCAATTGTACAGATTCACCCGGGCAAATTTGAGGATTGGAAGGTGAGATTGAGGGATTGGGGTTTGCATTGACCATAACTGTAATGCTTTGGGTGCCAGTACAATTATCTGCGTCAGTCACCGTCACTGTGTAAATGGTAGTCATGGCTGGAGAAACCACAATTGAGGCAGTCATTCCACCATTGCTCCAGAGATAATTGACCCCACCACTTGCTGTCAAGCTTGCATTTGCTCCGGAACAAATCACACAATCATTTGGAAGGTTGCCGGAAGTTTCATTACAACTTATGGTTGGTTTTGGATTTACAATGATGTCAATATCCTCTGTATCGGTACATCCGTTAGGAGCGGTGACAGTCACTGTATAACTAATGTCATTAAGGATTCCAGTACCTAATGGATTTTTGATGGTCGTATTGTTGAGGTAGGTGGGTGGAGACCATGAATAGGACTTAACCCTTGAAAATCGATAAGCGTCGGGAATCCCACTCCAGGTAGGAGTATTGTTTCTGCCAGCAACAACTGCTGCAACAGTACCCGGACCATTTTCGATCCCCTGGACTTTATTCGTTGTCGTATTCGTCAAAAGACCTGTGTGAATTTCAACTGTATAGTCGAATTCATTTAGCACAATTTGATATGAAGCATTTCCGCCTCCGGAGAAAAAGCCTGCATTATCCACCACTAGTATAAATTGTCTATTGGGCGAAACACCTCTGGTGAAATAATAAACATTGGTAGCAGCGTTATCCATTCGTAAATCGGCATGAACCCCACCTATGACTCCATTTGGCGCTGTTGCAGTTGGCCAAACACCATTATATCCACCGGTTGCCAATGTCCCCAATTGAAGATTTCCGTTGGTGCCAACTGCGGCAGTATTATAAAGCGTACCATACAGATTGAATGAAAACGGAATGCTAATTCCACTCCAATAACCATCATCCAACGTACCAGCTGATAAACCAATATTGGCGATACCGGCGGTAACTAAATTTACCGCATTCCAGCCTGTTGAATCAATTACACCATAGACTATCGGCAGGATGTAATAAGCTGTGTCAGCATCCATTAAATCCAATTGGGTGCTTCCACCGATGCAGATAGGATTGGGTACAGCAGTCACTGAACTGATTTGAGGACTGGGATTTACAGAAACCGTAACTGATTGAGTACCCGTGCACCCATTCACATCTGTACCTGTAACGGTATAGGTTGTTGTTGCAATTGGATTTGCCATTACTGTTGCTCCGGTTGTCATATTGAGACCAGTTGCTGGTGCCCAGCTATATGAAATCGCCCCTGATGCGGTTAAACTAACGGGTGAACCACTACAAATTGACGGAGCAGGGGGTGAAACTGATATCGTAGGAGAACCGTTTACAACAAAAGTGTAGGTAGGAGTTGTAGAAGAAAGTCCAGATGCATCACAGGTTACCATTAATTGAAAATAATAAGTCCCCGCAGACAATGTATCGGTCATGTAGCATTTGTCCTTGGCACAAGGAATGTTATCAAATGGCCCACCAACATTGTTTGAAAACTTCCATTGGTAACTTAATCCACTTGTATTGCTTTGTCCTGAGACGCATAGTGTGGCTTTATTACCCGAACATCCTGAAGTTGGGGTAGAACTAATTGTTCCCGATACTGGTGTTCCGTTGCATGCAGAAGGAATAGACCCTAAAAATTCATCGCCACCAATATCCGGGGTAGTGACATTTCGTGTATCTCCATCAAAATCATTGGTTATTCCAGCAATTGGCGCTGCTCCACTTTCGAGAAGTGTTGGTTTGGTCTGATCTATGTGTAAAAAATTAGCAGAAGCACCGTTTGTACTAATAAAATGAGGGGTCTCGGATACTGAATTAGCATCCCTTGGATTTACGCGAGCTTGATACTGAGCCAATGTGGAATCCGAATTGGTGCCATCAAAAAAGATTAAGCGTTCATTACAAACACCACCCGCATATAGGTTATTCCTGTTGGAATTTGTACCAAAATTGGTCAAAGTAGCACTTGATCTCTGATATGCAGTGGTCTTTCCAATTCCTTTTGGTGTTGAAAGGTTAACAATGTTGTTGTTGTTTAATTCCAGCATTGCGGAAGTGGCTGTAGTGCTCGTGGTATGGAAAATTCCGGCTGTACCAAAATTGGTTCCAAAACTCATGGCATTAAGAAGAATGGTATTGTAGCTTACTGCCAAGGTGGTTGAGGAGGTAGTAGTGGTAAAATTGATTCCCCTCACTGAAGGAGCAGTCGCAATAGATGTATTGGCATTGGGCGCTCTTAAATCTCCAATCAAATTGTTGTAAATTGGGATGGTTCCAGCTGTTGAGGAAGTTATCATAATTCCAGAAACGGTGGGGGCCCCTGTACTTAGTGATTCTAAATTGTAAATCTTGTTATTAAAAATGGTTGGAACACTAGATGACATTTGGATACCAGAGATTGTAGTTCCTCCTGTCCTCAAACTGTGGATAACATTGTTTCTAACCGTTCTAATACCTGTAGTGGTAAAAGCATAAATACCGTAAAGAATACCAGTACCATTGTGTGTCAGGTTGTTAACCTCATTGTAATTGTATGTTTCATCAACCGGCGAAGAACCATTATAAATACCGTAAAGTGCGCTTGTTCCTGATGTTTTAAAACAGGTAAGATAAGATACATTATTGCTATCACAGCGAATGGTACCCGTAGAAGTCTGGATACCGTAGAGTGTGCTTGTTGTTCCGGAGCCATCGATTGAAAGTCCTTCGATGGTATTCCTTTTAACATTTACCTGCATTCCTGTAGTGCCTGTCACATGATATATACCTATGGTAGTTCCACCTGAAGTACCAGTTCTGTAATGATTGATGATTTCATTGTCTGCAATATTTAGCACCATTGTACTCAAGTTTGCAGAATTGTAAATCAGATAGTTTACCCCAGTACCCGTTAATCCTGCACTGCTATATGTGGTATTGGAAATAGAATTGCTGACTATATTTACGACCGCAGCTGTGGCCGATAAATTGTAAATACCATAAAATGCGCCTGAGGTGGCCGTTAAATAACTACCGGTAATTACGTTGTTCATGATATTGACGGTATTACCTGCCGGAGTAGCCCCAATTCCATTTTCAATAATGGCCAATTGAGAAGTTGTACCTCCTCCTTTAATATCCAAATGATTGAAGTTGATATTGGCAGATGCACTTGTACCAGATTGAGCATAAATCCCCCTAAAGGTGGTCACATGGTTGGTATGGGTGCCATCGTTGTTGTTTATCGTGTTGTAGGAAATGTTGACACCCCATTGATTGATGGCTCTAATACCAGCTGAAGGATTAGTCGCTGCAGGGGCACCTCCAAAATTTAAAATGGTATTTCCTGTGCCAAAAAAACTACCACCAATATCATTCAGAGTATCGCCAAGAGTAAATGGAGAAGGCGCCGCATATCCACTGAGTACAATTCCGTAATTGCACAATTTGATCGTGTTGGAATGAAATTTATTGTTTGAATTTGCACCAGCTTGTGAAACCGGAATGAGAGATGTTGTCTGAGCAATTTGTGTACTGTTTACCACTTGAATTCCTCTGGATCCTTCTGTTGCAGGAAGTGTTGAGGTGGCATTGTTGATATGGCTCAGGGTGATCGTACAGTTTTTAATGGTGTTGAAATGACAACCGTTGGAAGTACTGGCTTTAAAAAAAGAGTATCCATATTCCATGGTGGATGGATTGGTCGTATTTAAACTATTTTCTTCCAAATCTATACCATCTATGGTCACGTAGTCCGAACCAACCAATCTGAAAATTCCATCTTGAACAACGGTCGTTGGGGTCCCTGTGCCGCCTGTATAGGCAATTATTTTGGGATTTATACCAGCGCCAAATTTTTTGAGGGTGATGGTGTTTACCATTGTACCTGTCGCAGTCATTTCAATCCCTCCGGAAGGGCTGGTTTCGCTGTGACCGGCGTTTACATCAATAACCACCGGCCCAGAAATGACCGCACCATTTAAAGCAATAATGGCTGCAGAAATACTAGGATAGACACCATTCACGGTAGATCCCCCGGATATGGTTACCTGACTATTGACTGTTAAAGGAACTGATAAATGTGTAATTAGAATAATTATGCAAAATTTGCATAAAAGTCTTAGATGAATAAGGCTTGAGTTCATGAGCAGGTTGGTTGATAAATTTCTCTAAAATACTTATTATTAACTTATTACAAATAATAATAAATTATATAAGTAAAAAAACAAGTATTTCAGCCCGTAAAAGTAATAAACACCTCAGGTTTTGTGCCAAATAAAACAGAAAATATTTTAATTAGGATCTTTGGAATACCTGATTAGAAAATAGGTTTTTTACCATGGTGAAATGCGGAATACCAACTTCCAAATACATTTCTCCCTCGATGTGGTAGCCAAGCTTTAGGTAAAATTTTGTAGCCTCCTTTCTTGCATGCAAAACTATTTGATGAAATCCATTGGTCAACGCCCAGTTTTCTGCAAATGTAACCAAAGCAGCACCAATGCCTCGATTCTGTAAATCAGATACCACAGCCACCTGTCTCATTTTTAGCAAGCCATCATTTTGTTTTTGAAATGTCAAGGTGCCAATGATGTTTCCATCGATTGCAGCCAAATGCAATTCTTTCCATTCTTCCGCAATCTGACCTATTTCAAATTCAAGATTTAAAGGTTTGCGAAGGATTTCTGAGCGAAGTGATATAGCTTCGTCATACTCAGGTGTTCCAAAATCAATTTCGGTAAAATACATACATTCATTTACTAAATTCCAAACACTTCTGTGGTGTACATCATTGCTTGCCTAAATGCCTCTTTGTCGATTGGAACCGATACACCCGATTTTTCAAAAAACTGAATCATATTTTCTGTAGGCATATTGCCGGTCAAAGTATCTTTCGCCATTGGGCATCCACCAAATCCTCTGATTGCCCCATCAAATTTCCTGCATCCTGCATTCCAGGCGGATTGCATTTTTTCTTCCCAGGTATGAGCTGTGGTATGGAAATGGGCACCCAGACTAAGTCCTTCCCAATTTGGAAGAATAGATTCAAACAAATAAGATATGCTATCTGAATTCGCTACTCCAATCGTATCCGAAAGTGCAAAATTTTGAATGCCCTCTTTGCTTAATAGATCAATATAATGGGAAATTATGTCTGCATTCCATGGATCCCCATAGGGATTTCCAAAAGCCATCGAAATGTAAATTACCATTTCTTTTCCATGGTCCTTTGCAATCTGGTAAATAAACTTAATCCTTTGAATGGATTCCTCAATTGAGGCATTTGTATTCCTGATTTGAAATGTTTCGGAAACTGAAAATGGATAACCCAAATAGTCAATTGATTCATGCAAACAAGCTTCCTTTGCACCTCTGTCATTGGCTACAATAGCCAATAATTTGGTATTTCCTTTGATGGATGAGATGGCTTGTATTACTTCATGGGTATCTCTTAATTGAGGGATGGCTTTGGGAGAAACGAAACTGCCGAAATCGATGGTATCAAATCCTACACGTAGTAGTTTTGTGAGGTATTCTATTTTTGTTTGAGTTGGAATAAATGATTGAATACCTTGCATGGCGTCTCTTGGGCATTCAATTATTTTTATCTCCGTCATCGTAAAAAGCTCAAAACTAAAGGCTTTTTGAGTAGAATTCTAGATTAGAACTACATTTGACAAAATTTTAATAATTTTCTATGAAAAATTGGATGGCCATTATCGGATTTGTATTCTTTATTACCGGTTGCCTTGCCATCATACTAAGTCTGGTGAATGTTTCGTTTGTTTTTTTGAGACCCATCGAAAAATTGGGTTTTTTTTGGGCGTTTATGATAAAAGGAATACTTTCTTTGATCGGTATTGTATTGGTGTATCTGTCTTTACAAAAAGTTAATATAAAGAAATTATAATATATTTATTTATATAATATTCAATATAAATAGCTAACTTTACACTTCAATTCTACAATTCAATCCATGTCGACCATTTATTTCAGTTATGTCAAAACAGAGCAAAAAAATAGTATAAAAGGCACTGTTTATGCGATAATTGCACATTTATTGTTGTTGTTAATTATATTTTTCTTCAAATTTGAAATTATACCTCCCGAAGATCCAGATTCTCCGCCCTATTTAAGTCTGGTGAGTTTTGTTCCGTTGGAAAAAATGAAACAGTATGAAAATGCTGGCGGCAGTAAAGGAGCTGAAGGATTGGAAACGAAAGAAGGTGGCTCTGAAGGTGAATCAAAGCCCTCACCAACTCCTGAACCTGTGGAAGTTGCCGACAAAAAAGTAGAAACAACCCCGGTTGAAAAAATCCCGACTCCTTCAGGACCTAAAACAGTAGTCACCACTACAGAACCGGATATTGTCACTTTGCCCACGCCACCCAAAGTAACCATTACTACCACCCCTACCGAATCGACAGGAACAAGTTCAACCACGACAACGCCTACAAAAACGACAACACACTCATCTTCAGGAGATGAGGATACACCTGGAACTGGTGGGACTGGCACAGGGTCTGGTGCAGGAACCGGATCAGGTGGTTCCAGCTCAGGATCTGGAACTGGAGCCGGTGGCGGTACTGGTACTGGCGGCGGAGGTGGCAGTGGCGGCGGTGAAGGTTCTGGTACAGGCAGCGGAACCGGAGATGGAGTCGGAGTCAATTTTGATGAACTAGGAGAACTTAGAAGAAGAAGAGAATCCTGTTCTATTGATGCGAGAACTTTGGCTGGGCCCGTTTTGCAAAGTGCTGTATTTAACATTTGTATTGATAGACAGGGTTATATTACCTATACCTCCTTCAATTCAAAAAAATCACTTACACGGGACATTAAGTTTGTGAGAGCAGCAATGGCTCAAATCAAAAGTTGCAAATATGTCGCCAATCCATCGGCTGCCCGCAAAGAATGTGGAATGGTCACTGTTAAAATTGCTGGAATGGAAAAGAGGCTCAATTAAAATTGTATTTCTTTTCCTATGGTCAAATATTAGCGGATTCCCTTGTCAGGAGAATTAAATGCATTTAAATACAATAAACATTGAACACCTGAATTTTAATTCCAACCGACAAATTATTGATGTTAGATCACCTTCTGAATATTTGAACGGCCATATTCCCGGAGCGATTAATTTACCATTATTTTCAGACGAGGAACGTGCAATTGTCGGCACATTGTACAGACAATCTGATCCAGAAAAGGCATTGCTCAAGGGGCTTGAATTGGTGGGTCCTAAGTTGCGCAATTTGGTAGAAGATTCGATCAAAATTTCTCCAAATAAGTCAGTCATATTGTATTGTTGGCGAGGTGGCCAAAGGAGTCAAAGCGTTGCTTGGCTTTTGAATCAGGCAAATTTTAATGTTGAAATTTTAGATGGCGGATATAAATCCTATAGACATTGGATTCTAAATACTTTTCAATATTCAAAATTTGAATTTATTGTTTTAGCGGGTAAAACTGGATCTGGAAAAACACAAATTCTGAGAAAGCTCGAAGAACTTGGCGAGCAAGTCATCGATTTGGAGGGATTGGCCTGTCACAAGGGATCAGCATTTGGAGCCATTGGTGAAAAAGAGCAACCTAGTTTTGAACAGTTTGGTAATAATCTTCACCACAGAATTCAATCCATGGACCGTGAACGTATAATTTGGCTGGAAAGCGAAAGCAAAGCCATTGGTTTGGTCAGGATTCCGGATTTGGTTTGGCAGCAAATCACGGGGTCTCGCATGATTGAGTTGAAAGTAGATAAAAAAAATCGGATCAAACATTTGGTTAAAGTTTATGCCGATTATCCTAAGCAGGAATTGGTTGATTCTTTTCGTAAAATTTCTAAAAGACTTGGTTTGGAAAAACTGGAAATCGCCATTCAGGCCATTGAAGAAAAGAATTACGAGCTAGCTGCTGAGATTGCTCTTTTTTATTATGACAAAAAATATAGTCACTCATTACAAGCGATGAATACAAATCATTATGAGCAGTTTCCAGTTGAAGAATTTGAATTTGACCTCATCGCCAGGGATTTGATAATTTTGGCCAATAAAGATGTTTATGAAAAGTGAGGATGGTATGCAATACATGTTGACAAATTATAGTCATGGTGCAGGTTGTGGATGTAAAATTTCTCCATCGATACTAAGCTCTATATTAAAGCAAACAGGTGACAATTTTCAATTTCCAGAATTGCTTGTAGGCAATGAAAACAGGGATGATGCAGCTGTCTTGCAATTGGATGGAGAGATCGCAGTGGTGAGTACCACCGATTTTTTTATGCCCATCGTTGACGATGCGTTCGATTTTGGAAGGATTGCGTCTGTGAATGCCATAAGTGATGTTTACGCCATGGGAGGTCGACCAATTATGGCAATTGCCATTTTAGGGTGGCCAATTGATAAACTACCCCCGGAACTCGCAAATCAGGTAATTTTAGGAAGCAGGTCGGTTTGTTTAGATGCAGGAATTCCATTGGCAGGAGGTCATAGTATTGATAGTCCGGAACCCATTTTTGGCTTGGCTGTAACAGGTATCGTCGAAATTAAACATCTTAAAAGAAATGGTGGTGCACAAAAAGGCGATTTAATTTATTTGACCAAACCTCTGGGCGTAGGAATATTAACTACTGCACAAAAAAAAGGACTGCTCAAACCAGAACATCAATTTCTTGCGAGAGATTTAATGATTCAACCCAATATTATTGGTATTGAATTTGGTAAGCTTCCTCAAGTTCATGCAATGACTGATGTAACAGGATTTGGGCTTCTTGGTCACTTATCTGAAATGTGTGAAGCAAGTGATTGTAGCGCCCTTTTAAATTGGAATGAAATTCCTTTGATCGATAAGGAAGTTATACATCACTATTTGAATTTGGGATGTGTACCTGGAGGATCGGTGCGAAATTGGAAAAGTTATGGCCATAAAATGAGTGAGATTTCGGAGCTTCAACAAAAAATCTTATGCGACCCACAAACTAGTGGAGGATTACTAGTAGCCATTGATCCACAGTTTGAAACAGGTTTTGTGGATCTATGTCGCAAATTTAACTTAGACCTTCACCCAATTGGAATATGCATTGATAAATCTGAAAAATGGATTGAGGTAAATTAAGGTCGATTCAAACATCAAAGCTTAGAGACTACTCATAATGTTTTAGTCTTTATAGATCAAATATTGCTTTCTTAATTTTCCAAAATTTTTTAGATCTTTTTCCCATGATTTTCTGATATCTTCCTCAGACCACTGATGAATTATTTGAAATCTCAATTGATCAGTTCCAGCCAGAAGATCAAAAAATTTTCCTGGGCTAAAAAAAGAGTCAGGTTGGAGAGAATGTGCTTTTAGTAGGAATTTCAAGGGAATTTTACCTGAATTAAACAAGGAATCCAATCTTAGATTTTTACATGAAAAACCCTTGCAATTTAAATTTTTATGGGGTGGATTTTTAGCGCCGGTCATTTCTCTTGGAGTAAAAGTGGTGTCAAAATTAGTAAGTTGGGGGTGCCCAAAAATTTGAAAAGGAGAATCAGTACCTCTTCCAAGACTCCAGCTTGTTCCTTCAAAAAAACAGATTCCGGGATAAAGCCAAATGGATCGCATATCTGGCAAATTTGGAGAAGGCTTTACCGGTAAACTGAAAGCCAAACTTCGTTGGTAATTTTTGCAAGGAATGATCAAGTAGGCAAAACTGCTATCCGTTTTTACCCACCCTTCGCCAATCATCATTTTTCCCAATTCACCAATGGTCATTCCGTAAACAACCGGAATGGGATGTAATCCAACAAATGAACTAAATTCATTTTTCAATACAGGTCCATCCACATAATGACCATTCGGATTTGGTCTGTCCAAAACAATTAATGTTTTTCGATTTTCAGAAGCAGCTTCAATGACATAATGTAAAGTAGAAATGTAGGTAAAAAATCGAACTCCTACATCCTGTAAGTCAAAGAGGATAAGATCGATGTCTCTAAGTTGTTCGTTGGTAGGTTTCTTTGATTTTCCATAAAGTGAAACTATGGGAATTCCGGTTTTTTCATCTCTGCCATCTTTAATCAGGTCACCTGCAGAAGATTCACCTCTTAATCCATGTTCGGGAACAAACAGCTTAACTACATTTGCCTGGAGTGATATCAATGAATCAACAAGATGGGTGTTTTGAATGATGGATGTATGATTAACAACAAGGCCAATTTTCTTTCCTTTTAGCATTGGCAAATATTCACTCAATTGATAGGCTCCCGGAAGGACTGTGTCCAGAGAAAGTTTTAGGACTGAATTTTGGAGTAGCTTACTTGGTATGATCTGCTTACTTTTGTGTGAGCAGAAAAGTAAAGTGTTGATAAGACCAAATAACAATAAAACATTTAAATATTTGTGCGCATAGCTCATGGGTAAATTTGCCATAGTTGATATTGAAACTACCGGGGGTCATTACCGGTATTGCAAAATTACGGAAATTGCAATAATCGTCATTGAAAATGGTAAAGAAATAAATAAATTCGAATCACTTGTTAATCCAGAATGTTCAGTGCCATCTGAAATTACAAAAATCACTGGGATTACCAATGAAATGTTAGAGAATGCCCCAAAATTTTATGAAATAGCCAGGAAGATTATTGAACTGACGCAAGACTGTATTTTCGTGGCGCATAATGTTAGTTTTGATTATGGGTTTATTAAAGAGGAATTTAGAAAACTTGGTTACTCATTTCACAGGAAAAAATTGTGCACAGTTACATTGAGCAGAAAATATTTTCCGGGGCTAAGGTCTTATTCTTTGGGCAGCCTTATTCGAAATTTTGACATAAAGGTTATTAATCGTCACAGAGCATATGACGATGCCTGGGCCACCTTACAGATTTTTAAGAAAATGCTTGAGTTGCAGGAAATTGAGGATGGTCATTTGCAAAATTACATCGGACATGCCATTAGGGATTCCAGAATTCCACCCGGATTGGAACCACAAATAATTGATCAGCTCCCGGATGAATGTGGTGTTTATTATATGTCCGATAAAGACGGAGAATTCGTATATATTGGAAAGAGCAAGCACATAAAAGAGAGAATTACTCAGCATTTTTCAGAGATTAATTTTAAATCATCAAAAATGATCAAGTCAGTTTGCAACATTCAGTTTCAGCTGACAGGAAGTGAGCTTATGGCTTCGTTGATTGAATCGCGGGACATTAAAGCGTATAAGCCTGAAATAAACCGAGCTCAAAGGCAGAGGGCAGAAACCTACGCCATAGTAAGGGAGTTAAACATCAATAAATATCCAGTTTACAGGGTCCGGCATAAAGATCAATTGATCGGAAACGAAATCACCATCCAACTTTTTAGTAATTCAGCCAAAGCACATGCTTATTTGGATTATCTCATATATCAGTATCAATTGTGTGATGCTGTTCAGAGAGATCTTATGAAGAAAAATCAACCATGTGCCAGGAAGCAAATTGGATTGTGTTTAGGAGCTTGTACAGGAGACGAATCATTTGAAAATTACGAGGAGAGATTTGAACAAATGCATCAGAAAATTAATCGCTTCTTCCAAGAGGATATGATGATTATAGATATTGGAAGAACCAACGAAGAGCAATCTGTGATTTTAATTGAGAATGGATTTTGTAGCTATATCGGTTACGTACCGAATGATATTGAAGCTTATGATTTGGAATCTGTTAAAGTGCATTTGGAAAAATACACGGGCAATATTGAAAGCAATGGTATCATTCTAAATTACTTGAAGAAATATCCTCAAACAAAGACCATTTTAGCTACCCAATTCAATGGAATGGAGAATTATAATTTGACAAACTAATCTTATCATAAGATAATCAGTTGACGAGTTCTTCATTTAGCGCTTTTATTCTTAATAATTCATGGCCCTGATTCAAATTGAAAATTGCAAATCTTGAGAAATGAGATTACAATTCCAAATATCTGTTATTGTTAATATTTCAGTAATAGTATTAAGTTTTTACGGTTGAATAATTTACTGCAACATCTTGTATTTTGGATATTGAATTGATAATGTGACGATTGTAATATTATTTATGTTGAATAGTTTGAAATAATATACTTTCTGCTCTATTTTGGGCCAATAGACCCTAATTTTACCCTTCGATTAGGAGATAAAATAGTGAAAATGAAAGGAATTATTTTAGCCGGAGGGCAAGGAACGCGACTCTATCCACTTACCCTGGCCATGAGTAAGCAATTGATGCCAGTGTACGACAAACCAATGATCTATTATCCTTTGTCTACCCTGATGTTGGCAGGAATCAGGGAAATATTGATCATTTCTACCCCGCGGGATACTCCGATGTTTAAATCTTTGTTGGGGGATGGATCTCAATTTGGTATCAATCTAAGTTATAAGGTTCAGGAAAATGCAAATGGATTGGCCCAAGCTTTTATATTGGGAAAAGAGTTTATTGGCAATGATAAGGTGTGTTTAATACTTGGAGACAATATATTTTATGGCCACAAACTGCCTGAAATGCTCAGAGCTTGTACCAATCCAGAGGGAGGTATTGTGTTTGCGTATCCGGTAGCAGATCCTGAGCGATATGGTGTGGTTGAATTTGATGAAAACCATAAAGCCATCAGCATTGAAGAAAAACCGAAGCACCCAAAATCCAAATTTGCGGTACCTGGGATTTATTTTTACAACAATGAGGTTGTTCGAATCTCAGAAGGGCTAAAACCATCAGACAGAGGCGAGTATGAGATCACAGATGTAAACAAGGCGTATATGAGCAGAGGCCAATTAAAAGTAGAAATGCTGGGTCGTGGTGTAGCCTGGTTGGACACCGGCACCCACGAATCCCTGATGCAAGCCTCTCAATTTATCCAGGTTATTGAAGCCAGACAGGGACTTAAGATAGGTTGTCTAGAAGAAGTTGCTTTTCTAATGAATTTTATAACCAGAGAAGAACTGCAGGTCCAGGCCGATAAATTGCATAAAAGCTTTTACGGTGAGTACTTGCAACGATTGTTAGATATCACTGCATGACAAAGCTATTGCCAAAGTTCCTAAACTTTTTTTTTAATGCTGCGTTTTTCCATTCAAAAGTATAAAATATGTATCCTCCAGAATTGGTTAAACCCATGGCTCAGGAGTTAATTGACTCCGGTTTTAAAAGTCTTCGAACCCCAGTTGAGGTAGAACAATATTTAAATCAGTCATCCGGCACCACCTTGCTGGTGGTTAATTCGGTGTGTGGTTGTGCAGCTGCAAACGCCAGACCTGGCGCAAAAATGTCGATTCAGAATGATAAAAAACCGGATCAACTTTTAACTGTTTTTGCAGGATTTGATACGGAAGCAACTTCAAAAGCACGGGAGTTTTTGCTACCCTACCCTCCTTCATCTCCATGCATTGCACTGTTTAAGGATGGAAGATTGGTGCATATGTTGGAAAGACACCATATAGAAGGAAGATCAGCACAAATGATCGCACAGAATCTCGTGGGGGCATTTAACATGTACTGCAATTGATTGGTAAGATGCTGCTAAAATTTTGGATCCTTCTGTGTTGTATATCCTTTGGAATAATGAGGGGAAATTCTCAGGATTCCTTGATTAGATATCAAGCGATATACACCAAGAAGGAAATTAAAAAAGAAAAAAAGGACCTTAAAAATTTTATCAGGCTTCAATCTGCCACCGAGAAATCTTTTGCTTCAGGAAATGTTGATTACATAAATAATTCTTTGGCGACAATTCTTGGCCAAATGGATAAGGAAAATTTGGAATTGAATACCAGAATTTCGGATCGCACCATAAAGGTAGCTCCTGTTAAGAAAAAGGACAAAGCTGAGGATTTGCCAAAAGCATACAATCCAACCATAGAAGGTCAGTTTTCTAATAATGACAAGACCTCTGTCGCAGAAAAGAGATCTGAGACTGCTATTTTGATAAAATATAGTCAGATATTAAATCAGCAAAATTCAATTTTGAAAAAACTGAAAAACAAACCAGAAATTAATGCTGACACATCCAAAGAAGTTTTTAATGCAATTTCTTCCGATATAAAGGCTTTTACTGAAACATTAAAAGATGAACTTTCTTTAATGGCAAGAGAGTCGGGAAAAAAAGTTAAAAAAACTAAAAACAAAAAGTAAAATTAATCCCTAAAAATTTCATCTAAATTTTTAGATATATTTTCTGTAAGTTCGTCTGTAGGCAGGTCATTCGGTTCTAATCCAAACGGATCCTCAATTTCTTCGGCCAAAATTTCAATGCTTGTAAATACATAAAACAATAACGCTACTATTGGAACTGCCCAATATCCAAATTCACGAACAAAACCAATTGGCATCGTGAAAATATAAATAAACAATATTTTCTTCAGATAGAGATTGTATGAATAGGGCATTGGCGTTCTTTTTATTCGTTCGCAAGCCCCCAAATGATGTGTTAGATTTCCCAATTCCTGATCAAGCATCTTGATTTTTTCATCTGAAATATTGTTTTTTAAGTTTAGAATGATATGGTAAATGGTTTTGACAATCAGATTTGGAACATGCGAGCTGGATTCAAGTTTTTGCAAAGAGGGTTCATTCACCGGAATTAAAATTTCGATTTTAACTCCATTTCTAAGATGCTCTTTGGACGCAATAAAAAAATTCACCAACAGATTCTTTATTGAAGCTTTTGTTTCTTCGTCAATTGGAAGGGAATTTAGCTTAAACGCAAAGTTTCGAGTGCTTGTCAACATACCTCCCCATAATTTTCTTCCTTCCCACCATCTGTCATAAGCTGTATTTGTACGAAGGACCAGGAGTAGCGACAGCACAAAACCCACCAAAGAATGAATGGCGGTTGTGTTTTTGAAGGTGGCATGAAATATTTCATTTTCTATGTAGGCAACCAAAGCAGTATAAATTCCAACTGCCATCATGCCTCTCCAGGTCATTCTAAATGTATCAGATTTGTGGAAGCTAAAGATGAGTTTCCACCAATCTTTGGGGTTATATATGACCATATTGCAATGATAATTTGTGCAAATTTATAAATCTTTGAAATGTTATTATATTTGATATATTGTGGACAATTTAATTTACTTAATATGACAAAAGCTATTTTAGGACGGTTGATACCTATTTTTTTACTCTCTCCTTTGCTTGGATTTGATTTGCAGTCGCAATCCAATGAGAAAAAATGGGATATAAACAATCCACCCCTTGCTACCAAATCCTTTACCTTAAAGACGGATGAGGGTACTTGGATGAACCTTGATGTTAGCCTGGATGGTTCGAAGCTTGTATTTGATCTGCTAGGAGATATTTTTATCATGCCCATGACTGGTGGGAGAGCAACTGCACTTCGTTCTGGACTTGCCTATGAGGTTCAGCCAAGATTTAGTCCAGATGGAACTAAAATTTTATTCACGAGTGACGCAGGAGGAGCGGACAATATTTGGGTAATGGATGTGGATGGGTCAAATGCAGAGCAGTTAACCAGTGAAAAATTTCGCTTGTTAAACAATCCAAGTTGGCATCCCAACGGCAATTATTTTGCCGCAAGGAAGCATTTTACCAGCACAAGGTCTTTGGGTGCGGGTGAAATATGGTTGTACCACCGATCGGGAGGTGCAGGTGTCCAATTAACTGAAAGAAAAAATGACCAACAGGATGTCAATGAACCCTTCTTTTCTCCGGATGGAAGATACATTTATTTTAGTGAAGACATGTATCCTGGTGGCTTTTTTCAATACAATAAGGACCCAAACAATCAGATCTTTATCATTCGAAGATATGATACCAAAAACTCTAAAACGGAAAATATCATCGGCGGATCAGGATCTGCTTTTCGCCCTACTCCATCCAATGATGGAAAATATCTGGCTTATATCCGAAGAGACCGTACGAAAACCCAGCTGGTGATTCACCAACTGGAAACTGGAGAAGAATATAGCCTTTATTCTGAATTATCAAAAGACCAACAAGAGGCTTGGACCATTTTTGGAATCTACACCGGTTTTTCCTGGACACCAGATGATAAAGACATTTTGATATGGGCAAAAGGAAAAATACGAAAAATTAATGTTGCTTCTAAAATTGCTTCTATAGTCCCATTTGATGTGGAAGTGGAACATAAGATTGTGCATCCCTTGCAATCAAAGCAGATATGTTTTGAAGATACTGTTAAGATTCATGCGATTCGGAACTGTATTACCAGTCCAGATGGGAAAATCATCGTTTTTAATGCTGCAGGTTACTTGTATAAGATGAAATTGCCTGATGGACAAGCTGAACGACTAACCAAAGGAGATCATTTTGAATACGAACCCAGTTTTTCATCCGATGGAAAGGAGTTGGTATTTGTCAGTTGGGATGATGACGAAATGGGCAGAATACACAAAATGAATTTGGTGAAAGGTAGTACGACAGTGCTGTCAACAGAAAGAGGAATTTACCGAAACCCTTCAATTCCCCTGATGGCAAATGGATTGTTTATAGCAAAGAACCAGGCAACGAACACTTAGGTTTTTTGCATTGTAAGAATCCAGGAATTTATTTAATGCGAATCGATGGCAGTGGTACTAAATTAGTCTCTCCGATTGGGGAATATCCATTATTCAATGCCAGCTCAAATCGCATTTTTTTTCAAACCGGAGGCTATTTATTTGGCTCGCTCAGTAAATCTCTGAAATCTGTGGACTTTGATGGCCATCAGGAAATGACCCACTTTACAAGTACTTACGCCAATCGATTTATACCGAGTCCGGACAATCAATGGGTCGCATTTACAGAGTTGTATAAGGTTTATATTTCTGCTTTTCCTCCGGCAGGTAAGCCACTATTTTTAAGCAAGGAAACCAAAGGTATGCCTATTGCTCAAATTACAGATCGAGCCGGAATTAGCTTGCATTGGTCTGCTGATAGTAAAAAATTGTATTGGACACAGGGCAATGAATACTATTGTGAAAAACTGGAAAATCGATTTTCTTTTCTAAGAAACAAGGTAGATACATTGCCTCCATACGATACTCAATTTGTAAAAATTAATTTGACACTCCAAGCTGAAAAACCACAGGGAAGCATTGTTTTCAAGAATGTAAGAATTATTACCATGGAAAATGAAGGTGTTGTGGAAAATGGATACTTAATAATTCAAGACAACAAAATTTTTCAAGTTGGGCCAATGAGCGAGTATTTAAGCATTTCTTTTAAAGCAGATCGAGAAATGGATCTAAAAAGTATGACAATTAAGCCGGGAATCGTTGATGTACATGCCCATTTGGGAGCTTTCAGGTTTGGCTTAAGTCCAAAGAAACATTGGCAATATTGGACAAATCTTGCTTTTGGAATAACTACCACCCATGACCCCTCATCCAATAGTGAGATGACCTTTTCTCAGTCCGAAATGGTCAAAACGGGAAGAATGGTTGGTCCCAGGATTTTTACAACCGGCAACATACTCTATGGGGCTGATGGTGATTTTAAAGCGAGTATAGATCAATTAGAGGATGCATACTTTGCTGTGAATAGGACAAAATCCTGGGGAGCATTTTCTGTTAAGTCGTACAACCAGCCCAGAAGAGACCAACGTCAGATGGTTATCAAAGCTGCCAGTGATTTAGGTATGCTGGTGGTTCCGGAAGGTGGTTCATTTTTTTATCACAATATGACTCAGATAGCTGATGGGCATACCGGTATTGAACACAATATTCCTGTTTATCCTATTTACAAGGATGTAATTCAATTTTGGAGTCATGCTGGATCTGGCAATACACCAACTCTGATTGTGAATTACGGATCAGTCAATGGCGAATATTACTGGTATCAACATACTGATGTTTGGAAAAATGAAAGACTTTTAAAATTTACTCCACGACAAATAATTGATGCGAGATCAAGACATCGCACGATGATTCCAGAAGAAGAATATGAAAATGGACATATTCTTAGTTCAAAAAGCTGCAAAGCTTTAGATGATCATGGCGTTCGTATAAATCTTGGTTCGCATGGACAAATTCAGGGTTTGGGGGCTCATTGGGAGTTATGGATGCTGGTACAAGGCGGAATGAGTCCTTTGCAAGCCATTAAGTGCGCTACAATGAATGGTGCCCAATACTTAGGGATGGAACACTCTATTGGCAGCATTAAAAATGGCAAGTTAGCCGATTTGGTTATTCTGAGTAAAAATCCTTTGGAAAACATCCAACACAGCGAATCTGTACAATATACGATGATCAATGGAAAATTATGGGATGCGAATTCAATGCAAGAGATTTATCCAGATCAAACTAAAAAACCATCGTTCTATTGGAATAAGGAAGGAGCGATCTTTCCACAAAGCTTACTAAACTTACAATATTCCAATGCGCACTGCAGCTGTCAGCACCATGGCTTTGGTATTGAATAAAGTTTTTATTTATTTTGTTCTTTTGATTGAAGTGCTTTCTGCATTGGGTTAGGAGATCTGTTTTGATTTTGTGATCTTCTGCCTCCAGTTCGTTGACCCGATTTGAAAAGTTCAAAACGAGCAGGTTCTATTTGAGTATTCCAAATGTTATTGTCCATATCAATATCTGCTGTTTCGAGGAAGGGATCTAAGACAATAGACTGCACTGGTTTCTTTTTTAGGAATGTCTTTGTAAACGAATATTCGTTTTTTCTCCAAATATACGCATGTATCCGTTCTATTTCAGAAGTGCCATCCTTGTAATTCCACTGTAAAATAATTGGCATCACGCATCCACCAATATTTGAAAAATGAATTTCGTATAAATGGTAGGATTCGTATTTAGCAAAAATTGAATCATTTAATAACTCATTTTCTGTGCGGCTATTAGAATTTCTAATAGGACCCGGAGAAATTTCATTTGAAGGTTTTTCCACTTCTTTATAAGTATAGTAAAAATCCCTAAGAGAGGTGTCCCGGTCAATTAAGAAAGACATCCCTGATTCTTTGTTTCTAATTTTAGTGATTGACTTAAAGTTTTTCGGAATTTCATACTTCGGTTCGATACTTTTCGACATGGATGTACGGTTGGTCAAACTTGAATTTTGGGTGGTTGAATCTTTAACGATCGCCTTGTTTACAAAAGAATAAACGATTACAGAATCCATCGATATGTCAACCGGGTCTATGTCATAAAACCAAGCTCTCCAAAACCAATCCAGGTCAATAGAAGAAGCATCTTCCATCGTTCTGAAAAAATCAGCAGGCGTAGGGTGTTTAAATTTCCAACGCTCCGCATACTTTTTGAAAGCATGATCGAATAATTCCCTTCCCATTATGGTCTCTCTGAGAATAGTTAAGGCTGTTGCCGTTTTATGATATGCATTTGAGCCAAAATGGACCAAATTATCACTGTTGGTCATGATTGGTTCAAGTTCATCTTTGGGAAGTCGCATGTAATCCACTATCTTATGCGCCGGTCCACGTGGGGATGGATAGTTGTTATCAAATTCTTCCTGGGTCAGGTATTGAATAAAGGAATTTAATCCTTCATCCATCCAGGTCCATTGCCGCTCATCGCTATTAATTATCATAGGGAAGAAATTGTGCCCCACCTCGTGTATAATGACTCCAATCATACCATATTTGGTGCCCTCTGAATAAGTACCATCCTTTTCTGTCCGCCCGAAATTAAAACAAATCATAGGATACTCCATTCCATTGGATGCTTCAACGCTGATTGCTACTGGATAGGGGTAGTCGATCGTATATTTGGAATAGGTACGAATGGTGTGTGCAACTACTTTGGTGGAATATTTGCGGTACAATCCATAGGATTCTTTGGGGTAATAACTCATACACATTACCTTCTTATTGCCTATTTTGATTCCCATGGCATCCCAAATGAATTTACGAGAACTCCCGAAAGCAAAATCCCGAACATTATTTGCTTTATAATGCCAGATTTTACGATCTGTTGATTGTTGTTTTTCAGATTGTTCAGCTTCCTTCTTTAGTACAATTTCTATGGGTTCATCGGAATGAATGGCAGCTTTATATCTCAAAAATTGATCCGCACTTAAAACTTCACCATAGTTTTGGCATTCACCGGTGGAAGCAACGATATGATCAGCAGGAACATTCATCTTTACATCAAAATTTCCAAATGTCAATGCAAATTCTGCCCGGCCTGAAAATTGTTTGTTTTGCCAGCCTTGAAAATCAGAATAGACACACATCCTTGGATACCATTGCGAGATGGTGAATAGCGCATTTTGGTCTTCCGGAAAAAGCTCATATCCCCCTCTTCCACCAATGGTCAACCTATTGGGAATTGCATAAGTCCATTTGATAAAGAATTTGAACGTTTTACCGGATGCCAGTGGCTGTCGCAAGTCCACTCTCATCATGGTTTGATGGATTGTAAAGGGTAATTTTTGCCCTTTTCCATCCAGAACGGCTTCAATTTTTACGCCATGTCCCTCCAATTTTGACCGGATGTCCATGTCGGTTAATGTTCTTTCATAAAATGGCGGAGCGTATTTGCTTCCATCATAGAAATTGCTTTCAGCATCCGGACTATGTTGATTTTCATCAAGTTGTAGCCATAAGTAATCCAGAGATTCTGGTGACAAATTGTGGAAAGTAATCCATTCGTCTCCCTTTATCCTGAAATTTTCTTCGTCCAGAAATACGTTTATTTTATAGTCGGCTTTCATTTGCCAATACTGAAATCCAGGGGCTCCTGCCGCATTTCGATAGGTGTTTGGATCAGGAAGAATGCTGCCCAATTGTTCAAATTTATTACCATGATTAGAGGAGGGATTATTCATAATATTCTGAGAAAGAATATAATATGAATGTAGCATGAGAATAAAAACGATGGTATAACCACTTTTAAATTTCATAGAAGAACATTGTAATAAACAAAGGTAAAATGATTCTACGAATTTCTTCGTAGATCCATTAATATTTCCTATTTTTGTCCATGATTCTTTATTTCCTGTTGCACTTTTCTTTTTTATTTACTCACCCGCATTTTGTGAGTGTTTCCAACTTCAAGTATATTGCTGTTGACTCGGTCTTACAAGTCACCCATCGCGTGTTTACCGATGATTTGGAACGTGCCCTTTCCTTTCATCAAGGCACAAAGACTGATCTTCTGCAGGATAGTTTATATTCTGATAATATACAGTTGCTCGGGCAATATTTAGAACTTACGAGTAATGTTTATATAAATAATACCAAAATCAATTTAAGACTGTTGGGTTTTGAACAGGATGAAGAGGCTGTATTAATTTACAGAGAAGGAAAATGTGATTCACCACAAATGATTAAAATTAAGCTTGATTTTCTCCATTCCATTATACCCTCACAGGTTAATATTGTCCATTTTAATATGGATAAAGTAAGAAAAAGTACCCAGTTGACCAAATCGAAAAGTGAAATTCAGTGGATTCTTGATAAATAATCTGTGCTAATATTTGGACTACTTGGGAGAAAGAAAATTTTCTGCTATCATGCATCTTGCACTACCACCTCCAATTTTTTCGATGGTAGGAATATCTACAACCAGTATTTGGGTCTTAGATTCAAGTGCTTCAATTTGATTTAAATTCAGACTTTTATGAGCAGATCCAGACATAATCAACTGAGGCTCTCCTTTCGAATTTACCAATTGTAACATATTGCCCGCAAATGAATTCATTTGTTGAAAGTCTATTTCAATGATCTGTTTACCAGTTTGTTGAAAAATAGTTTTTAATTTCAATTGATCGGGCACTGAGATAGATTCCATACAAATGATTACAAAATCCAAACCCATGGCCATCATCACATTGGTGTGGTAGATGGGATAGCCCATTGCGTCTTTGGATTCAAAAGTAATCAATTGATAGTTTAGGATATCAGAAATCAATTGAAGTAATTCAGGATTCGTTCTTTCACTAAGACAAGCATATATAATCTTGTTCCCTCTGTCAAAAATCATACTTCCTGTACCCTCTAAAAATTGATTTTTCTCTTCATATTTTTCTAAGTGGATGGATTGATTGACAACAAAGTTATGGTGCAGTATTTCAACCAATTTGGCAGATCTTTCTAATCTACGCAATGGGGAATACATTGGGTAGCTGATCAGTTTACCATCTTCATGTAAAGTAAGCCAATTGTTTGGGAATACAGCGTCCGGCCTAATTTCTAGATCATCCTCTTGAAATACAATTACCTCAATATTCCTCATTTGCAATTTTGCAACCATTGCATCAAACTCCTCAACTGCCAATTGCTGAATTGAATTGGAGGAGACATCAGCAGGTTTGGATTGAAATTTGTTGTTATTGGCTGTTTCCGGGTTATAGCCAAAATGAGCTGGCCTTACCATAATGATACGCGATGTCAATTGTTTGTTCATCTAAAAATGATATAAATATTAACTTTGAATGGCCTCTTCTTTTAGTGATTTAGAGAGATCCTCTCCTAAAAAACGATCGATGTAATAATGGGCAATATAAATAACAGGGGTGGTCAGAATGGCCACTATAAATTTATACAAATAATTTATCGTGCCGATTGCCAATACCTGCTTTAATGGCCAACCTGCGCCCAAGTAAAAGGCAATCCATAATACCACATAACTATCTATAAACTGCGAGATCAAAGTAGATCCTGTAGCTCTTAACCAAATTTTTCCTTCACCAGTGTTTTCCTTAATTTTATGAAAAACAAACACATCCAATATCTGACCTACTAAAAATGCAACCAATGAACCAACAATAATCCACATTCCCTGCCCAAAAATAAGCTTATAGGCGTGGTTCAAATCTTGGACAGGTTGAGCAAGACCATCATCTGCCAGTGAAAGATGAGACTTTGGCCAGAAATCTGCGGGTACAAGCTGGATGGCAACTGATACGACCACAAATGCAAACAAAATTAGTCCGGCAGCTAAATATGACAAAAACCGGACCCCTTTTGGTCCATAATATTCATTGATTAGATCAGTTAATACAAATACCACCGGCCAAATCAACACACCCGTTGTAAGGTTAAACGATAAGTTTTGGAATCCAAATAGAGAAATGTGAACCGGCTGAAAACCCAGAGTCTTTTCAAGGGAGAATATTTTGACGCCAAGGAACTCCGCCAAAATAACATTTGTAATAAAAATACCAGCTAGAACAATAAATAAAGAGACCTGCTTATTTTTTGAGAGATTTAACATGGCAAAATCTAAACACTGTATATAAAATTTGGTTTATATACATCGATGGCAAAAATTCCAATTAATTTTAAGACTGGTGAGCTGCTCCATACCAAGGAATTAGTTGTAGGAATTGATTTAGGTACGACCAATAGTTTAATTGCCGCGGTTCATGAAGGTAAAAGTTATATCATCAGAGATCATTGTGGTAAAGAGCTTTTTGTACCATCAGTTATTCATTTTTTGAAGGATGGCACTAGATTGATTGGAAACGAGGCCAAAGATTACCTTACCAAAGATTCTGGCATTACCATTTATTCGGTCAAAAGATTGCTCGGCAAATCTTTCCATGATCTCAAAGAACAAAAAAAATATTTTGGGTACCAATTAGATCAAGATTCTCAGGAAGGTATGGTGCGAATTAAAGTCTATGATAAAACTTATTCCCCTCTTGAATTGTCAGCAATTTTGTTGCAGCATTTAAAAAATGAAGCTGAGAAAAGTACCGGAAAAACAATCAACAAAGCGGTAATCACAGTGCCTGCTTATTTTAATGACGCTCAAAGGCAGGCCACAAGAGATGCTGGAAAACTAGCAGGATTGGATGTTTTGAGAATCATTAATGAGCCTACAGCTGCCAGTCTGGCCTATGGCATTGGACTTAATAGATTTGATAGTTCAATCGTGGCTGTTTATGATCTTGGTGGGGGAACTTTTGATATTTCTATCTTGAGAATTGAAGACGGGGTATTTGATGTTTTATCCACGAGGGGAGATACCTATTTAGGAGGCGATGATTTTGACCAAGCCATAGTGGATTTTTGGGCAGTAAAATATCAGTTTTCCATTCCTGAACAGCACGCTTCTCTCAATCAATTGCGCTTGATTGCGGAGCAGGTCAGGAAGGATTTAAATGAACTTGAAAGCTCCAAATATCAATGGAATGAGTATGAGCTGGAACTAAATCGTGTTGAATTTGAATCTTGCACAAATCATCTCTTAAGCAAAACAATGGATTGTGTGCGCTTGGCTTTGCAAGATGCTCAATTAAAATTTGAAGATATTCAACAAGTTATTTTAGTTGGAGGAGCGACAAGAATGAACATCGTCAAAAATGCTGTTTCGTCCTTTTTTAAAAAGGAAGTCCATACTGAGCTCCACCCGGATCAGGCTGTTGCATTGGGAGCAGCGATTCAGGCTGATATTTTATCAGGAGGAAGGAAAGACATGCTTCTTCTTGATGTAAATCCACTTTCCCTTGGCATTGAGACACTCGGAGGAATCATGGATGTTATTATTCCTCGAAATAGCAAAATACCAACACAACTTGCAAAAAATTATACCACATCGAAAGATGGTCAAACCAAGCTAAAGATTTCTGTCTTTCAGGGCGAACGGGATCTTGTAGAACACAATCGCAAATTGGGTGAATTCATTCTGAGCAATATTCCTGCAATGCCTTTGGGCATTCCTAAAATTGAAGTTACTTTTAAAATTGACGCGGATGGTATATTACAAGTAAAAGCAAAGGAACTGAGATCGGAAACGGAGCAGTTGGTAATCATTAAATCTCAATTTGCGATTACACCGGAAGAAATTACAGGAATGCTAAAAAATTCCATTGATTTTGCCAAAGCAGATATGGATCAAAAAACCCTTATTGATGCAAGCAATGAAGCGAAAATGGTCATTTCACATACCAAAAAATTTATCGAACAAAATGCCACTTGGTTAAACAATGAAGATGTACATACCTTACAGGATCATATAGACCGATTGGAAACCAGGATTGAACTAAGGGATAAAGATGGGATATTACAACTTTTGGAAGAATTAAATACATTTGCAAGTCCTTTGGCGCATAAAGCCATGGATTTCTCAGTGGAGCAAGTTCTAAAAGGAAAAAAAGTCTGATATGGCTAAGAAGTTAAATTCACTTTCAGAATTAGGTTTGGTTTATTCTACAGGTGATTCAAAGAATGATTTGAATTCTAATTCGGATTCAATAGAACCCGGAACTCCAAAAAAAATGCAAAAAATTAGAGTTGTTCCAGAATCTGTCAGAGGTGGAAAATTCGTGACCAGAATCTTTGGATTTGAAGAAAACAATGAAGTAATCAATGAATTGGCAAAACGCCTCAAAGAAAAATGTGGTGTTGGTGGAAGTGTTAAGGAGGGTGAAATTCTGATTCAAGGTAACCAGGTTTTAAAAGCGATTGAATTCTTAAATGGATTGGGATATAGCAACTGTAAAAAGGCAGGTGGTTAATTTTATGAATTCTTCAACTTGGATTTTTTTTACTTACCTTTTCTGTTATATAATTTTTTTTATTTTTGCATGTACTCCATCACAGAATAACACCTTAACATCTGAATCATTCAATAGACTGCAAAATGAAGGCTTTCGGGATAGATTTCCTCACCAATTCCTGAATGTTGATTCATTGTATCAAATTGCTGTAGATCGTTTTGCAAATGTAAAGCGGATAGAATCTGGAGAAGAAAATAGATACTCATGGCATTTTTTAGGGCCAGATCATATTGCTGGAAGAATGTTAAGTTTAGCAATTCATCCATTTGACACCTCTATTTTATGGGCTGGTAGTGCCTCAGGTGGTTTGTGGTATTCTGCGTCTGGCGGAATTGGCGAACAGGCTTGGAGAAGGGTTAAAGTCACTTATCCTGTATGTAGTTTTTCTGCCATTGCCTTGCACCCGCAGCAGCCAGATACCATTTTGGTTGGCACGGGGGAAGTATATCATTCAGAGGAGGAATGGGACAACCGCAACATAAGAACTTTACGCGGATTCAATGGGATTGGAATACTGAGATCGGTGGATGCCGGAGCATCCTGGGAGATTGTACTGGATTGGAAGGATGAGATACCCAGAGGCATCAATAAGATTGTGTTTAACCCAATATCGCCCGATACAGTGTATGCGGCAACAACGGAAGGCTTATATCAGTCGATCAATGGAGGAAAAAGTTGGAATCAAATATTGGACAAACCCATGATAAGTGGCTTGCTATTGCACAGCTTTAAGCCCCATTGGATTACGGTTGGTGTGGGCGGCTTGGGAGCAAATGATTATGGTATTTTTCAAAGCAAAGATGCTGGGAAGAATTGGAGAAAAATCCAATTGCCAGATACTGCATCTTATCAGGGGAAAATTATGCTTGCCCATCAAAGCAAACGCCCGGATTATATTTGTGCAATTCTTTCTGACAAGTTTAGGACAATCAGATTTATCAGAACGATTAATTTTTTTGAGAATTTGTTTTACCACAACTTGCCTGATATCGCAAGTTACCAGGGTTGGTATGCAAATGGATTGGCTATTCATGATTTATCCGCAAACAAAATTCTTGCTGGCGGAGTCGATCTTTTTTTGGATGAAAAAGGCGCTGGTAATCAGTTTGAAAGACTATATCCAAACGAAACCAAGGTGCATGTTGATTTTCATGATATTATTAAAAATCATTTAGATCCTGAAAAGGTTTATTTCTGCACGGATGGTGGAATTTTTCGGTCTGATAATTTTGGAAAGGACTTTTATGCTTGTAATGGAGGCTTGCGAACCGCGCAGTTTTATGCTGGAGATTTAGATCCATTTAGTGAAGGTAGGATTATAGGAGGCTTACAAGACAATCAATCCGTATGGAGGGATACGAGTGGTACTTGGTCAAAAATTGGAAGAGGTGATGGAGGTTCCTGCTACTTTCACAAAGATGTTAAGGATATTTTCTATATTTCAAGCCAATATTCGAATATTTATCGATCAAACGATGCTGGTAAAAGTTGGAAAGAAATTAAAAAAGTAGATCAAGATGCTTCCTTTATAAGTCCATTCACCATGCATCCTTTGCAGCCAAATATACTTGCCGCTACAGGACGCAAAATTTACCATACAAATGATCAAGGGCAAATTTGGAAAGAACTGGATTTTGGAAATCCGAATGAGACTTTTAATGGCTGTGAATTTGATCCATATAATCCGGATATTTTATACGCTTCGTCTTATTCGATTCAACCACCTGAAACGAGATTGTATCAAATTAGATTAAACCTTAATCATTTTACGCGGATAGATGCTACTCTTCCGAATAGAATAATTTCTGATATCGAAATTCATCCCAAATACCCCAATAAAATCCTGGTTTCATTTTCTGGTTATCAAACGGATCACTTGTATTTTAGTGATGATTTTGGAAAAAAATGGATTAGTCTCCAAGGGAATTTACCTGAAATACCCATTCACTGTTTAAAATTTCACCCTGATCAGGACGGAGTTCTATTTGTTGGAAATGATTTCGGATTGTTTGTTAGCCAGAATATGGGGCAAAGTTGGCAGAATTTTACAGATGAAAGCATTTATATTGTACCGGTATATGATTTGAAGTTGGATCATTTGAGAAACACACTCACTATTTTTACCCATGGACAGGGTGCTTTTCAAATGAGCGCAGAGTTTAAAACTCCAAGTCAATTAAATACTTTGGCCAATCCTGTCAACGAATTCAAAGTGGTATTTCAAAAATTTGAATTAGAAAGACTAATGGGATCCCTAGGGGATGGATGGTGGTTTTCAAGTCAGGGAATTATTATATCAAACATGTCAGATGATGTATTGAATAAATGGGAACAGCTTTCACCGGGTATTTATTATTTTTTAGGTAAGCATCATCGGGTGAAATGCGTTATTACGCACTAGCTTTCTAAAGGCTCAGCAACGCCATGCTTTCAACATTCTGTTTTTATTTTGAAGATCCTTTTTAATTTCAACCATAAATCCTGATTGATTGAATAAATAAACGACTTCATCCATTCTAAATTCATTTAATTCGCAAAATATTTTGCCATTTGCAGACAGATGGTTAACTGAAAATTCAATTATTTTTTTATAAAAGATGAGCGGATCTTCCGTTGGAACAAATAGCGCCAACCTGGGCTCATGTAGAAAAACATGGGAGTCCATTTGATGGGTTTCTTCGGGTGTAATATAAGGTGGGTTGGAGATAATCAGGTCTACTTTTAAGTGGTCTGATACTTGCTCGGATAAAAAGTCAGTTTGGGTCCAACTTATTTTACAGGAATATTTATTTGCATTCAATTCTGCAACCCTTAAAGCCTCAGCGGAGATATCAAATGCATAAACATTCCAGTGCGGAAATTGCCGCTTTAAATATATCGGTATACATCCGCTTCCGGTTCCAATGTCTAAAACTGACAAAGGTTCCATTTGTTTCTTGTATTCTTGTGTAATCCAATCGACTAATTCTTCTGTTTCGAATCTAGGGATAAGGACATTCTCATCGACATATAGAATGAGTTCCATAAAAACTGCTTCGTGAATGATGTATTGGATGGGTTTATCTACTCTTCTTTCCTTTATTATTAATTCAATAAGCTTCTCAAATCCTTTTTGGTCGATCCCTTCTATAAATTTCTTCTTTAGAAATTCAGATTTGATAAGAAATTGGGTATGTGCAACATTCCATTCAATTTCTTTTGACGCTTGAAGTCTGTGCATGAGACTTTGGCACAATTCTTGGTAATTCTTATACATATTAAACTAAAATATAATGTATAAAATGTTCATTATGTGCATAAAAGTAGTTAAAACCTTAATTTTCAATGAATTGAAAAACAAATTTCATCCTGTTTTTGCGATGGTTTGCATTCTTTTGATGACGGGTTTCAGCTCATATTCTCAGCAAACATACGATCCATATCAAATCATTGAATTAAAAAAGAGTTTTCACCCAAAGAAAAATAGCTTATTTACATTGGTGAAGAATAAATATCCGAAAGAAATTCAGGTATTGGATTATACGATTTCCAAATCCAAGCTTAAACACTGGTTACAAAATACTGAAGCTATTCTTGAAACCAAAATAGAATTGCCAGTCCTTGGGGAGGCTGACTTTTTACTTACGGAATATGATTTTTTTGATCCAGATTTTAAAGTCTATACCCTATGCAATGGAGTTCAATCGGAAATTGAAATCCAAAAAGGAAAACACTTCAAAGCCATCCGAATCAATCAACCCAACTCATATATGGACCTGAGTGTTTTTGCCACAGAAGTGAAGGCATTTTATACGGGTTTCAATGGTGAGAGTGTTTCCCTTGAGTCAAATGGCAATGCAAAGGATATGCTTATGTGCAAAGCAATGTATGAACTAAAAAATCAGTCAACTACAACTAATTTCGATTGTCATACAGATGATGTTCTACACTATCTGAACAATGAAAGTGAAATTCAGTACCGCACCACTGAAAGTTGTAAACAAGTGTCTATTAGCATTCGGGCAGATTATGAATTATTTCTCAGATTTGGTAAAAGTACTCAGGCAGTCTCAAATTATATAACAGGTTTATTCAACCAAATTAGCACCATCTACAAAAGAGAAGACATCAAAATTGGACTTGCAGAAATCATTATCCACACATCCCCAGATGGATTCCCTACGACTAGTTCTACATTGGCACTTGATTATTTCAGGAGGAATTATACCAATTATTATGGTGATATCCACCTTTGCTTATCCGGTGTGTTGAAAAATGGTAAAGCTTCTCTGGGAGGAATTGCTTATATCAATGCCCTTTGTGTAAGACAATATTCCTATGCTTATGTAAACGTCAATGCTACTTATTATTCCTTACCTAATTTTTCATTTGATGTTTATGCCACTGCCCATGAAATTGGGCACATATTGGGATCTCGTCATACCCATGCTTGTGTTTGGGGACCTAACAAAAATCAGGCCTTAGACAACTGCGCAAAAGTGGAAGGAAGCTGCCTTCCCGGAAAGCGACCAGTGAAAGGTACATTGATGAGTTATTGTCATGTAGCAGGTCAACCTGGAATCGATTTGAGTTTAGGCTTTGGGCCTGAGCCGGGAAATATAATCCGAAACACAGTCGGAAAAGCAAGTTGCATGAGTGCATACTCCCCTCTTATCAAATCCATTCAATACAAAGATGCGCACCTGAGTGCAAACATACAGTGCTCAGATGCTGAATTTACCCATTACTATTATGACAACAATACCCTGACAACCGAAGATGATGTGATGTTAATGTCCATTCAGACGAGCGGACAAAATATTGGCAGTCTTCATGACGGCAGTCTCAAAATTTTATGCCACACAACCCCTTCTTACGGAACAAAAGCAACGGCAGTCTCAGGTAAGTACCAGATTCCCGGGTATAATTACTTCGCATCAAACAAATACTGGGAAATAATCAGTACAACGCAACCGAGACTTCCACTCAAAGTAAAAATATATTTTAATCAAACAGACCTTGAAGAGTTGGAGAAAGTAAATCCTGATTTTGATATCAGTGCAATGCACCTTTTTACAATCCAGTATCCTGGAAGTGCTAATCCTGAGAACGGTCATAAAAATGTTGAGACAAAGCACTATACAGAATATAAGAAAGCAGACATTCCTACCACACAACAATTTACTTTTAAAAATGAAGCGGATCAATTTGCCATTGAACTTCTCATTTCTAACTTATCTTCCATAAGCGCAGGCACCAAAGTAAGAGTTCAAACTAATCCAAATCCAACGAGCAAGACTTTGGTAGAGTATAATACCATTCGTGCCAGACGCTTTGGGACTTATCAAAATATAACTTGGACAACCAGCAAGGAACGAGAGACGGATTACTTTGTAATCTCAAAAAGTATCAATGGGATCAGTTTTGACTCCATAGGTTTTGTAAAGGCTGTCAATCATAGTGACATAATCAGATCTTATTCCATAAATGACTTTAAAATAAGCAATGAAGCCTTCTATAGAATTACATTGGTCGGTTTGGATGGGTCTAAACATCTTTCTCCTATCGTGTCTTTGTCATCTTCTTATGCTGCAACAAATCGGTTAAGTTTATATCCTAATCCACTGGGGTATTCCGATTTAAATATTGAATACAATCAATCCATTCCCAATCCAATAAACACAATTGTGAATGTACTAGATCCCTCTTTTCAAAAAGTAAAATCATACACTTTTCTTACAGACTTTGGAAAAAATTACTTGCGGATAGGAAGTGATGAATTGTATCATCCTTATTATTTTATTCAATTGATATCTCAAGGCGAAAGCATCACCCAAAAGATTGTGGTAAAAAAGTAATTCATGGAAAGCAAAACATGGTGTGTAGAGTATAAAGTTTACCGACAATTTTCAGATCTGTCATTGAATGATCAGGAATTGATGGTAGAAGCCTTAAAAGCGAGCAAAAAAGCCTATGCACCTTATTCCAAATTTCTTGTAGGTGCCGCTTTGAAAACCAATGGCCAAAAAATAATCACTGGATTTAATCAGGAAAATGCATCCTACCCTTGTGGAATATGTGCTGAAAGAAATGCCATTCACACATTTGGCATTGGTAACGACTCAGAAATTATTCAAAGCATGGCCATTGTCACCAACAGTCCTGGTCAGGAAATTCCTTTTCCATGTGGATTTTGCAGACAAGTAATGGTTGAGACTGAAATTGCAAATAAAAACCCCATCCGATTATTACTTGGGCACCCGGACTTCCTTATTGCATCCTTCCCATCTTGCCAAAGCATCCTCCCCTTTTCATTTCACAGTGGGCTATTGATTTAGTTTTGATTGATTATAGCAACATTTTGGCGCACCCATAATACTCTTTCCCTTCCCAAAGCATTGCAATTCTTGCTTTGTGCAACACATTTTTAGAATCTGTACAATCGGCGGTTTTCATATAAAATTGAACCTCTTTTTTCTGATTGTTGTATATAACTTCTCCTACATAAAACTCACCAATATTTTGTGGATTTTCTGATGTCGAATGTTTAAGCAGTCCAATGTATAATTTGCCTTGAAAATTAAGTTGTGCTTCAAATACTTCGTTTTGAATAAAGGACAATTTTAGAAACCACTCATCCTGCGCTCCAAATCCCTCCAAATATGGTATTGCATTGCTCTCTATTTCTGCTTGATTGTCATTCTTTAAGTTTAATTTATTGCTTGGTGGCGGAAGTGTTTCTCCGGTTTCTTGTTTTTCATATCTGTTCTTTGATGTACAGCTTAGAATGCAAAATGAAATTAAGATTAGAAATATAAAAATAGATTTTAAATTGATACACATAAATATTTTTTATTATTAATGGTTTCGGTATAATACAACATTCACATATTCCAATAACTGTTTGCGGTGGGTTTCCTGCAGTGAATGAAAAGATTGGATGATTTGAATACACTCCTCCTTATAGGAAAGAAACATATTCAATACAATTTCGCGAATTTGATGCTGAGCAAAAATATTTTCGAAAATTTCCACTTTAGCTTCCATCTGTTGTTGGTAAAGAGAAATGATTTCTTTTTGCTCCATTGCATTCATTTTTTCTAAAGCTTTTATGATCAGAATGGATTTCTTACAACGAAGTACGTCACCTCCTTTTTGTTTACCGGTTATTTCAGGATTACCATAAAAATCAAGCCAGTCGTCTTGGATCTGAAAAGCAAGACCGAGTTTCTCACCCAATTGGTATGCCATATCCCTGTCATGTTGATCGAGTCCAGCCAAATTAGCACCAATTTTAAAGCTGGTTGCAAGTAAGGCGGATGTTTTTTTTCGAATCATACTTAGGTATTCTTGCATAGTCACCAATTGTTCTGATTCAAAAGACATATCTAGTTGCTGTCCTTCACACAATTCAAGAGCCATTTTATAGATATCAGCAATCAGCTGATCTGAGCAAGGTCCTCTTAAATACTCAGTAAGCATTTTAAGTGAATAAATCATCATTGCATCCCCGGTCAACACAGCAGCGGCATCACCATATTTGATGTGAATGGTGGGTTTTCCCCTCCTGGTCTCTGACCTATCCATTAGATCGTCATGCACCAGAGTGAAATTGTGAAACAATTCAATGGCATAGGCGACTTTTAAACCTGTAGCTAAGGATTTGCCGGTAAAATTAACAAACATCAACAGGGCCTGTGGGCGAAGGGTTTTACCCTGTTGGTTCATAATATATGAAATCGGTTCATACAAACCAACAGGTTGTAAATTCCAATTGAAAGAATTTGCAAAGGATAGATATTCTTCTGCCAATTGGTGTAATGATTTTATTTTTGTACTTAAAGTCATTTTTTCATGAATCAATTCTATTTATTCCTCTTTTTGCTGATTACAATATTGGCTTGCAAAGAAAATGAAAATCCTGATCTGATTGTTTATAATGCGGTAGTTTATACTGCAGACAGCACAAATCCCATTGCAGAGGCATTTGCGATTAAAAAGGGAAAAATTGTCGAAGTTGGTCATTATGAAGATATTATAAAGCACAAAAACAATCGAGTTGAATTATTGGATGCAAAAGGAAAGTTTATCATGCCAGGCTTAAATGAGGGGCACGCTCATTTCTTGAGTCTTGGGAAATCTTTACTTCAACTGGACCTTCTCGATGTAAAATCCTGGGAAGAATTATTGCAGAAAGTAAAAATGGCAGTGGATACAATGCCAAAAGGGACTTGGGTAGAAGGTAGAGGTTGGCATCAAGATAAGTGGGATAAAAAAATTCTAAAAACATACAACGGCTATCCTTATCATGATGATTTGAGCAATATTAGTCCAGATCATCCGGTGGTGTTGTACCATGCGAGTGGTCATGCCTTATTGGCTAACGAAAATGCAATGCATTTAAGTGGTATAAATCCTGATTCTGAGTCACCAAAAGGTGGTCGGATTGTAAAAGACCCATCCGGAAAAATCATCGGAATTTTTGAAGAAAATGCGATGGACATTGTTTCTGAAAATTTAAAATCGTATCAATCAAAATTACCGGACAGTGTCCAACGAATGTACAAAGAAAAGCAGTTAAATCTCGCCTGCCATGAAGCTTTAAAATACGGAATTACTAGTTTACAGGATGCCGGTTCCAGTTTGCAAGATATTGACTGGCTATACCAAATGAGTACCTCCGGTAAAATTCCGATTAGGCTTAATGTCATGCTATATGAGGACAGCCAAAATATCTTGAGTATTATGGATAGTCTGCGCGACAGGAGTTACAACTCAGAGTGGTTTAGAGCTAAGTCCATTAAAGCATACATGGACGGCGCATTGGGCTCTTACGGAGCCTGGTTGTGGGAAGATTATTCCGACAATCCGGGCAACAAAGGACAGACGCTGATAAGTTTGGATCAAATGTTTCAACTTGCCGATAAAGCAAAGCGACTCAATCTTCAAATGTGTGTGCATGCGATCGGAGACAGAGCCAATCATGAAGTACTAAATATTTTTAAGAAGAATTCAGTAAATGCAACGGATCGATGGAGAATAGAACATGCTCAACATTTAGATCCAAAAGATATAACTTTGTTTAAAGAAATGGGAATTATAGCCTCCATGCAAGCCATCCATTGCATTAGTGACGCGCCCTTTGTAGAAAAAAGACTTGGATCAGAAAGAGCAGCCTCAGGAGCATATATTTGGAGGAAGCTCCTGGACCAAAGAGTCCATTTTGCAAACGGCACTGATGCACCAGTGGAGCGCATCAATCCATTCGAATGCATTTACGCGTCTGTTACTAGAAAAAGAATCGATTCGGGATTTGAGTTTTATCCCAATCAAAAAATGACGAGAGATGAAGCACTTAGATCCTATACCATTTGGAATGCTTATGCTTCGTATGAAGACAGCAATAAAGGAAGTATAACTTCCGGAAAATTGGCAGATTTTATTATACTAAATCGAAATTTACTTACCTGTACGGATGAAGAAATTCTCAATGCCGAAGTTGAAGCGGTCTTTATAAATGGAGAAAGAATAAGATAGAATTAAAATATTTCTGTAGTTATTCAAAATTGGATCAAAACACATTTCACTCCTGCGGAACTGAAATACAAGTATTCTTTTAATACCCTATAATAAGCGAAAATTTTTATCTTTGCAATCTAAAGACTTGACAATGAACAAATTAAATTTTATTTTCTTTTGTATTTTGTTGATTTTCAATAAGACATACTCCCAGGTGATTATTAACGAAATTATGTACAATCCTCCGGAATTTGGAAACGATAAATTGGAATACATAGAATTTTACAACATCAGTCCAATTGATATTTCACTGAAAGATTTTTATATCGAAGATGCGGTGGAAATTATTTTTCCAGATACAATAATTAAAGGGTATGGTTATTTTGTGATTTGTGGGAATCAACTGGCTTTTGACACTGCATTTGGCTTTAAAGCATTGGAATGGACTGCCGGGGCATTGAGAAATGATTCTGAAATCATCACTTTGAGAAAGGCTGATTCTACCGTCATGGATTCAATCCGGTACTTTGACACCAATGGTTGGACAAAACTCCCGGATGGAAATGGTCCTTCTCTGGAATTGTGCAGGCAAGGAGTTGATCGAACCTTACCGACTTTTTGGAGACCAAGCACGGGGAGCACAGGTATAATTATAGAAGGATTTGAATTGAAAGGAACACCAGGCGAAATCAACCAAGCCACATGTGGTGATCAGGTGATTGAGGTGTCTAATTTTAAATTTGTGCCTGCAGATATTACCATAAATGTTGGGGAGCAAGTTGAATGGTTGAATAAAGGTGGTATGCATAATGTCAATGGCAATAAAAGCACCTTTCCACAAAATCCGGAAAGCTTTGGAAATGGCTTACCCAGCGGAACTGCATGGAGTTATATTCATCGCTTTGATATTCCAGGTAGATATGAATTTCAAAGTGATCCAAATCCAGCACAAATGAAGGGCACTATTTTGGTTAAAGTTGATGATGGAGAATATCCATTTTATCCAATCGACAAAATCAATAAGGTGAATGCGAATGGAATATTAGATTCATTGGGTGTAAAGTGTCAACTGGATGGCTTGGTGCATGGGATAAATTTCAGACCTGCTGGCCTTCAGTTTACCATCATTGATGATGAAGGCAATGGAATTTCAGTCTTTTCAGGTTCGGCGAATCATGGGTATACGGTGGTAGAAGGAGATCGCTTGTCTGTAAGGGGTGTAATTTCTCAATTTAATGGTCTTGCACAGATTACAGTAGATACCATTTTATTATTAAGTCAGGGAAATACATTGGCAAATCCTCAGGTCGTAACTACCATCAATGAGTCTGTAGAATCAAAATTAATCAGACTTCAAAATGTCTCTCTGGTTAATCCGGTACAATGGTCCAAAAATCCAATTGGGTTTACGGTGAGGGTAACCGATGGAATCAATACATTTGATGTTAGAATCGACAATGATTGTGAATTGGTCAACAAGGAGGCACCAGGTGGAAAATTTGATCTGACCGGACTCGGTTACCAAAACGATCCATCGGATCCATATACAGAAGGTTATCAAATTTGGCCTCGTTATACCGCTGATATTTCTCCATACATACCTGGAAGCAGATTTTACACCAGACAACCCATCCAGAAAATGCGCTCAATTAATGCGAATGGAGTCTTAGATTCATTAAATGCAAGATGCGAACTTGCCGGCATTGTCTATGGAATTGATTTTAATGGAACTTCCGGAATTCAGTTTACGCTTATCGATCAAACGGGAGGCATTTCTGTATTTCACAATGATAGAAATTTTGCTTATCAGGTGCGGGAAGGCGATGAAATTGTTGTACAAGGTAGAATTGATCAATTTAGAGGTTTGGCTGAGATTATTCCTGATACCATTGTTCGGATAAGTTCTAACAATCCTTTAAAATCGCCAAGGGTTGTTACCACATTGGATGAAAATACTGAATCAGAATTGGTTCGTATGGTGGGTTTGAACTTGGTAAATCCGGATGATTGGATTGGAAATGGATTGGGCTTCAATGTCAGACTGACGGATGGTACACGTGAATTTATCATGAGAATAGATGACAATACAGATCTCGCCAGTACAAAACCAAATACCACCAGGATTACGGTTACAGGTATTGGCTCTCAGTTTGACAATACCATACCTTATGATGGCGATTATCAAATTATGCCAAGGTATAGAGCTGACATTGATTTTTTAAGTTCTGACAATGACATAGACTTGCCATTAACTTCAATCAGAATTTATCCGAATCCCACTAAAGGAGAAATTCATTTTCATGGAAGTTATGAGGACATCATTCTCACTGAAATATTTTCTTTGGATGGCAAGTCCATTATTTGTAAAAATTTCCAGACCACAGAATTTCTCTCATTACAAACTGGTGTGTATTTGTGCAAGTTGACAAAGTCCAATGGAGAAAAAACAGTGCTCAAATTTTTTGTGTTGTAATTTTAGTTAATTCATGAAAATTGGATTGACGCTTTCCGGTGGAGGAACGCGGGGTGTGTTTCATATAGGAGTTTTAAAGGCAATGGAAGAATTGAAAATTTTTCCATCTATTGTATCAGGCACAAGCGCTGGTGCATTGGTGGGTACTTTGTATGCTGCTGGTGTACCCATTGAATTCATATTACAGGAAGCAAAATCAGTTCGGTGGTTCCACTTTTTAGGTGCCAGAATTCCAAAAAGTGGATTGACAGACTTGCGGTATGTGCGTCAATTGCTGGAGAAATACATTCCAGAAAATAGATTTGAATCTTTAAAAATACCCATCTGGTTGGCTGCAACAAACATGAATTTAGGAGAAGCCCACCTATTTCATACAGGCCCATTGTTTGAGGCAGTTCAGGCATCTTGTGCCGTTCCATTTCTCTTTGAACCCGTGACAATCCAAGATCAAATTTTTATGGATGGTGGGATTACCATGAATCTTCCAGTGACTCCGATTGTTCCATATTGTGACATTATAATCGCTTCAAATCTCATCCCAATCGATAAGAATTTGGATATTGCTTTTAATGGATTGGTGAAAAAATTAACCCGTATTTTAGAAATCAGTATTGATCAAAATACCAAAATTCAAAGACCATTCGCAAACATATTGATTGAGACCAATGAAATCTGTCAATATAAAAGGTATGATCTGACCAACCCTCAAGCCCTATACGATTTAGGCTATAAGACCGGACTTAAAGTTTTAGAGACTAAAGTAAGAGATTTAACTTGATACCAATACAATCACTCAGAGTATCATTTCCGGGATTTCACCTTCGACAATCAACCTGCCTTCCGTAGATCGCACAATCTGTTCGACGCTTACTCCGGGAGCTCTTTCCAATAGTTTAAACCCTTCGGAAGTCACCTCAAGGACCGCAAGTTCAGTTACGATTTTCTTTACACATTTTACACTTGTGAGTGGCAAGGTGCATTTCTTCAATAATTTTGACTCACCCGCTTTATTGGTATGCATCATTGCTACAATAATATTTTCAGCAGATGCAACAAGATCCATGGCCCCTCCCATACCTTTTACCATTTTACCCGGAATTTTCCAATTTGCAATGTCCCCTTGATCTGATACTTCCATCGCTCCCAAGACAGTTAGTTGAACATGCTGTCCTCTAATCATGGCAAAACTGGTTGCTGAATCGAATAGACATGCTCCTGGTCTGAGTGTGACGGTTTGTTTTCCCGCATTGATCAAATCCGGATCTTCCTCACCATCGATAGGGAAAGGTCCCATCCCTAAAATTCCATTTTCAGATTGAAATTCAACTTCAATTCCTTCAGGAATATAATTTGCGACCAAGGTAGGAATTCCAATTCCCAGATTTACATACCAACCATCTTTTAGCTCTTGAGCAATTCGCTTTGCAATTCCTATTTTGTCTAACATTTTTAATTATTTATAGATTTAGGTCTTACAGTTCTTTGTTCAATTCTCTTTTCATATTGCGATCCCTGGAAAATTCTTTGTACAAATATTCCGGGTGTATGTATTTGATTTGGATCCAATTGTCCTGGCTCGACCAGTTCTTCTACTTCTGCTATGGTTATCTTTCCGGCCATGGCCATCATAGGATTGAAATTTCTTGCAGTGCCTTTGTAAATCAAATTGCCATAATGATCACCTTTCCATGCTTTTACTATCGCAAAATCAGCAGTCAAGGCGGTTTCTAAAATATGGGGTTTGTTATTAAAAATACGGACTTCTTTTCCCTCTGCAATCTCCGTTCCATATCCAGCCGGAGTAAAAAAAGCGGGTATCCCCGCACCTCCTGCTCTACATCTTTCAGCCAGAGAACCTTGCGGGATTAAATCGACTTCCAGTTCTCCTGAAAGCATTTGTCGCTCGAATTCATCATTTTCGCCAACATAAGAAGATATCATTTTGCGAATTTGCCGGTTTTGCAATAACAGACCCAAACCAAATTGGTCAACTCCTGCATTATTGGAAATGCAGACCAAATTGTTGATTCCCTTTTTCACCAAAGCAGCAATACAATTTTCAGGTATACCGCACAAGCCAAAACCTCCCAACATTAAGACCATTCCACTTTCAATATCCTGAATGGCTTCATCAGGTCCATTCACCACTTTCTTCATATATTGCAATTTTATTTAGGCAAAGGTGAAATATTTTTTTTTAATTTCTGGATTATAAATCCAATTGATAAATCCAAATCATGATTAACCTGATTAGTGATACAGTAACAAAACCAACAAAGGGAATGTTGGACGCCATGTACAAGGCTGAGTTGGGTGATGATGTTTTTAAAGAAGATCCAACGGTTCGGGTTTTGGAAGAGAAAATGGCTGATATGTTTGGTCATAAGTCTGCCTTGTTTTGTCCATCGGGAACGATGGCCAATCAAATTGCAATAAAATTATTAACCAGGCCTTTGGATGAAATGATTTGTGACATCAGCTCCCATGTATATCAGTTCGAAGTAGGCGGATATGCGTTTCACAGTCAGATAGCCGTAAATCCTTTAGCAGGTGATCATGGATTGCTTTCAGCAGAGTTGATTAAATCCAATATAAAGCCTTTGTACGACTGGTTACCCAGGACTAAATTGGTCGTTTTGGAAAATTCAGCAAACAGAGCTGGTGGAAATGTTTATCCCGCAGATCTTATTCAAGAAATTTACAATTGTTGTTCAGAATACCAATTGAGATTGCATTTAGATGGGGCCAGAATATTCAATGCAATGCTTGTCTCAAATATTTCTAGTCAATGGATTGGATCGAAATTCCATACCATTAGCATCTGTCTCTCAAAAGGACTTGGCGCTCCGGTTGGTTCAGTTTTGTTGGGTCCAACTGAACTAATTGAAGAAGCCAGGAGGATTAGAAAAGTGATGGGAGGAGGAATGAGACAGGTTGGAATACTTGCAGCCGCAGGTATTTATGCGTTAGATCACCACGTCGATCGACTGGTCGAAGACCATCAGCATGCCCAATTACTAGAGCAAGCCTTGCTCAACCATCCCTGTATCGAAAATGTGTTACCGGTTAAAACAAACATTGTCATTTTTGAATTGAAAGAAAAATACAAAGCAGATATTTGGGTCGATAAGTTAAAAAATGAAGGAATAAATTCTGCTGCTTTTGGTAACAATAAAATTCGTTGGGTCACTCATCTCGACATTGATAGACAAATGATTGATCAGGTTATTGAAATTATAGGAAAATTAAGATAGAAATGGAGACAGGAAATTACTTTCTTTTGTTAAGCTCATCTCTAATTAAGGCCGCTTTTTCATAATCTTCTTCTGCAAGCACATCCTTTAGCAAATTATTGAGTTCTTCAGAAGTATAGCGATCAAATCCTATTGTTTTTGATTTGGCTTTCATTTCTTCTTTGGCATTGCTAATTTCCTCTGATTCCTCAAAAATCACTCCTGCTTCTTCTAAGATAGACTCATACGTATAAATAGGGCAATTGAATCGAACAGCCATTGCCAATGCATCAGATGTTCTGGAGTCAATTTCAATTACCTCTCCCTCTTTCTCACAGATCAATTTTGAGAAAAATATACCTTCCACGAGGTCATTTATGATAATTTCCTGAATATCAATTTGAAAAGCATTTAAAGTGTTTCTAAAAAGGTCATGGGTTAAAGGGCGATTGGGATTCATTCTTTCCAATACAACTGCAATAGCCTGAGCTTCAAATCCACCTATGACAATTGGCAAGCGCCTGGTACCTCCGATTTCTCCCAAAACAACAGCGTAGTTTTGACTTTGGGTAACAGAATGAGAGAGTGCTATAATTTCCAGTTGTACTTTTGCCATGCAAATATTATCAGTCCATATAATGCTATTTCACTGTGATTGGTTCACTTAGTTTTTTAGCTTTTTAATGGCTTGATTTAATTTTGGAACCACCTCAAACAGATCACCACAAACACCATAATCTGCGGCTTTGAAAAAAGGAGCTTCAGGGTCTTTGTTGATAACAAGGATTTTTCTGGAATTGTTTACACCAGCGAGATGCTGGATGGCCCCTGAGATTCCTATTGCAATATACACGTTTGGCCTGATGGCTATGCCTGTTTGCCCCACATGTTCGTGGTGAGGTCTCCAACCCACATCGGCAACAGGTCGTGAACAAGCTGTAGTAGCTCCTAATAAATCGGCCAATTCTTCAATCATACCCCAGTTAGACGGATCCTTTAGTCCTCTGCCTGCACTCACTACGACAGCTGCCTCTGTCAATGGAGTTTTTCCTTGAATTAATCTCGTTTCGATACTTTGAATTTTCGCAGAAGGAATACCAAAAGTCATCGTATTCTCCGTCGCCAGTTCTTCAGATTTTATGGTTGAATTGAAGCAGTTTGCCATAACTGTTAAAACAGTTTTATCGGAGATCGGAGAAAGCTCAGCAAAAGCTTTTCCGGAGAAAACAGATTTTTTAAAGATGCTCTTTCCGGAATCTCTCCGGAAGGCACTCACACCCGATATCAAACTGGACTGTGTCTTTATAGCAATTTGCCCACCAATCCCTTTCATAAGGGTACTCAATCCTGCTATAAAATACTTTGGTTGCAATGATTGAACTACATTGAAGCAAACAGATGCAATCTGATCAGAAGATAATTTTTCATTTGTAGCAATCCTGATTAATTCTTTAGCTCCATAATTACCTGGATTGGGACTCAGTACCTCATTTCCAATAACCATCGCTTTATAGCTTATTCCTTCTGTTGAAGCCAATTGGTGGGCCATTTCCAATGCTTCCAAACTCAGCTTTTTTATTTGACCGGCTTTGTGTTCTAGAAATACAATGATCATCTTTATCGAAATTTAAAATAATTTAAGATCGTCTTTTAATATGCTCACCAAACGATCAATGTCATCGGCAGCTATCATTTCAACCTGGGTCTTAGAAGGTGGCAATATAAATTGAATGTATTCAACAGTAGGAGTATATGGTACAGGACTTAAGACTTCCAAAGGTTTTTTCTTGGCATCCATGATTCCTTTCATGTTTGGAATTCTTTGTTCTGCCATACCTTTAGCAGCGGATATGACACAAGGCAAATTTGTTTCTACCACTTCTACCCCTCCTTCTACCTCCAAATGTGCAGTGGCCTTTTGTCCATCCAACTCCAACTTGTTGGCATAGGAAAGGTAGGTCATATCAAGCATCGCTGCCAACATAGAGCCAACTTCTGAACCATTATAATCGATTGTTTCCTTACCCAAGAGGATAAGATCATAGCTTTTATCTTTTGCAAATGCAGCAATTTGAGTAGAAGTAAATTGAGAATCGATTGGTTCTGCATCAATTCTAAAAGCAATATCAGCACCAATAGCAAGAGCTTTTCTGATCACCATATCAGAAGATCCACTACCGACATGGATCGCATGGACTTCTCCTCCCAATTGCTCTTTTAGTTCAATCGCCCTCACCAACGCATACCATTCATCATAAGGGTTTAGTATATATTGAATCCCTTCTTCGATAAATTTTTTACCGGAGGAATCAAAGCTTATCTTTGAGGTAGTATCCGGTGTTTTGCTGATACAAACCAATATCTTCATGATCGATCATTTTCTGGAGCAAAGATAAGCGATTGAAACTTATCAATAATTGAATTCTACTACTTATGGAAAGACTGACAAAATTGATGCAACTACTTGAATTACAGCCTACTAATAGCTTTATAAAGTTTGCCATTGCAAAGGAATTTGAATCGCTTGATCAAACTTCCAAATCAGTTCAATGGCTGGAGGATTTGTTGGAAAAAGATCCTGATTATACGGGTGCTTACTACCATTTAGCGAACTTGAGAATAAAGTTAAAAGATGAAATAGCTGCCTTGAAGGTGATAGAATCAGGATTGGAAAAATGTCTGCAACGCAAAGCAGATCATGATTTTGCAGAATTACAAAATTTAAAAATGAACATTCAACTGGGTGAACATGAATTTGATTAAATCAAAAAATCCTGTAGATTTTTTTGAATCCTGTTTAAAATAAATGGATTGGCCTGATTGACAAATGGAGTACCCGTAATTTTTTCATAAAGCTGAATATATCGATCACTTATTTCCCAAACAAATCCATCGGGAAAGTGAGGCATAAATTGTTCATCTAATCCCTGAAATTGATGTCTTATAAGCCATTCTCTCACAAATTCTTTGGATAGTTGTTTTTGAGGTTCATTGCTATTTAGTCTTTCTTCATATCCTTCCAACAGGTAGTACCTCGAACTATCCGGAGTATGTATTTCATCCATCAATGTCAGTTTGTTTTGATGTAATCCAAACTCGTATTTGGTGTCCACCAAAATCAAACCTTTGTCAGATGCCATTTGCTGTCCTCTTTGATATAAAAGCAATGAGCATCGGTACATCTCATCCAAAATATCTTTTGAAACGATCTTTTGTTTTATCAATTCATCATAAGAAATATCCTGATCGTGGCCTTCTGACGCCTTGGTTGTTGGAGTAATAATGGGCTGATCAAAGGCCTGTCCTTCTTTAAGATGATCTGGCAACAATTCTCCACATAGTATTCTTTGTCCCGACTGATAAGTTCTCCAGGCGTGCCCGGCCAGATAACCTCTGACTACCATTTCTATGGCTATCGGTTTGCATTTATGTCCAATACTTACGTTTGGATCTGGAACCGATGTTAGCCAGACTGGGCAAATATCTCTTACTGATTCCAGAAAATATTGAGAGATTTGATTTAAAACTTGCCCTTTCGATGGAATTGGTCTCGGTAGAATATGGTCAAAAGCAGAAATCCTGTCCGTTGCTATCATAATCAGCAAATCCCCGATGTCATAGACATCCCTGACTTTACCTTGATATTTTCCGATAAGATTTTTAAACTTAAAATCCGTCGATTGAATAGAAACCTCCTCAGGTAACATGGATTGGCTAAATATTCTTTACCAAATTGCGATCAATCAGGATTTCTTTCAATTCCTTTAGTGCGGCATATTCGTGTGGAAGAGCTTTTTTTAGAGCTTCTTTCGCAGCCATATAGCTGTAATCTTTCCATTCCGGAATCATATGCCAAATGGTATCTTTCACAAGTTTTATGTCTTCCTTTATCATCGTGCGCACTCTTGGGATTTCGTGCCAATCTGCTTCAATTGCTAAATTGGTTATTTGCATCCCGTCCTGATCCTGAGTATCGAACTGAATAATATGGTCGGTGTTGAGGACAGGAATTTGAGTTTTTAGATGGGTCCCTTCTAATAAACTTAGAGAGCCTTTCGAAGTTAAAATCTCCAAACCTTTCACATGCATTCTGTACACAATCAATCTAATATTGTTCCTGACACCCATGGTGCGAAATTAAGAAATTTTAAGAAAGCTTACCTCTTAAAATAAATAAAGCTCTCAATTTGAAAATGATAAAACATTGATATACTTATCTCTGAGGATGTGTTTTCCAAATCAATTGGATGAAGTTGAGTCCAATAACTGGCCGTCTTTGGAATATAAAACCTTACTAGACAATCTCAATTTTCCGGTTTTGGGATCTGTGCCAATTAATTTTACTTTAACCATGTCACCGACCTTGAGCACATCCTCCACTTTATCTACCCGCTTATGTGAAATCTCGCTAATATGCAACAAACCGCTCTTACCTGAAAAATCGACAAAAGCTCCAAATGGAAATAGAGAAACCACCTTAGCATCGTATACATCCCCGATTTGAGGTGTAAAAGTAATTGCCTTAATCATCTTAACTGCAGCTTCAATCGCTTCTTTGTTGCTACTGGCGATATTGATTACCCCAGTTTCACCCACTTCTTCAATATTGATTTTGGTCCCTGTTTTTGCCTGCATTTCCTGAATGATTTTACCTCCGGGTCCAATTACAGCTCCAATAAAACTCTTATCGATGATCATTTCTACAATTCTGGGAGCATGAGGTTTGAAATCTTCTCTTGGCTGAGTTATGGATTCATCCATTTTGTCCAGGATGTGAAGACGACCCTCTTTTGCCTGCAACAAAGCATTCTCGAGAATTTCATAAGAGAGACCATCTATTTTCATGTCCATCTGTGTTCCGCAAATTCCATTGCGGGTTCCAGTCAATTTAAAGTCCATGTCTCCCAACGCATCTTCATCCCCTAAAATATCAGAAAGTATGGCAATGCGACCAGTTTCATCTGCGATAAGCCCCATGGCAATACCTGCGATAGCGGATTTTATGGGAACTCCAGCATCCATTAAAGCCAAAGAACCTGCACATACAGTAGCCATCGATGATGAACCATTTGATTCGAGAATATCAGATACGATTCTTACTGTATATGGAAATTCGGAAGGAATTAATTTTTTAATGGAACGTCCGGCGAGATTGGCGTGTCCTACTTCTCTCCTGCTGGGTGCTCTTAAGAATTTTGCTTCTCCCACACAAAATGGAGGAAAATTGTAATGAAGCATAAACTTCTCATTGTAGAATTCCAGGGCATTATCCACTAACATCTCATCGTCCTTGGTACCAAGAGTTACCGTAGTTAGTGATTGGGTTTCACCCCGATTAAAAATAGCAGCCCCATGCGGCGAAGGAAGACTATTGATTTCTGTCCAAATAGGTCTGATTTCCTTGCTGGTTCTTCCGTCAAGACGTTTGCCGGTACTGAGAACCATGTCCCGAACAATCTCTTTTTTAAGTTTGTCGAGGTACTTGTTAATCAGGCCAGCTTTCTCCTCCATAAACTCCTCCCCTTTCTCGGTTTTCAGATTCTCCAGAAAGGTCTTGAATATCTTATCAAATTTTTCTTTTCTGATCTGCTTGTCAAACGCACCATATGCCACTTCTTTGATGGATTCAGACAAGGTTTGAGCAATCATATTTTTTAATTCCTCGTCTTCGACTGGAGGAATCAGTTCTCTTTTGATCAGCACTTTGTCTCCAAGTTGTGATGCAAGTGCGTGTTGGGCCTTGCACTGCACTTTAATTGCTTCGTGGCCCACCTTTATCGCTTCGATCAGATCCGTTTCACTGCATTCATTGCCTTCTCCTTCCACCATCATCAGGTTTTTTTCTGTCGCCGCGACAATGATATCGAGGTCTGCATTGACCAAATCAGATTTCCCGGGGTTCACCACAAATTGACCATCGATTTTAGCCACTCTCACTTCTGAAATAGGACCTTCCCAATTGATATTGGAGCACATCATCGCGGTGGAAGCAGCCAAGCCAGCAAAAGCATCCGGCGGAACATTCTCTTCTGCAGACAAAAGGTAAATGATAATTTGGGTTTCGTTCATATAACCATCCGGAAATAGAGGTCGGATGGGTCTGTCCACCAATCGCGAGATCAGGACTTCATATTCGGACAGTTTGGTTTCACGTCTGAAGAAGTTGCCCGGAATCTTGCCATTGGAGGCAAATTTTTCCTGATAGTCCACGGACAGTGGAAAAAAATTTTGGCCTTCTTTTGCTTCCTTCACAGAAACTACGGTCGCCAGTAATATGGTGTTTCCGCATCTGATCACAGCTGAACCATCAGCTTGAGTTGCAAGTTTACCCGTTTCGAGCGTTACCTCCCTGCCATCAGGAAGATTAAATGAAGTGGAAAATGGAGTCTTTAGTCCCATGTTTTTTCAATGATTATAATGATAAAAGCCGCACTGAATTCCGAGAACTTCCAGATCGTACTGTTTCCAGAAAAATTTAGATAAAATAAACTTAATCAGCCGTTTATTACTTTCTCAAGCCAAGCTGATCAATAATTTTTTTGTATCTTTCCAGATCCGATTTGTGGAGATAATTCAAAAGCTGCTTTCTCTTGCCGACCAAATTCAATAAAGTCCTTTTACAAGAAAAATCCTTGCGGTTGACTCTCAAATGATCAGAAAGGGCCTGAATTCTGAAGGTAAATAGGGCAATTTGCCCTTCTGTAGATCCGGTATTGGTCGCAGTCCCACCAAATTGACTAAAAATCTCTGCTGTTTTTTCTTTTGTTAAATAAGCACTCATCTAAGATTTATCTAAAAGTTACCAAATGTGATCACGGAGATCAGTTTTAGCGGGGCAAAAGTAATGAATGTTTGGGAATAAGTGGAAAATAATAATAATTCTTTGATGTACAGAGTTTTTAGGCCCAATAACAAAAAGGTATGATTGGGAGGGTCTAAGTCAGTAAGTTACAAATGGGAAATAATTTGAAGATTTATTGACCGACCCTTCAGAATACCAATATATTAAGCCATATTGGGTACAAAATCATCCATAAATTGATCAAGTCTGTAAAATTCTGCGCGTCAATACCATTGTATAAATACCTATATAGTAATTAGTTAGGATCTAAAAAGTGTGGTCTCACCGGGAATCGAACCCAGATCTAGAGTTTAGGAAACTCCTATTCTATCCATTGAACTATGAGACCAGTAAAGATCAAAATTAGGGGAGGCAAATTTCTAAAAAAATAAGAATATGGGATCGCATAATCACAAAATAACACATTAAAATATTTTATAATATATAATTGATTTAATTACACTTTAATCTTATTTAACATTTGAAGAATATAATTTTGAATTATGACAATTAAATACTTCCTGTTTTAATATTTACATAATATGACAAAATATAATGCCTGTATAATTTAATTTGAACAAATCTGCTTTACCAGGGCAAGCGACAGATTGGCATAATTTATGCATTAATTCTGGCATGGAACTGAACATTCAAGAAATCAATCGGAAACATCTGCTCAGCTCAGATGTCGTATATAGAATCAATTACGGGCTTTGTAGCCGATTGGTTAACTTTAAGAATGGGATTATATATCTTGAAGTGATGTTTACCAAAAAGTGGAAAAAATCATATTCTGAAACCACAGAAGAACTAGCGCATTGCTGGAGAGACAGCAACAAAGAGCTTGCATCGGCTTTAGGCTGTAAGGTCTATATTGTAGATGCAAGAGAGTATCCATATAAAAAAGAACTCTATTTACATTCCGGGGTTGCCAGCTATGATGCAAAAAAGGGTATTCTTTTTGGAGAACAAATTCTCAACTAGACCCAAAAAATTATTCTACCATTTCAAAATGTCATCACCACTCAGAGCCATTCAATTTGAGCTGATTGGCTACCTTGTTTTCTTCATATTTGTCTATCTGTATCTTGTATTTGGTGTTTATGGCACTGTTGATGAGGGAGACAGTATACTGCACTATTTAATTTCAAAATATTCGTGGACCCACCAACGACTATTTTATGATCCATGGGGAAAACCTTTGTTTACTTTTATTTCCAGTCCATTTGCGCAACTGGGTTTTCAGGGTATTCAGATTTTTAATGTAATACATCTCTTGGGGATATTATGGTGTATTTATTTAATTGCTAATCATCTGAATTTTAAACTTCCTATCCTTCCTGTAATTTTAATGGCGAGCTTTCCTGTTACATTGGTCAATATTCCAGGTGGACTTACTGAGCCTATGTTTGCACATGTTTTATGTTGGGCCATCTATGCTGCTCTTAAAGGAAATACCAATCTTGCTACCCTTCTCATTTCGATGCTACCATTAGTGAGGTCAGAAGGATTAATTCTTTTGATTTTAATGATGTTATTCCTATTGATTCAAAAGGAATGGCGGCAAATTCCATGGTTGCTCACAGGACATGTTTTATATGGAATATTTGGTGCACAATATCATGATGGCGATTTTTTCTGGACTTTGTCCAAAATACCCTATCCAGTGAATGAAGGTGTTTATGGCCATGGAACCTGGAGACACTTTTTTGAAAACCTGACTTTGACTTTCGGTAATCTTGGAAGATTCCTGATTGCTTTTGGAGTTTTGCTTACTTTGTATTTAAACGGATTAAAGTTTTCAAGAGACAAAAAAGATCAAATTTGGATTTTATTGATAGTGGGCAGTTTAATCAGCACTTTTCTATTTCATGTGTATGCTTGGGGAATGGGCCGTTTCAATTCGTTTGGGCTATTGAGGGTAATGTTGGCTATTGCGCCATGTGCAGCCCTCATTGGAGCTTATTGTGGAGAATTCCTCTATAGTAAATTTACCATTCGAAAATCTATCCATCTTAATTTAATATTTCTGGTATTGATCATCATAATAGATGGATTTATTTTTCGCACAGTCACCCATAAAACTTTCTACAAAAAGCCCATCCAAATTGCCATGGATTTAACGACAGATTATGTTCGGAGAGAATATCCCCAAATTTCAAAAACGCATTTACTCAGTTCGGCTGCCTATTTGCCCTATAGTTTAAACATTGATCCTTTTGGCCCGTACTTTGAAAACCTTAGGGCCATCCATGAAACAAACAGGAAATTCCCAAAAGGAAGTTTATTGATATGGGATTCTCATTATAGCATTTATGAATCGCAAATAAGTTTAGAACAAATTAAAAATGATTCAAGATTTCTTGAAATAAGATCATTTAGTTTTGGTGAAAATCCGGAGCATCGACTGGTTCTTTTTGAAACCAAAGATGGGTATACGGTGGATTATGCAGATTCATTGACGATGGCGCAATTTAACAAAATAGAACAGGACATACTAAGGAATGCAGAATATATGGATAAAATATTAATTCAATCAATTTATCACAACATTGGTTTGGACTCATGCATCAGACTTAATGCCAGATATATTCTTGAACGCTTAGAATAAATTTAAGTGCTTTAAAACAGCATTACCTGCTTTGAAATTGGAGTATTTCTAAGGAAACAATACTATTCATCAGAATCCTTTTAAACACAGATTGGTGTTTGAATAATTGTAAAAAATGCTTCAGAAAAATTGATATCGTATAAAGGTTTCCATGCGATCAATTTGCAAAATCCTTTCTCAAAATTAGCCCAGTCAGTCATTCAAAAAAAATGTAACTTTGGATGTATTGTAATAAAGTAAGAACTCAATGATAGAAATTCATCCTCAATGAATTTTTCCAACTTACTTCAGTTGACACCCCAATAGCATGAAAACGAAAATTACTCATACCATTGTTATACTGTAAACTATATATTATATATATTTAATATATGTAATTATTATAACAAATATGCAATGTGCTATATCTTTGCAATATAAATTTAACTCACTTAAAAAATTCAAAACCATGAAATTTAATCTAATTTTTGCTTCTCTGATGATTTTGGCTGTTTCCTGCACCAAGGATGAAACCAACCCCAGGGACAAGTTTCTGGCCACCTATGGAGTTGTTGAAAGTTGTCCAGGAATTAATAGCAGTTACGACATTATTATTACTACATCTGCAGAATCCAGCAGCACGATATTGATCAATAATTTTGGAGAAACAGGCAGCTCTGTAAAAGCAACGGTAAGTGGTAACAATCTAACCATTCCCAATCAAACCATAAATGTTGGTGGAATCAGTGTTACCCTAAGCGGAAGTGGGGCATTAAATGGAAACATTTTAAATATTACTTACACCGGATCCGCTGCGGGTGGTTCTCTAAATTGTTCCATGGTTTGTACTAAAAAATAACTCTCCATATTATCCAAAAACAGCGGCCGGTCATCCAAAAATCGCCCGCTGTTTTTTTATTCCACCCAATCCGCCACAAATAAATTGGTGTCATGATTTCCGCCATTGTTGCGGTTTGAGCTGAAAGAGATTCTTTTGCCATCTGGTGAAAACATAGGAAATGACGCAAAGACAGAATCAAAAGTAATCTGTTCCAAGTTTGTCCCATCTGTATGAATCATGTATAAATTAAATTGGAATCCACGGGTGGATGCGTGGTTGCTGGAAAAGACGATTTTCTCACCGGACGGATGAAAATAAGGTGCCCAATTTGCCTTACCCAAATGAGTTATTTGCTTTAAATCTGTGCCATCTGCATTTACAGTATAGATTTCCATGTTGGTGGGTTGAACCAAACCCTGTTCCAACAATTCCTTGTATTCTTTTATCTCTTCCTCAGTCTTAGGTCTCGATGCCCTGAATACCAGCTTCTTGCTATCTGGAGAGAAAAAGGCTCCCCCATCATATCCAAGCTCATTTGTGATCTGAATTTCATTTTTGCCATTCAGATCCATTACATAAAGTTCGAGATCACCTGATTTATCGGAAGTATATACCATTTTCAGACCATCTGGAGATACAGTGGCTTCGGCATCATAAAACTGATTGTTTGTCATTCTTTGGATTATATTTCCTTGTAGATCAGAAATATAAATTTCATAATCCCTATAAATAGGCCAAACATATTTTCCTCCGGGTTTGCGCTCAGGGACATGCGGACAGCCAGCACCGCCTGTAGCTGTGGAAGCAAAAACGATCAAACTGTCTCCAGGCAGAAAATAGGAACAGGTCGTTCTTCCTAAATTCTTGGAAATTTCATTTGGTTTGTTTTTGGACAAGTCATCTTGATCCACTAAAAACCAAAATATTTGATCGCAACTGGCACCCCAATCTTTAAAATCGGACTGAAACACTAGTTTTTTGCCATCAAAACTCCAATAAGCTTCTGCGTTGTTTCCACCAAAAGTCAATTGGCGCACATTGCTTAGATGCTTTTCACCATTCATTATCAATGGATTACTTTTATTTAAAGCATTCACTCCTTCAGAATTTCTAATTTCTTTGCAACTAATGAAAAATAGGAGGACAGGAATTAAAATTGGATTAATTTTTGCTACCAGCATGTTTTTTATTTAAAATTATTGTCAAATTATGAATTCAGATATAGAAATTGCCCAGTCAGTGAGTCCCCAGCACATCACAAAGATTGCTGAAAAACTCGGAATAGATGTTTCTGACTTGTATTTATTTGGTCAACATAAAGCAAAATTGCCCCTTCATTTGATTAATGAAAGAAATTTGGGTAATTGCAAATTGATATTGGTCTCAGCCATCTCTCCGACGCCGGCTGGAGAAGGCAAAACCACAACATCCATCGGCCTATCAGAAGGTCTTAATAAATTGGGTAAAAAATCCATCGTTGTTTTAAGGGAACCTTCACTTGGGCCAGTATTTGGTATGAAAGGCGGGGCTACAGGGGGCGGGTGGTCGCAAGTGATTCCAATGGAAGACATTAATTTGCATTTTACAGGTGATTTTGCAGCGGTTGAAAAAGCCCACAATTTATTGTCAGCACTCATCGATAACAATCTTCAAAATAAAAAGTACAGTTTGGGCATCGACCCCAGGACCATCAGCTGGAAACGCGTCATGGACATGAATGATCGTTCGCTTCGTAAAATTGTAGTTGGATTGGGTGGAAGTTCAAATGGAATTCCCAGAGAGAGTGGTTTTGATATTACTGTGGCTTCAGAGATCATGGCTATTTTGTGTCTATCCAAAGACATTGAAGACCTAAAGCAGAGAATTGGAAATATATTCATTGGTTACACTTTTGACAAAAAGCCTGTTTTTGCACGTGACTTGAAGGCACAAGGAGCCATGGCGGCACTTTTAAAACATGCTATTTTCCCCAATTTGGTGCAAACCTTGGAAGGAAATCCGGCCATTATCCATGGTGGCCCTTTTGCAAACATCGCGCAAGGAACCAATACAATATTGGCTACCAAGATGGGTATGAGTTTAGGAGAATATGTGGTAACAGAAGCAGGTTTTGGTTTCGACCTGGGGGCAGAAAAATTTCTCAACATCAAATGTAGGACGGCCGGACTAAGTCCTCATGCCGCTGTAATTGTAGCTACTGTAAGAGCACTTAAATATCATGGAGGACAACCCCTGAAGGATTTGGCTGAACCAAATGCAAAGGCTGTCGTAAAAGGATGCGAAAATTTGTCCAAACACCTTGAGAATGCCAAGCAATTTGGATTGCCGGCTGTAGTAGCGATTAACCGATTTGTGAAAGATACTGATGAGGAGTTGAATGCCATTAAGGAGCAATGCGAGCTGCTCGGAGTCGAAGCTGTATTCTCTGAAGTTTGGGCCAAAGGAGGAAATGGCGCTCTTGAACTAGCGGAGAAGGTTATAAAATTAAGCAATCATCAAGACCAAAGTTTTAAGCCAACCTATGATTGGAACGATACAGTTGAAAACAAGATTGCGGCTATCTGCACCAAAATTTATGGTGCAGCAAAAGTTGAATATTCCACTGAGGCGAAGTCCCATCTGAAAAAAATTAAAAGTCTAAATCTATCCCACCTTCCTATCTGTATGGCAAAGACCCAAAAGTCCTTTTCTGATAACCCGGATCTAATCGGAAGACCAAGAGATTTTACCATGACGGTCCGTGAGATTGAAATTGCAGCTGGTGCTGGTTTTCTCATTCCCATAACCGGTGAAATGATGAGAATGCCAGGATTGCCAGACATTCCCGCTGCAGAAGGTATAGACATTGACAAGGAAGGAAATATAAGTGGATTGTTTTAGATCGGAATGGTAGGATAGTTTTTATGAAATAAAATATTTTCCATTGAGAAGGCGCAAGTACAAACCACAACAAAGACAAAAAGTAGGACTTTCACCTGGATCGCTAATCCTGGAAAGAGAGAAATTGGTGGAGAACTCAGTGATTGTAGGCACACTTTATGGCCAAGATCATCTCAAAAAAGGAGATTTGAATACTCTTACAAAATCTTGGCGTGAAGGAGAAGATAAGTTGTGGGTAGATGTCAAAGGAATACATGATTCTGATTTGTTGAAATCCCTTGGCCAGGAGTTTGGAATTGATGCACTTGCTCTGGAAGATATTCAGGAAGTACATCAACGAACAAAGATCAATTTATATGAGAATGGAGTCTTTGTCCTAATGAAAAACGTTGACTTCAATTCTGAAACGGATGAATTGAAAAAGGAGCAAGTGGCTTTCTTTGTCACAGATAGACTACTTATTTCGTTCCAGGAGAATTCTGAGGAATCATTTCCATTGATCCAGGTAAGGATGGAAGTGAACCGGAGCAGAATGAGGCAGAGCAATACAGATTATTTGCTGTACGCTTTTATGGATTATCAAATTGACAAATACTTTGTAGCACTGGATGAAATTTCGAACAGTCTTTCAAAAATAGAAGAAATCATCTATCAGAAAAAACACGAAGATGTTTCTTTAGAGGTCTTCAACCTGAGAAATATCTTATTGCAAATCAGGAGATACATCAATCCATTGAGAGATGATCTTACAAAACTGGTTCGATCAGAAAGTCCTTTGATTGCAGAACAAAATATTAAATACATCAAGGATCTTGAGGACCACATCGTCCAAATCATCGAGATGATTGACAATCAAAGGGAGTTACTGAATGGCTTAAGAGATATTTCGATCAATCAAACTTCTTTATCACTAAATAAAGACATGAAATGGCTTGCCGCCATTTCCACCATCTCCATCCCAATCCTATTTTTGACAGGTGTGTATGGTATGAATTTTGAGAGCATGCAGGAGTTAAAGTGGGAATATGGATATTTGATCTGGTGGATAAGCACTTCTGTTATTGTGATCTCATTAATCATTTACTTCAAACGAAGAAAGATGATTTGAATAGAAACTAACTCAGCAATAACCCAAATCGTCGTCATTGCCATAAAAATTTTTTGACTGTGCTGCAGCCTCTTTTTTAGAAGTTTTGGACTTTTGTTTATTGGTCTTGGTGTCTTTTTCAGATAGAGGTTTTCCCAGTTTTGACTCTTTCGACGAAGTTTTCAGTTTAAATATGTTGCGCATGCTCGTATGGATTGTGTGATGGAATTAACGCTGCAAATATAACGATAAAGTATAATATATTTATTTCGTATTAACATAGCTTTATGGTTTCAATTGGACTTAGTCTTGTGTCTGGCGGTCCTTTTTAATGAATACACAACTCCAAAACCAATCACCACAATAATAACGAGCATATTAATCCATTCGTTGACATGAAATACATTACTTAGCATTATCTTAACACCTATGTAAATCAATAATATAGCCAATGCGTAATGGATATATTCCAATTTTTGAAGCATCCTGGAAAGAATGGTAAATAGTGCACGCAAATTGGCTACTGCGAGAATATTGGAAGACAATACAATAAAAGGGTCCGTTGTAATGGCAAAAATGGCTGGGATGGAATCAATTGCAAATAATATATCTGTAAATTCAATCGCAACCAGGGTCAAAACCATGGGTGTTATTGCCCGCCTTCCCATCCGATTAATAAAGAATTTATTCCCAAAATATCCTTTGGTCACTGGAAAATATCTTTTGATGACTTTTATTACAAATCCTTTATTTGGATCTGCCTGATTCTTAGGATCTGTTGAATAAATTTTAATTCCTGACCAAATGAGCATGATACCTAAGAGATAAATCATCCAGGAAATCGTGGTAATGAGCCATATACCCACAATAATCATAATTCCTCTTAATACGATTGCAGTCCATATCCCTATGGACAAAAGTCCTGCCTGGTTCTCCTTAGGCACTCTAAAATAGCTGAGAATAAATGCCATGACAAAGATGTTGTCAAGGCTTAGGGATTGCTCTACCAGAAAACCTGAAATAAACAAACTCACCGCCTTGGACGAATCAAGGGTTTTATCTTCTGATTGATAACCTCCAAACCACTGGCCTTCGTAGGCTATATAAATGTAAATGCCAGTTAAAATGGTCAGACTGACCCAAAAAATAATGCTTTTTATGGCATTATTGTGTTTGTGTTTTTCATGACCTCCTGCAAAAAACCAGTAATCTGTAAAAACGGCTAGCAGGAGAACTACTATGTAGGACCAAAAAGCAATCATGGCGTGGCAAAGTTATACCACAATAAGATCAAATCGTGTGTCGAAATATTTGATTAACAGGAATTAACATGAAAAGTCTGAACATTCACAAATAAATCAGACCAATGATGATATGGTTTACTTGTGCAGAACAATTTAAAGGCTTTTGACTTCATTGACCAATTTGGTCAATGTCTCTTTGGCATCCCCAAACAGCATGTATGTCTTTGGCTGATAGAATAAATCATTGTCAATACCTGCATACCCAGCCTTCATGGAGCGCTTCATCACAATGACATTCTTTGCATTTTCTACTTCCAGTATGGGCATTCCATAAATTGGCGAAGATGGATCTGTTTTCGCTGCAGGGTTGACAACGTCATTTGCACCTACCACAAGGACTACATCTGTGGTATTGAACTCAGGATTGATATCCTCCATTTCAATTAACTTATCGTAATTGACATTGCTTTCTGCCAACAGAACATTCATGTGACCAGGCATACGACCTGCTACTGGGTGGATGGCATACTTCACAATTACACCACTATCTTCCAAAAGATTTTCCAATTCATGGCAGGCATGTTGCGCTTGAGCAACTGCTAGACCATATCCTGGAACGATCACTACTTTTTGGGCATACTTCATCAAAATAGCTGCATCTGAATGATTGATTTCCTTGGTTGAACCACCAGCAGAGTTTGTTTGCCCTGTGCTGGATCCTCCTCCAAAATTACCGATCAATACATTTAAAAGAGATCGGTTCATGGCCTTGCACATAGCGACGGTGAGTATGGTACCTGCAGATCCAACCAATATCCCACCAATTAGCATCACATAATTGTTGTATAAGAAACCACCACATGCGGCAGCCACACCTGTGAAGGAATTGAGCAAACTAATTACGACAGGCATATCTGCACCACCAATGGGCAAAACAAAGAGGATTCCATAGAATAGAGACAAGCCCAATATCATGTAAAACCAAGTTGGTCCAACTAAGAATCCGATTGAATAGAGAATACTCAACACCAATATCCCGGATAAGAAGAGCATATTGATGATCATTTGGCCGGGCAAATTGTAATCATTGATTTTGCCTTCTAATTTTCCGAATGCAATCATTGATCCAGAAAAAGAAACTGAACCGATCACCAAACCTGCCAGAATAATCACCATTTTGCCGACTAAATCTTCCGGCAAAACAGCTCCCAAGGACACTCCGCTCATGGTGTGTAAAATATGTTGATATTCAATGATGCTAATTAAAGCAGCACAGGCTCCACCCATTCCATTGAAAAATGAAACCATTTGAGGCATAGCAGTCATTTGAACTCTTTTTGCCATAAGGTAACCTATGATAGTACCTACTACAAGGGCTAAAAAGATCCAAATAAGATTTCCAAGGTGTTGTCCAGACTCTCCTTTGTATAAAAAAATGGTGGCAAAAATAGCCAATCCCATTCCAGCTGCAGCAATGAGATTGCCTTTCCTTGCTGTATCTGGCTTGCTAAGCATTTTCAGCCCCAACATAAAGGTGACTGAAGCGATCAAATAAATTACAACTAAGATATGTTCCATTACTTTTTCTTCTTAAACATTTCCAACATACGGTCCGTAACAACAAATCCCCCTACTACATTAAGTGTGCCGAGTATCACAGCAATAAAACCCAGAATGAGACTTAAAGTACCTTCAGCCTGCCCCATCACTATGATAGCGCCAATAATAACCACACCGTGTATGGCATTGGCTCCTGACATCAAAGGGGTATGCAGCACGGATGGAACATGCGAGATCAGTTCAATCCCAACAAATATCATAAGAATCACCAAATAAATGATGTCGATGTTTTGATGGATAAATTCCAAAATAGCCATACAGTATTATTTTAATATTTTTCCATTGTGAATAATCAAAGTGCCACTTGTGATTTCTTCCTCCAAGTCCCATTTGAAGCCATCTTTATCTGCAAGATGGAGCAATAAATTTTGTAAATTTTTTGCATACAACTCACTGGCATTGGTAGCCAAGGTGGATGGGAGATTAGTGATACCAACGATCTTGACACCGTGCTTGACAACAATTTGATCCGGCACTGTCAATTCACAATTACCCCCTTGCTCAGCAGCCATATCCACAATGACAGTACCGTATTTCATTTGTTTGACCTGCTCTTCGGTAATGAGAACAGGTGCCTTTCTGCCCATGACCAAAGCTGTGGTTACCACCAAATCTGCCTGAAAAAGCGACTTATTAACGGCTGCTTTTTGTTTGGCAAGATATTCCGGAGTAACTTCCTTCGCATAACCTCCTTCTACTTTTACTCCGTCATCCTCTACTGAAATAAATTTTGCTCCGAGAGATTCTGCTTGTTCTTTGGTCTCCGGTCTTACATCTGTTGCTTCCACAACCGCTCCCAATCTTTTCGCTGTGGCAATGGCTTGTAAACCCGCTACCCCAACACCGAAAATAAGCACCTTGGAAGGTGTGATGGTCCCAGCTGCTGTCATCATAAGAGGGAATATTCTGGTCATTTGCTCCGCTCCAAGGATCACCGCCTTGTATCCAGCCAAACTGCCCTGAGAACTTAAAACATCCATACTTTGCGCCCTAGATATTCTGGGAATGGCGTCCATGGAAAAGCAACTTACCCCTTTTTCCGACAAAGATTTCACCATCTCCGGGTGCAGAGAATGATACATAAGGCTGATGGTAATTGTTCCGGAGTTTAACAAATTAATCTCTTCTTGTGTAAAGGGGTTGACTTTAACCAAAACTTGTGAAGAAGAAATTAATTCTTTTTTTTGAGCAATAATCTTTGCTCCAGCGTTTTGATAATCCCCATCGGTAAATGCCGAATTCTCACCGGAAGATTCTTCAACCAATACTTCGAAACCTTTAGAAATCAATTGTTTAACAATCTGGGGACTTAGTGCTACCCTCTTTTCCTGGTTTCTTGATTCCTTTAAAACTCCTATTTTCAACGCTTTTCAATTTTGAAGCCGCGAAGATATTTAAAATACTCCCAAATACACAAAAAAGTGAATTACTTTTTAAAACAATCAGTACATAAATTAATTAGTTAGTTGTTGTGATAAATATAGACGAACTCTGGATTGGGGATGAGCTTATCCATCAAAATGGAAAGAAAAGAGGTTATTTTGAAGGAACAGACTCCAATGGATTGATTCTTTTAAGGACCAACGAAGGTCTGAAAAAATTCAATCCAACAGAATTGGAAATGGCGCCAGAGTATGTGTTGGATATTGATCTAAACTTAGAATCAGAACCTCAAAATACCAAGGAATCTATCACTTCATTCCGCTCAAACACACTGGATTTGCACATTCATACTTTAGCACCCCAACTATTACAAGGTCCCAAAGAGAGAATCTTTTCCTATCAATTGGATAAATTCAATGAATTTCTGGAGTGGGCAATTGACCAAAAGCTATACAGCATTCAAATCATTCATGGAAAGGGAGAAGGAATTCTGAGGGATGAAATCAGAAATATACTCAAGTTTCATCCATCCATTCGTCTCTGGCAATCGATCCAACAAGATGGCGCTACAGAAATTTGGCTCAAATAAAATAAAGTGTGAAATCAAAAACACCCATTGTCTCTAAAATACCCAAAGACATACGCCTTAAACTATTAAGTTTACTATAATTTCAATATTTTAGTCCATTGGAAAATTCCATCTGATGCAGCACGAATAGAATACAAGCCAGAAGGTAGATTGGACAAATCAAGAATCAGTTGTTTGCTTTTGTCGTTCCCTTTTAAGTATTGACTGAGCCATAATTTGCCACTTAAATCAGTCACAGAAATCGACCATTCATTTTTTCTAATTTTTTCAGCGCCTGGTAAAATCACTTCTACGATTCCGTTTGTTGGGTTGGGATGTACTTGAAGAAGGTCAGTGTGATAATCATCATAAGAAGAAACTGTACAATTAATCACCCCTTCTGCTTCCAATCTACACCCAAATGGATCCTGTAATGTGACGTGATAAGATTCTTTATCCATTAGTGTATCGCCTGGCTGATTTCCGATGTAGATGACAGATCCAGCTTTGCTACTTCCATTCACAACCAATACAGCTCTGCCCGTATTCTGACCAGGTGCTGATGAGATACATATATAATCTACTTCCAATTTTAGCCGGGAGTATGCGCATGAATCAAAATCACATTGAATAATACCATTAATCTCTCTTTCGCAACCTGCTTCATCGATTACAGTCGTTTTAAAATTTTCTCCCTGATCCAACAAATCCCCTGAGTTATTGCCATTTAATACTATCTGTCCAAGTTGGCCACTAACCTCTACTCTGAGAATGGCTTTTAACAAGGTATCTACGCAATCATATTGTACATCAACTTTCAAAGCCGATTGTGCGCAATCGAATGGTGGGCAATAAATCCTACCTTCTTCAATGACAAAACACGAGTCTTGATCGATCACAATGACCTTGTAATCATCTCCATGCTTAAGTCTTGCACCATCTTGTGTGCCATATAAATAATACACACCGGATCCACCTTTTCCGGAAACATGCAAAATTACTTCTCCAGTCTGTCTGCCTATTTGATCCACCAAACACTCCACTTGAATATCCGTTGTGAGGTTTGAATTATTGCATTTAATTGGCGGAATGCAATTAGATTCAAGCTTAGCAAAGCTCCTGCATCCATTTGCATCCTCTGCAAATGCCTCAATTATTTCTCCTGGTAAATACAATTCAGATTGATCCGGACCATTGTATTCAATAGGTGATATTCCACCTTCGATGGTATAACTGACTTGGCCCAATACACCGTGCAAACAATCCAAGGTTAAATTTAATTGCACTGGTTCGAAGGGCGTCGTTTTACTTAATTCATCAATTCTAACACACAACTGCCCATTTGTGGCTGGAAGAATATTGATTGCTGACATGATTTGTAAGAAATAAGTTTGACCAGCTGTCAAATTGTCCATTGTAATATATCCACTACATGGATCAGGTGTAAGCCCGCAAATTCTCTCAGTCAAATTAGTACAAGTTCCAGAGTAAACTGCAAAGTGATATAAGAAGCCGGCAGAGATTCTAATTGCCACCTGTCTCTCTTGAGGAGCAACGAATGAGAACCATACATCCGGTGCATGATACACCACGCAACTTGGCTTTTTTACACTAAGCTGATTGGTTGTAAAAATAGAGGATACGCAAGAACTATTTAAAACCAAAGGGGTGGCGGTTTGACAAATCTCATTGGGAGTAGAATTGTCCTGTTGTTCTACCACAGATAAGCAAAGATCTCCTTCGATCGAAGCAAAGTAACCGGTGATTTGTACAATATAATTTTTACCTGAAACTGGATTAAATGTAAGTTTATGTCCGAGATCGGCAGCTACAACTTCCATCAAATTACTACAGTTTCCTTCAAAAATGGTGATAACATCCGCAAAATTGGCATGTGGAATTATTTCGTGAGGCTTGGAAGAAATGGCTGTGAACTCATACCAAACATCGGCCCGAGATCTTTGATTCAAGGAAGGAAGTTTGCTTCCTGTCAGCGCATGTCGATTAAAGCCCTGCACGCAAGGTCCATTTACCTGCACCTTTGTTCTTTGATCACATAGATCATGTGACGGTGGCGGTGTGGTTGTGGTCGGAATCTGCTCAATAGAAATGCAATGTGATCCTGTTTCTAATCCAAAGTCGTTGATTTTTCTAGAAGATCTTATAAAATAATTGATACCTGATTTTACTTGAAATTCAATGAATTCGCCTTTAAATCCGATTTCATCCTTGTTGGTACAAATTACAGGGAGTAAATTATTGCAGGAACCCTCAAAAATTGTCAGAGAATTATTGTATTTGGCACTACAATTAACCCGGGCCAATCCTGTAAAATCAGAGATGAAACGATACCAGGATGAGCCGGAATAATCACCAGCACAAATATTTTGAGAGGGTGAAAAACTAAGAGACCCTGAGATATGCCCAATCAAACAAATATCGGATTTGGTTATAGGCAATGCTCTTGTACAATCTCCGTTGTCCGGGCTGAAAATAAAATCATCCAGAATAATTTTAGTTCCACCATCATTGCCATTAAAATCATAATCAAAATAAAAGTAAACACTGGTTGCTGAAATTGGAATACTTACAGATACACTTTGTGTTGTCAAATCCCTTACCTCGGTAGAAAAACTCCTTACCAATATATTGGTGGTTCCATAATTCATATAAAGATTAAAAGTAGAATTAAAGGGTCTTAAATATTGCATATTAAAAACCAGATAATAACGATCATATCCTCCAATGGCAAAAGACTGACTCCGCAACTGAAATCTCCTTCTCGTGATATCTGATCTGTTTTTTTGCTCATATGAAATCAAACAACTGCCGTCAGGAAAAACACTTACCTGGTCCTTGTTTACATTGAATCCATAATTGCCGTTCAGTGTTGTAAAATTCCACCCCGGAGATAATTTACATTCGTCCAGAGTATTAAAGTAGATTGGCAATTGCGCATTCAGTGTCAATGAAAGAATGCAAGCGATAAAATATAAAATAGATTTCATGATTTCTTAAAATTGATGTTTAAACAACATTAAATCTTCTGAGATATGTTTTTCCCGATGCATTTATTTGATAAATATACTCACCGGGCAATATTTTCCATTTAACTGGATCAAATGTGACTGTATAGGATCCTTTTGGAGCAAATTTATCAAATAAAATTGCCAAGGTTGAGCCATTCAAAGACTTTACAAAAACCTTAATATCGCTGGAGGATTGGGTGGCAAATTTTATTTCTAAATTCTTTATATTCGAATCACTGGGTTGGTGACCCAGTAAAACAGTATTAAAATTAGATCCTTTACCCGTATTGCAAGGATTGTCCATTAGGTCCAATGGTTCATAGTGCTTACCCATTGAAAAGTCAACCAGATCTGAATCGACGCACATCCAGTCTTTCATCACTGAGCTAAATATTCTTCTAAAGTCAAGACTCTTTTGAGTTTCATAAAAGACCACCGTGCCATTACCATTTAACGAAGAATCTGAAAGGTCGATCGGGTCTCCATAAAATCCGCCCTTGACCCCATCGCCAAACAATAAAATCGGGGAAAGATTTCCATGATCAGTACCAAATGATCCATTTTCTTTTATGGTTCTGCCAAATTCAGAATAAGTCAAAATGCTTACATTGGATTGGGCATTGTCCGCCTTGAGATCATCGTAAAATGCTTTGACAGAATTGGCAAAATCTCCCATCAATCTCGCATGGGCCGCTTTTTGGTTGCTGTGAGTGTCAAATCCATCCAAATTCACAAGATACAGTCTTGTTCCTAATCTTCCTTTGATCAACCTGGAAACAATTGCCAACTGATCTGCCAATCTGCTTGCTGTATTTCTTGGGTAAGAAATCTTATTGGTCGCTTTGGCATAAGCTGTTGAAACCGCTGTAGAATACCTCAAAGAATTGTTGGTCAGTTGTCTCAAATAAGCTCTTTCTTCCCCTTGAGGGCATTCTCCAAATCCCTCGGTTGGATAAAGCTTACCATACTGAGCCAATCGGTAAAACTCATTTGGATCATTGAAGACCAACTCCATTTGTTGATTACCTGGAGCTGCAAAAAGGAGATCAGTGCTATATCCTATTCTCAAAGCAGGCGGCACTGTTGGGGGTGTCTCCGTAAATGCAGGGAAATCCTGATCTAAATATCTCCCAATCATTCCTGAAGAAATTCTTTTGTCATGTAAGTCATCCGATGCCGATGACCAGATATCAATGGAGGCAAAATGAGAATAGTTTTGTTTGGGGTAACCAACATTGTGCAACACGGCCATGTTTCCTTCATTCCACATTGGCATTAAATTGGCCATGACCCCGGGCATTGCATGAGTAGCAGGACCAAATCCTCCCAAAATGGTTTGGTCCGTATAATCGGTATTGTATTGATGGGCTATGGTGGGTCTTAAATTTTTATAGGCTGTATTACCGGCACTGTCTGTGTGTGGAAATATCATGTTTAAACCGTCATTACCGCCAAACATTTTTATCAATACCAAAATATTTTCATCGCCGGGAGCCATAGGATTTGGAATCCCTGCTGACATGATTGAATTAACTGGTAATCCACCCAACAAAACAGTGCCCAATCCTGCCAACCCACCAGTCCATAAAAACTGTCTGCGATTCCAAAGAATGTGTTCTTTGTCGTGTTGTTCTTTCAGATTTTCACTAGAGAATGGATGATTTTGATTTTTATGATCTTTGTGCATATTTCAATACTTAAAGCGGTTTTACAATAATTGATATTCAGGAAGGGTCGTGATATATTTCATCAAATTAGCAAATTGAGTGGGCACGGTCACATAATCCAGATCCCAGGTGCCGTCTTCAAAATAATTGGCAGGAACGCCTGCTTTGAAGACGGAGACAGCAGTTTCAATAATATCCAAAGGCATGGGCAATGTTATAAAATACTCCATCACTTTGGTCACAATTTGATTTGGATCAAGACTTTGGCCCGCCAACATTTTCAAAAAGTTTCGATATTTCTCTTTGGTGGCGTTATAAGGTAAATGATAATCTACATGATCGCGACTATACCTCCATCTATTTACCAACACAAATTCACTTAACCAGGCCCGGTGGCCTTGCCACCCAGCCACATTGACAGGATTAAATAGTGTTTGACCTAGGTTTGCGCATTGGTTGTAAATGGAGCCTAATGCATCCCTATTGAGATTGTTTGCCGCAGCTGTTTTTCTTTGCCAATCAAAGAAAAAGTAATCTTCATCTGGCTTGAGATCCAGTGAACGGAAATAGTGAATAAAGTTATCAATATTTGATTTAATATTAACACCCATATTTTCATCCTCAAAGAAATGTTCACTCTTAAAAAGAGCCTTCAAAACAGGCATTATCTCCCAGTTTGATTGAATGAAAATTTGTGCAAGACCATCTATAATTTCTGGTGGTGGGTATTGATACATGTAAAATCTGTACAATTTGGTACAAATAAATTTGGCAATTTCATTTTTTCTTTGATTGAAGATGATGTTGTGCACCAGTTTATAATCGCCTTTGTCCAATTGAGAGGAATCTTGCGGAGTAAAAGATTGCCCCAAGACCCTTTTATTGCCAAAGTCATGGTTGCCGCTACTAAATAAAAATTGCCCTACTTCAACCGGATAAAGGTCGGTGGAAGAATATCTCAACTGCCAGCCCGTCAATGCGCGTGCAATCTCCTTTACATCCTGCTCCGTGTAATTTCCTACGCCCATGGTAAAAAGTTCCAATAACTCACGGGCATAATTTTCATTGGGTCTGTTTTTTATATTTAGCCTTCCATCCAAATAATGCAACATTGCAGGTGTCCTACCCATATCCTCAACAAAGGTTTTGAAATTACCCATTGCATTCTTGTGCAGTAGGTAATAATATTGAAAAACCCAGCTTGGGTAATGACCATAGGTGCCTGATTCAGCGACAAAATGATTGGACCAAAAAAGCACCAGTTTATGTTTTATTCCCTCTCTGATCATCCCATTCAACCACTGTTGCACCAAAACCAAATATTTGTAATAGGTAATGTTGCCGTCAGCGTCAATTGTCTTCTCTGCGCTCCATGGGTAGGTATAATCCCAGGTCACTGTTCCTCCGGATTTCTTTTCGCCAGGCAAAGGATGAGTTGCTGCATTGTTTAATAAAAAATCAATGATGACCGAAGGCGAATTTGACTTAGCGGCATTGATAAGTTGAACAGGAGCGCCATTGGACAATTTGTTGTACAGATGATGAATTCTTCGCTCATTCCATGGTTTTGAGGCTGAAGGTTGATATGGCTGCAGGCCTCCTTTAAGGCAATCATTAATTGGCATATCGATTATTTTTGGCTTTAGTTGGACTAGATAAAATAATATTTAATTGTTTTTAAAGATCTTAATGGATTTTACCCCATCCTTTATTTGAATATTTAAATAGTGAAGCCCATTGGTGAGCTCCATTCCAGATATAAAAAACTGGTTGGGGCCCTCTGTCAACTCAATGGACAATTCCCGAACTGATCTTCCGGTGACTTCATAAATTTTCAAAATGGCAGATTGCTTCATTTTTGAATCCAAATTCAAATAAAATCCTTCTTCAAAAGGATTGGGAGCAATCGATATTTCCGAAATGGTGCTTATATTTTCAGCATTTACCAATTTACGGTTTCCTGTGGCAAACCAACTTCCCCATTTTGCATTTTTAAGAATTATATTTTCCGGACCTGCGGAAGAAATTTTATTGCTAGCAAGAGGTTTTACTCCAATGGATACTTCATTAGACGTGCCTCTGCTGTCATATAAAATCGCATTGTCTTTTACACCATAACTTGCATAGGCCAACCGATCTCTGTTATCTGCAATACTGCTGGCAGTATTTTGCTCTAAATTAATCCCCAACAATGCGTAACTGGTGGAGAAAAATTCTGACTCGATATAATCAAAGGCTAGCACGTCAGGGCTATTCTTTGAAAAAACCGGATTTCCAACACTGGTATTTTCAGGCAACTTGGCAATTAATTTACTGATATTTCCATCACCAAAATCATCAGTCTGTTGATCGAAAAACCTTAAGAAAGCAATATCCCAATATTCAATACCAGAATTAGATATTACACTAAATGCATCATACATTAAGTATTGACCACTTAAATCAAAATCCATCTGGTCTGCAAACAAAACGTCATACGTTGCTCCACCGGAAGAAGTAGGATTGTAGATCACGAATGTTTTGTAGGTCTCGGTCACAAAATCATAGATGTGAATTTTGTTTTCCTGTGTATTGTACAAAATGGCCAAATGTCTGCCATTTTTTGAAATCGCAACATTGCGGTAAATTGGGGTGTCGTCCACCTCAAAATCCACATATCCCCGGGTGATGGAATCATAATACAACTGATACAATTTTTTATCCTCGCCAACATAGAATATTTCTTGTCCATTGTCCGTCACCGAAGGTTTTGAATAGACTCTTCGATTGCTGATTTTAACCGGAATTGAAACAAAATCATATAAATAGACCCCATCGTTTTCAAAGTTGGTACAAATTAAATATTCTTTCCCAGAATTGGGCTCAATGGATCTATCAGGAGGTGTTGTAGGGCCTGGGTTAAGAATACCAACCTTGTCAAAAGCATAAATGGCAGAAGCTAATACATCCGGGAGGGTGGGATACCAATCCACACAAGAAAGTTCGATGGCTGCCCTTAGATCTTTGAAATCTGAATTGCGCATCAAATATTGCGTTAAGGCCCTGTAGTATATTTTTTCAGCCATTATTTTTGCTCCTTCTACAGATCTACTTTCAGCCAGTTTTGTACACATTAGGTAAAAGGCATAATTAAGAATGCCACTGTTAATATGCACACCTCCATTGTCCAAAGTCCCTTTATATTGTTCATTGACATGTTTGGGTTGCCAACCCGGATCATTTAAACTCGATCCGCCATTGTGAGGATCGCTAAAACTTCTCATAGCTCCTGATGGAAAAAATGATTTAAGGACCACTTCTTCGCCAACTGTCCAATCATTTCTATCCATCATTATTCCAAAAATATCTGCCATGGATTCATTGATTGCACCTGATTCATTCTCATAAACCAAGTTGGCTTCATTTTGAATAACACCATGGGTCAATTCGTGTCCTGCTACATCCAATGCCTTCGGCAGACTGGTAAATGCTTTGTTGCCATTGCCATAAAAAATGGCTTTGCCATTCCAAAAAGCATTGTCCATAGCTTGGCCATTGTCTTCCGTGATATTGATGACAGAAACAATATTGTCTCCGATATTGGCAATTGAATTACGCCCAAAGGTGGTCAGAAAATAATCATAAGCAACACCAGCATTGCAGTGTGCGGATACAGCGACAGCGGATGACCAAGAATTCACAGGACTCGTTATATAATCAATTTCATTTGAACTGGCACTTTTAAACAAACCATCCAGAGTGACAATTACCCCTACCCCACTGTTAGGTATTCGACTCGTTTGTGCATCAAACATTGGTTTTGTGGCATCGATCAAATAATAAAGACCACCCTCTCGCCAGATTCCAAAATCCCTTCGTTGATTTAAAAGGTCAAAACCAGAACCCATTTCCGGTCCTGGAAAAATTGATTCATTTAAATCATCGCTGGTGGATTTACAAGTTTCATTGTGCGAGTGATTGTAAAAAAGGCTACAGGTGTTTTTAATTGATTTTAAAATATCTCCCGTTTGACAATCAATGTATAACTCCCAATGTTCCTGTAAATTGGGCGTCACTTTAACCAAACTGATAAGATGCCAAGATTTCCAATCAGGATGCCGCCAATAATAATTTTTCATGGATTGGATTCCTGTTGAAACCAAAGAATGGGTTGAGTTTTTTGGCAAAATTCCTTTTGCACTATAAAATTTATCTAATACCTTATTGATATCAAAATTTCTACCCCTCTGTAAGCTAATGGCTTCATTTGGCATAACCATTCTTCCATGAAGGATCAATTTGCCAGATGGATATAAATGCATTCTGAATTCGCCATCCAACACTTCTACACCGTTGATATGTTGATGCATTTGCACATGCTCAATACCCAATTCATCTTTGTAAATCTTGGACAGCTGGTAGTTTATTCTTCCAGAATCCTTTACGCCCAATTCATTTAAAAGAATTTCTTCTAATAATTCTTTTTTGGTCTCAGAATTCCTTGGCATAAGCTCAATGTTGGTCTCCAACCAAATTGGATGACCGTTTTCGTCCAGCCTGAGATCCGCAATTTTCCCCAATGCCTTTTTTAGATGGAAATTTTGGATTTTCTGTTTTCCTATATTTGAGTTTATGGGTTTTTGAAAATAAAGACCTCTTCCTGATGAGTTATTGCCTTTTCTTAATACTTTTGGACTTTTTGGCAATTCAATGTTGCCGTCAAAAATTATCTTTTTAAGTACCTGAGCATCCATCTGATTTAGAAAAGAGCCGAACAGCATCAGGAAAAGATAAAACTTCTTCACGCCACTAAGATTTAAGAAAATGGTACATAAAGTTATAAAATAGGGAATACTTATCCGGAAGGTATGGACTGTTTGGGTCCCAAGCGATTCTGGTCCATTCCTTCTGAGTGTTTTCAATCTCTACAAATTGATATAAGTTGCCCGGCTGGTTGTATCGGCTATCTCTCAATTTGGCAAATTCAATATTTTTCAAAACTTGCTTCAATTGATTGGAACTCAACTTCACATTTAGCCCGGATTGGTCCCAGATCGTTCCATCAGTTTTTAAGAAAAAGACATATTCCTTACCAAGCACCCCGCCTCCGTGCCCAAATCTAAGAAGATCCATTGGCTCATTTTTTGTCCTGTTGGAGGCACAGCATATGACAAAACTTAAGCTGATAAATAAATATAACCTATTATCTATGAAGTCATTAACCTTAGGTAGACTTAAATAATTGTTAAAAACAAGATTCACTACATTAAATTTCTTCGAAAACAGTTGTATCTTTAAGCCAAAATTAGTTAAATCCATTAAATTATGAAGAATTTATTTTTTGTTTTATTTGTATTCTTATTGGGAGGGATGGTGCAAGTTTCTGCTCAATCTTGCTCCAAGTCAAAAGCGGCCGGTTGTTGTGCTTCTAAAACCGCTAGTGCAGAAAAAGCTGCCCTGAAAGCAGCAGAGTTGGATCCTACTATTGAAAAGAAAGTTTGTGAAAAATCTGGGAAAGTGAGTTTTTACAGAAATACAGTAGATGAAACTGGAGTGTCTGTTTCAACTCAGGTGATGTATGACGAGGGCAAAGCCATGTTTGTAAATCAATCTACTGAAGTATCTCATGAAGGAGAAGCAAAAGCCAAGGCATGTTCTTCGGCAGCTAAGGGAAAAGCTTGTTGTTCTAAAAAGGATGCAAAGGGTTGTTCTAAAGCAAAAGCTGAGAACACCAGTCCAGTAAATTAATATACCGCTTTAAGTTAATAAAGAGCCTTCTGTTTTCACAGAGGGCTTTTTTTATGATCAAATTACCCTATAGCTCATTCAAATCCTCTATTTTTGAACTATGTTAAGCAAATTTCCCAGAAATCTTCTTCTTTTGATCCCGATGTTATCGCAGTTTTTTTTTAATTCTTTCAATGCAGTTGGACAGTTGGCCATACAACTTGATCAATGGGAATATAAAGAATCCACAGATCAGATTTGGAAAAAATGCAGTCTCCCACAAAGTATTTATTCCATACTAATGAATGAAGGAAAAATTCTGAATCCATATTGGATGGATCAAGAGACAAAATTAACATGGGTAGATGATAAGAGCTGGTGGTTTAGATCCACTTTTGAAATTGACAGCACGTGGTTTTCCTTTCCACAAGCTGAGTTGGTACTGGGTGGATTGGATGGGTATGCGGACATCTTTCTAAACCAAGTAAAAATATTGAGTGCGGACAACAGCTTTAGGGAGTGGAGAATCCCTTGTAAGGATTTGCTAAAGGAAAATGGGAATCTATTGGAAATTCGTTTCTCATCTACTTCCTTAATCGCCGAAACTAAGTATCGCATGTTGCCTCATCTGCTTCCCGGAGGAGAAAGAGTGATGGTGAGAAAACCACAGTTTTCTTTTGGATGGGATTTTGCCCCAAAATTACAGGCATGTGCCATCAGGAAAAAAATATTTCTGGAATTTCCAGGATTGTTTGAAGTTTCTTCCTTTGGTGTTTTTACCAAGAAACTTGAAAATGAAGTGGCAACTCTAGAGTTGGACCTTAAAACCAAAAGTATTCTATCCGGCGATGGGAAAATACACCTGACAATGGACAAGGATAGTTTCAGTTTTGATTTCAACTATCCGTCAGGACTGCACCAACAACGCTTTGAATTTGATATTGTAAATCCAAAATTATGGTGGCCTTCCGGTTCCGGCGAACCTTACTTGTATGACGCCAAAATTTCCATTACGAATGCAGATTCTCTCGTTCAGCCCATAATTCGAACGGTAAAAGCTGGCATCAGAACCATTGAATTGATTCAGGAGCCTGATGATTACGGTAGGAGTTTTTATTTTAAGGTCAATGGCCTTCCAATTTTCGCAAAAGGGGCCAATTACATACCAGCTGATGCAGTTGAGCTTTACCATCCCAATCCAGATCCGTGGATTAAAAGTCTGAAAGAAAGTCATTTCAACATGATACGCATTTGGGGAGGAGGGACCTATGAGCAAGACGCATTTTATTCTTCTTGCGACCGTCATGGAATTATGGTGTGGCAGGACTTTATGTTTGCCTGTGCCATGTACCCTGGCGATCCAGAATTTTTGCAAAATGTTGCGGCGGAGACATACGAGCAGGTTACCCGATTGTCTTCACATCCATGTATTGCATTATGGTGTGGCAACAATGAAAACAACGAGGGATGGCATCGCTGGGGATGGCAAATCGGAATGTCTAAGAAAAACAAAGATAGAATTTGGTCTGATTACCAAAAACTATTTAATAACATTTTACCAGAACTTGTCAAGCTTCATGGCAATTACCATTCTTATATTGAATCCTCACCCTTATACGGGCGTGGCGATCCAAAATTTAAATCGGATGGCGATGCGCATGATTGGGGAATCTGGCATGATGGTTTGCCATTTGAAGATTTCGAACATAGGGTTCCACGGTTTATGAGTGAAGCGGGTTTTCAAAGTTTTCCAGACCTTTCTACTCTGCGAAAATATTTGCCCGAGCATGAATTAAAGCTTGAATCAGAATTTTTATTATCTCATCAAAAGCATCCAAAGGGCCAACAGACCATCCAGACTTATTTGGCGCGTGATTATCCAAAACCTACCGACCTGGAGAGCTTTATATACCTAAGTCAACTCATGCAGGCTGAAGGCATGGGAAAAGCTATTTTAGCACATCGCAAATCAAAGCCTTATTGTATGGGTACTTTGTATTGGCAGCTCAATGATTGCTGGCCCGGAATTTCCTGGTCTGGAATGGATTATTTCGGAAACTGGAAGGCCCTTCATCATAAAGTGAGTCATTTATTTCAACCCATCCTCTGTCATTTAACCATAGAAGATGATCTATGGAAGATTGGCTACACCTCCGATCTCATTTATGAAGATAGTCTTTTTATCCAATTGAGTTTAAGAGATTTTAACGGAAATGAGTATTTTAATTGGAAGACAAAATTGCTGGCGGGCTATGAGCAGACACAAACTGTGCAAAGCATGCAGATGGCGGATTTTTTGGACCAATATAGGAGTATCAAATGGGTAGGTGTGTTGGAGTGGGAATATTCTGGCAAAAAAGAACAAAGTATTTTCTTCCCTCAAAAATGCAAGGATCTTGAGTTATTAAAACCCAATTTCAACTTAACTAATTTTAAAAAAACTTCTTCTGGTTACAAATTTTTAATTCAATCTGACAAATTTGCAAAAGCAGTTTATTTTCGCGAGCAAAATGGATTGCGTTTTTTTCCAAATTTCATAGACCTTGCGCCGGGCGAAAGCAGAGAAATTCAAATTCAAACAAACCAATCAGCAATAGGATCTGATCAAATCATTGTCAAATCATTGTATGATTACCAAAATCAACCATAATAGCAGATGAGATCAATCACGTTTTCAGAAGAAATAAAACAAGGAATTCCTGACTATTTACCAGAACACAATCCGCCTAATCGGGAATTTGCTCACGCACCCAAGAGGAATATCAATGGCCTATTGAGCCAGGAAGAGTTAAGATTAGCAATTGCCAATGCTCTGCGTTATTTTCATGCGAGTATGCACGAAGTTTTGGCCTTTGAATTTCGTGAAGAATTGATGCAATATGGTAGGATATATATGTATCGCTTTATTCCGTCCCACCCAATATATGCAAGATCAATAGATGATTATCCATGCAAATGTAAACAAGCAGCATCGATCATGCTAATGATTCAAAATAATCTGGATCCGTTGGTTGCAAAATATCCCCAGGAGTTAATTACTTATGGCGGCAATGGAGCTGTTTTTCAAAATTGGGCTCAATACAGACTATGCATGAAATATTTGTCCGAAATGACAGAGGAACAAACTCTCGTACTGTATAGTGGACACCCCTTGGGATTATATCCATCTTCAAAAAATGCACCAAGGGTCGTGGTGACAAATGGCATGATGATTCCAAATTACAGTAAAAAAGAAGATTGGAACAAATACAATGCTCTTGGCGTAACTCAGTATGGTCAAATGACAGCAGGTTCATTTATGTACATTGGACCTCAGGGAATAGTCCATGGAACAACACTTACTTTACTGAATGCAGGTAGACTAAATGGTTTAGGTGATTCAGACTTAAAAGGAAAATTATTTGTCACGTCCGGACTAGGTGGTATGTCAGGAGCTCAAAGTTTAGCCTCTGTTATCTGCAAGGCAGTATGCATATTAGCAGAAGTTGATCCTGATGCAATTCGTCAAAGGATAGATGATGGCTACATCCAAGAATCATTGGTTTACCACGACCTCGATCCACTAATCGTGGCAGTTCGCAGATCACAGAATCTAAAAGAAGCAGTCAGTTATGTTTATGCCGGCAATGTGGTGGATTTGTGGGAATATCTTGCTTCCCATCAAATTCATGTTGATCTAGGTTCTGATCAAACTTCACTTCACAATATAGATGATCTTGGTTATTGTCCTGTTGGCTTTAGTTTTGAAGAGGCAAAACAACTTCTAAATAGAGATAAAGATCTTTTTTTACAGGAAGTCAGAAAGACGCTTGTGCGGCATGTGCAAGCCATAAATCAGTTATCCAGCACCGGAATGTATTTTTGGGATTACGGAAATGCTTTTTTAAAAGAAGCTGGAGTTGCAGGTGCAGACATCAGGGATTCTACAAATCCAAATCAATATCGTTATCCAAGTTATGTGGAGGACATTATGGGACCAATGTGTTTTGATTATGGATTTGGACCCTTTCGTTGGGTATGTATGTCTGGGAGTATAGATGATTTGGAAAAAACAGATCAAATAGCTGCCGGTGTTTTGGAAAAACTGATTGGTGTTACAACTGGCAATACAAAAGCCCAAAATCAAGACAATCTCAATTGGATTAGAACTGCAGAAAAGCATTTACCAGTGGTTGGGAGCAAATCAAGAATCCTGTATTCAGATGTTGAAGGTAGGATTGAGATAGCTCTTGCCTTTAATAAAGCCATTAGGAACGGTGAACTAAAAAATTGCATTGTTTTGGGCAGGGATCACCATGATGTGTCAGGCACAGATTCGCCTTTTAGAGAGACCGCTAATATTAGAGACGGTTCTAAGTTCACCGCAGACATGGCTGTACACAATGTAATCGGAGATGCTTTCAGGGGGGCTACATGGGTATCCTTGCACAATGGAGGCGGGGTTGGATGGGGAGAAGTGATTAATGGTGGGTTCGGTATGGTCATTGATGGATCAGATCAATCAGAAGAAAATATCAGGTCAATGATCCTTTGGGATGTGGCGAATGGAATAAGTCGAAGAGCCTGGGCCAGAAATCCCGGTGCCCTGGAAGCTGCTGAACAAATTATGAAAAAAAATGATAACTTATTGATAACCAAGCCAAATCTAGTCGATTCAGCTTTGTTGAATAAAATAATATGATTCCAATATTTTAGAAGTACTTAATTTCAGCCAAAATTTAAAATCGAAAGCTTATGATGAACGAAGTTGTTGCCACGATCATGACAACTCAATTGATCACAGTTGGTCCGGAAGACAATTTGCAAACAGTTAAAAACATTCTGATTAACAACAGGATACATCACGTTCCAGTGGTTGAAGGCAAAAAGCTGGTGGGTTTAATTACCACTTATGATCTGTTTAAACTCAATGTGGACCATAAAGACTACGAAAGGACCAAAGTAGCCAATGTAATGACCAAAAAGCTCGCATTTATTGAACCGACGGATAAGGTTGGTACGGCTGCCGAAGTTTTTATGGAACATTTGTTCCATGCATTGCCCGTTATTGACAACGGCGAATTAGTAGGCATGGTGACTACTTTTGATATTTTGAAATACGAATACAATAGAGAGTATCCCAATAAGATCTTTTAATTAGCAATTAGAGTCGCTGCATTCTTTTAAATATGGATCAATTTACCGTAATTTCTTTTACTTTTTTAATATTGTTGGCGCTTGCCAGCATTGGAATTTTATGGTGGAACATCAACAGGTTAAGAGACAAAATCAGGGATCTAAAATCAGAAAGAGACCAAATCAGATTAAACTTTGATCTGCTGCGGAAGGAAAAATTTGAGACCGATGAAAAATTGAATCAATTGCAGGCCCAGGAGAGAACCTACAAAGTGGCCTATGAAGATTGGAAAGGTAAGTATGAAATTCTGGAGCAGAAGTACACCTTGCTAAAAAAAGAAATGGACTCAAAGGTGGAAAGCATCCAAGATTATACAGTCGGAAGGGTTGGCAAAAATGAACAAGATTATAGCTTAAGCACCAACCGTGAATCTCCACAGGAAACAGCAGGCCATCAAATACTAAAAGACCTTAAATCCGTTTTAGACCAGCATGCTGAAGTCCTGAGAAAACTGATCGCAGATGATAAAATAATTTCTGCTCCTATTAAAGAATTACCTTCTGACCCTCTGCATTGGATAATGGGCATTGATGAAGATACCTCCGCAGAGATCAAAAATATGGGATTGCGAACTTTTCAACAGATTGCCGAATTGCCCAGAAAGGAAATAAAAAAAATGATGCTCCAATTTGAAGACATCGAAGATAGGGTAATTGAGTCATGGCCCTTACAAGCTGGGGCTATTTTAAATTCAAAAAATGCAGGGTAGTTTTATACTGCCTTGTTTGAAATTTCCGCGTTATTTTTTAAAAACTTATTAGATTCGTTTTAATGGCAAATTTCAACAGCAGATGTATCTATTTTATCCTATTGCTCTTCTCGCAAAGTTCATGCATTGAGGTTCCAAAGCAACATGGTGGGCCGATACCTGGCATTTGGAGAGGTACTTTTGTGCTTGAAGACAAACGCCAGATAATAATTACCAAAGGCAAAGACAAGATTGTGATCCGTGACCCTGAACCCGAATCTTTGAAAAAAGTGATACCATTTCAGTTTGAATTTATCAAACCATCGGATTCAAGTTATACCTTCATTTTAATCAATGGTTCTGAAAAAATATATTTTAATCAGATTAGCTTGGGCTATGATGTCCGAAATGGAATAGATACGTTTGAGATTATGCTAACTCCTTATGACGCAAAACTAAAAGGAGTTTGGGAACACGATAAGCTGGCAGGAGATTTAATCGTGTTAGACAAGAATAACTACAGCATTCCTTTTACGGCACAATATGGTCAAACCTATTTGTTTAAAAAAATTCCAGAAAAAGCACAGTTTAATTTAACTGGAAATTGGGAAGTTGTTTTTGACAAAGATTCAGCTGATTCTTATAAAGCAATCGGAGAATTTACTCAGAATAATAGCCATATCACAGGGACTTTCAGAACTGAAACGGGAGATTATCGATTTTTATCCGGGCAGGTTTTTGGTTCGCAGGCCAAAATGAGTTCATTTGATGGCGCTCATGTATTTATGTTTGAACTGAATTTGTCGGATAATAAATTCACAGGTACTTTTTACTCGGGCAACCACCACACCGCCAGTCTTGAAGCTACAAGAAATGAAAATTTTCAGCTGTCCAATTCTTTGGACATCGTGAAAATCATTTCACAAAAACCAGTTGATTTTCGATTGCAGAATGCAGATGGAAACTGGGTAGGTCTGGCAGATGAAAGGTATCAAAACAAGAATAAAATCATACAAATTCTAGGCAGTTGGTGCCCAAACTGCAGGGATGAATGTGAATTTCTGACCAGAAAAATTAAGGATGGAAAATTGGATGAAACAGGGGTAATTGCATTGGCTTTTGAGCGAAAAAAAGACCCTGCATGGTCACTTCCCAGGATCCGCAGGTATAAAGAAAGTTTGAATCTACCCTATGAAATATTGATTGCTGGACCTGCCAATAAAGATTCTGTTTCAGTCATGTTTCCCCAACTGGACAAAATCTATGCTTTTCCAACCATGATCTTTTTAGATAAAAACAATGTCATTCAGAAAGTACATACTGGTTTTGATGGTCCCGCAACCAGTCATTTTACATTATTTGACAACGAATTTGATCAAATTATTGATGCATTGAAATGATGAAAACCGTACTCATCACAGGAGCCAGTTCTGGCATTGGAAAAGCAACAGCAATCCGCCTTGCCAGAGAAAAAAAATTCCGGCTCATATTGTGTGCCAGAAGGAAAGAGCGATTGGAAGAATTGGCTCAATATATTGAATCAGAATACAGAATTCCAACCCTTGTATTATGCTTTGATATTCGCAAAGAAGCTTCCGTTGAAAGGGCAATCGATTCAATACCAGTAGAGTGGCAGGATGTGGATGTTCTCCTCAACAATGCTGGTTTAGCATTGGGCTTGGATCCTATCCATGAGGGGAATACAGATCATTGGAATACCATGATAGACACCAACATCAAAGGATTGATCTACATTACGCGATTGATCAGCAGGAGGATGGTGGCAAAAAAGTCTGGCCAAATCATAAACATTTGCAGTACTGCAGGCAAAGAAGTCTATCCCAAAGGCAATGTGTATTGCGCCACCAAATTTGGAGTGGATGCCTTAACAAGAGCCATACGTCAGGATCTCTACCTTTACAATATCCGAGTTGGACAAGTGAGCCCCGGACATGTTGAGGAAACAGAGTTTGCTATCAACAGATTTGAAGGCGATGTCGTTAAGGCCGACATTTATAAAGATTTTACTCCTCTTAAATCATCGGATGTGGCGGATGCCATATATTTCATGGTTTCAGCTCCCGGACATGTCAATATCCTTGACATTGTGATGACATCCAGTCAGCAAGGATCGGCCACTTTGGTGGATCGCAGTGGAAGGAAATCCTACGATTAGAATTTATCGGAGTTCTCAAAAAATTAAAAAACTTAAAACAAACCACCTGTTGTAGCTTTATAAGGAATGTGCAAATGGTCATATGCTTTCTGTGTAGCAAGTCTACCCCTTGGGGTTCTTTGCAAAAAACCTTCCATGATGAGAAAAGGTTCGTGCACTTCTTCAATGGTACCGGCCTCCTCTCCTACTGCTGTGGCAATAGTGGTCAACCCAACGGGTCCACCTGAAAATTTATCAATGATAGCAAGTAAAATTCTATTGTCCATATCATCCAATCCATGGGAATCCACATTCAGGGCTTCAAGTCCAAAAAGAGCAATCTCATGGGTCAAAGTACCATTCCCTTTGATTTGAGCAAAATCCCTAAGTCTTCTGAGCAACGCGTTGGCAATCCTTGGAGTCCCACGACTCCTGCGTGCTATTTCTGTAACCGCACCATCGGTAATGTCCATTTTCAGAATGTCTGCTGATCTCAGTACAATTCGTCTCAATGTTTCGGTATCATAATAGTCAAGATGACAATTTATGCTAAATCTTGAACGCAGTGGCGAAGTAAGCAAACCCATCCTAGTTGTTGCACCAACGAGGGTAAAGGGATTGAGTGTGAGTTGTACGGATCGTGCACTTGGGCCGGAGTCAATCATGATATCGATCCGGTAATCCTCCATTGCAGAATACAAGTATTCTTCTACGACCGTGTTCAACCGGTGAATTTCATCAATAAAAAGAACATCTCCTGTCTGAAGATTGGTGAGTAAACCAGCGAGATCACCCGGTTTTTCCAAAACGGGACCAGAGGTCATCCTCAGAGAAGCACCTAGTTCGTTGGAAATGATATGGGACAAAGTCGTTTTTCCCAAACCGGGAGGGCCATGCAGCAATACATGATCAAGAGCTTCTCCACGCTGAAGGGCTGCTTTGATAAAAATGCGTAAATTATCCACAACCTTAGACTGTCCGGAGAATTCATCTAGATGCTTTGGCCTCAATGCCTTCTCAATCTTTATGTCTTCGGATGCCAGATGAGAGGGATCTGAATCTAATACAGGATTTCGCATATTAAAAACAAAGATAATGTATAGGACCATTATAGGCCACGAAATTTAGCATCTCCCGAGGTCTTCAATGAGGTGCTAAATAATTCTTATACCAGCAATTATGCCTTATTCCTGTTGAAGGAAGAAAATGCTTTCCTAAGAAGCCCAAATAAAACCAAGCCAATTATGAATACAAAACAAACCCACTTCAACAATTTGAATATCTCACAAAAGATTGCTGATTGCATGGATTGCAAAGGATAATTGGTGAGCAGACTGACTATAAATACATTTTCCGAATAATCCAAAAGCAAGGTTAAAAACGGCAATAGGATCATCCATGGTTGGGCCGAATTTCGATATAAGAGTACAAACACTATCGAAAACAAAAAAGCATAAACAAGGGGATAAACAAGGTCAGCAGTATATTCTGTTCGAGCATAAAAAGCACGGCCTTCATCCCCATAAGCCGCCACCATGTCGAGAGCTCTTTGCGGAGAATATCCAAATGTCAGATCGATCACTCCAACTTCCTTTCCTGCCAAACCATTCATTCTAGTCTCTGCATTTTTAAGTATAAACAGATTGAATACCATATAGCAGGCAAAGAAGAAAAGAAAGGATTTCCAGTTAGAAATGCGCCTGATGAATTCAACAAATTTAATCATCTCAATTAATAAAATTGAATATTTCCAGAATGAATATCAAAAATAAAAAACTAAAAAAGTGGCTACCCCACTAAGTCTTATCAGAGACAAAATACTGAAATCGTCTTAGCATTGGATTGCTGCCACATTGTTGCGGGCAATGTTGAGCGAATTTTCCCAATCTACCCTTGCCTGACCAGTTAGTCCCGGACAGTTGCCATATGGTTCTAAAGCTTTTACGTAAGCTTCGGCGGCAGCTTTATAGGCAAGACAATTCGCCTGAGTAGGATTCATTCCATAGGCCTGGGCAGCGGTTGTCAGAGCATTTACCTCAACCTGCAATTCGGTAGCATAAGCAGTAGAACAATCTTTTGTAGTATTGTTATCAGAAGAACAGAAAGAATACAATCCAAGAAATAAAATTAAACCAAAAAAATAGATTTTTTTCATACAAATAAAATTAAGTCAGAGTAATAAAACAATACAAAAATATCAAAATTTTCCAATTCCCAAATTAATTAATTAATACCAAACACAAAGTCAATAAAGCAGGAACAGTCTGCACATAGAAGATTTTTCTACTGGCAGTAAAGCCACCATATATACCTGCCACAGCCACACACAGCAAAAAGAAAATGGCTACATTTTCTGACCAGTTCGGATCGGAAATAATTAGACTCCAGACCAATCCCGCCGCTAAAAATCCATTGTAGAGACCTTGATTGGCTGCAAGAATCTTTGTTGGCTTAAACATTTCTTCCGGCATAGCTCCCCTAAATGTTTTCTTGCCCATGCTTTCCCAAGCAAACATTTCCATGTAGAGAATGTACAAATGTAGCAAGGCTATCAAAAGTATCAGAAAATCCTGGAGTAAATTCACGGTCATTGAATTTCAGATAAAATTAAATACAAACTTACTTCAAATTTATTAAAAAAGTGAAAATATATTCTTCTTAAGGCGAAAGCAATCTGATCGATCCGTTGATTTTTGATGCTGGCTCCGTCATGTAAAATACAATCCAATGTGAATCACTTACATCAAACCGTGCAGGGTTGATTTTGATAAAATGTGATCCTATTGATAAAACCAAACCAGAATAAATTCATTCAAATTCAAAATGAAAATGTTTTCAATCGAACAATTAAACCCTGGTCACTAATATCTTATCTATCCGTTGGCCATCCTTGTCAATTACTTCCAAAACGTAGTTGTCCACTGAAATTTTATCACCAATATCAGGTATATCATCTTTTCTATAAATGATCAGTCCTGCAACTGTACTAAACTGGTAATTGGCTTCTTCTTCCAATTGGATTCCAAAAAAGCGAACAAATTCGTTGATCGAATACTGGCCATCTACAAACCAAGAATTTTCATCCCGTTGTACAATCTTATATTCATCCTGACCCATTTCTGTAACATCACCCACCAGTGCATCCACCACATCATCCATAGTGATCATACCAAGAGTGGTACCATATTCATCTACCACAATTCCATAATGAATTTTTTCCTTTTTGAAGATTTCCAACACTTTGTATGCAAACGCATTGTCGTTGATAAATATGGGTTTTCTCATATATTGCCGTATGTCAAAATCCTTTTCCGAATTTAAAACAAACAGGTCTTTCAATAGAACGATACCAATTATATCATCCAAGTCAGTGCTGGTAGATACCGGATATGCAGAATGCTTCTCTTGGTGAATCTTTAACTTGATCTCATCCAAACTGTCCGTTGTTGTAAAATAGACTATATCGGATCTGTGGGTAAACAGCGAATTTACCCTTCGGTCGCCCAACTCAAAGACTCTTTCCACAATATTATGTTCGATGTCTTGAATTTCTCCTTCGTCAGCACTTTCTTTGATGATTGATTTTATCTCTTCTTCAGTAATCTTATTCTGCGAGATTTTTTTAATACCCATTAGTCGCAGCAATAAATTATTAGAAACGGTCAAAAGCGTTACGAATGGAGAGGAAAGGGTTGAAATTACTTTCATAAAAGGCGAAAGTAAAATTGAAATAGATTCAGGAAATGCCATTCCAAGCCTCTTAGGCAATAATTCTCCGAAAACGATGGAGAGATAGGTTACAAAAATGACGACAATAGCCACCGCCAAATTATTGGCGTAAGGATGAAAAAAAGAAAATTGCTCAAGAAAAATCTGAACATCATTGGTCAGCTTGTCACCGCTGTAAACTCCCAATAAAATACCTATCAGAGTGATTCCAATTTGTACAGTAGATAAATACCGCGTTGGATTTTCTGAAAGCTCAAGGGCAGATTTGGCGCCTGTACTACCCTTTTTTCTGGCATTCTCCAACTTGAAGCGACGTGAGGATACCAATGACATTTCTGACATTGAGAATACTCCATTGAGTAAAATCAAAATAAAAATGATGAGTAGTTCCATTTAACGATCAATTAGAATACAAAAAGTCTTAATAACTTGTTTTACAAATACATATAAAATTTAAAAAATCAATTGGAATCAAAATTTTATAACAAAATGGTTAAATAAATTCTATGGGTACGCAAAAAAAACGATGATAATCCAAATTACTCTGTTTATTAACAGCTAGTTGTATAATTTAAGTCTTCCGATCTTCTTTTTTTTTATTTTAGTTTAAACTCAAATGTCGCATTGAAATATTGTTCATTAACCTTTTAATATCCGAAGATATTCAACCCAAGGACCTACCTCTTCCTTTAGCTGTTTTGCCATGACCCTACAAATCTGAGAAAGGTGGTTCATGTCGTGGACAGTCCATGTAGCTAGTAGTTGCTGAAGAGTCACCGTGCCAAATTTTGGATGAATTCCTATTTTTGCAAAGTCGGCGGTTTGTAAATTTTTTGATTTCAAATATTCCAAATTCCTATTCCGCAAAGTTTCAAATTCTGCCAACAACTCCTTGATTGATTTGCCTTTGCTTTCTGTGAATTGTGCAAATCGGTCAAATGGTGTAAATTCTTTGTTTGGAGAATCCGACAAAATTATATCCAATCTCTCGATCCAATCCTTCTTTTCGCCATGGATCAAATGACCGATGATATCGTAAACGCTCCAGGTATCAGGCCCCTCATTTTCAAAAGTCCACTCATTTGACAAATTATATACCAAATCATGAAGCACAGATGGTGTTGACTGCAGAATTTCAATCGATTTAGCCAAAGAAAAAAGCATTATTTAACTATTTTAAACGGAACAATGAATGTTAAAATTACCCATTCGCATGATGGAAGGTGCTGCGCGAGCAATTTCGATTTCGATCATAACTAATTCCAATAACTATGTTTGTACCGCTCATCGATGATGGATTTTATCTTACCATGTATACGATAGAGAATCATGTTGATCTCTTATTCTACAGAAGATCCAAGTCCAGCAAACAAATAGTTATCATCATATGAATCTTTGAATAATTTAAAGGCAAGATGACCAGTACAATGGGCTGGTGCAACTCTGGCAATTTTTATTTCTTCTTTCAATACTTGAATCGATTTAAGGATTTGCTCGCGGTTGAATGGAATCATGTGGAATCCACCATATAGAAGGTCGATCTTCTCACTACTAAACAACATTGTTTGCCGGACAATATCTACCACCCCGGTATGTGAACATCCCACCAATAAAGTTTGACCATTTCGACCAGATAGAGAAAGTGAAAGTTCTGGCAAATTGATGTTTTTACAATTGTCAGATGGGTGCTCAAAATGTCCTTCCACAAAACTTTTACCTGGATAGCACGAAAAATATCCCATTAAAGATGAATTGGTAGCAATGAGTTTTACTCCCGGTAATATTTCACACGATTGCTTAATAAATTCTATGTTTGAATTCCAAAATCTTCCAGATTGATTGATAGAAAATTTTGTAGAACCCCCATCAAAATATTTCATATACTGTGGGAGTGAATCTTTAACTTCAGGTTCAAGACCAGTTGCATCAAAAGGAACAGGAGCACCCCAAAATATGTCATAGGGAAAATAGATCTTTACATTGGGATTGATTTTCAATAAATAATCCAATCCATTCAAATGATCAAAATGCCCATGAGATACAACCACAAGATCAACTTTGGAAAGGTCAATTCCAATTTTCTGAACATTTGATTTGAAAATATCGGCATTGCTACCGGCATCAAAAAGTAATGTTTTGCCCTTGTATTTGGTTATACACGAAAATCCAAAATCTTTACTAAGTAGCGAATCTTTCCCAAATGCATCATACAAATTAATTATTTCACCTTCTCTGATGCTGCGAAAGCTCAATTCCCTTTCTGCGTTAAAATTAAGCAGAGCAAAGAATATAAATATAATAAATAATTTCATATCGTTTTTTTTACTATTTGCTCAATAATTGCTGATTCTTTTGTAACTGAAAATAATATAGCAGAATAAAATCAGATTGAACACCAGGGTCAAAATATTAACTTTAGATGCAAAAGGTGGTTGGCCATTTGGCCAAAGCTGACCAAGTAAAACAAGCGCATTTAAAATTATGAGCATGATCCAAAGCCCAATCGGAATCCTTTTCATATTTATTCATAAAAACTAAACTGTAAATACATAGAAAGATTTGTCTAACTAGATGATTTTACACTTGCTGGTGTTGAGCGTTAAAACTAACCATCCAGTTAACACCAAAACGATCTTCCAGCATGCCAAAATAATCTCCCCAAAAAGTATCCGCCATTGCCATTGTTATTCTAGCCCCATCGGAAAGGCCGTGAAAAATTCTATCCGCATTCTCCTTGCTATCGGTATTCACTGAAATGGAGAAATTATTACCCTGTTTAAAATTAGGTGCCCACTCGCCGCCTGTATCACTACCCATCAGCGAAGTTTCCTTGCTAATTGGCAAGCCAATGTGCATAATTTTATTTGACATTTCTTCGGGCAATGGTGGCTGCCCTTCCTGTGGTGGCATCTCACCAAACCTTCCAACATAAGAGAATTCCCCACCGAAGACAGATTTATAAAATTCAAAAGCCTCCTCGCAGTTTCCGTTAAAGTTAAGATATACATTGATTGTTGTCATGATGCTTGTTTTTATGTTTTAATGAATGGTTTATATAATTGAAATACGTAAAATTAAGATAAATTGGAATCAACCCTTTGCTTGGCTATTTCTTCTCAAAAAATAGACTACCACTATACTGATCAATGTCCCAGAAATTAAAGCACCGACCATACTTTGCCAGATATAACTCTTTAAATTAAAGTAAGATTTTGCTTCCTCCACAGTAGAATAATGTCCTTCTTTTACTGAATATTCGATCACATTGGAAAAATATTCAGGAGAAATAAACTCAGCGGCAATCCATTGCGTAAGAGGTGCCAATAGAGTTAAAATGATTGAGATGATCATTCCAGAAGTCATTCCAGATTTAAAATCCATTGATCCCCCAAAATACTTCGTGTTTTTTTCCTTCAACGCAAGTACATAGATCCATACTGCCGGAATCATAAATAGCATGGAAAGATATGGATGCAAGCCAATTCTTTCTCCATGCAATCCACTCACTTTTTCCAAAACCATCCATAAAAGGGAAGCAAGAAAAAAAATGAATGCCCATTTTAATTCGATCTCTATTTTCTCCATATTTCAATATTGTTGATTTTAATAGAAATTATAATATATTGCATAAAACTTGAAGGCAAAAATCGAAGCTTTTGGACGATAAAGGTAATGAATCGATCTATTAGTTTCGCTGAAGAAGCCATAGAATATTAGAATTGGAGAAGGAGGATTCCTATAAAATAAATATTCTGTCTAGCGCAATTTTCCTTTAAAATACTGATTTTCTGAATCTTCTGCATCAAAATCTCCATGACCATGTCTTTGGACAGAAAATGTTTTAGGATTGGCATTTTGAAGCATTTTATCCTCAAAATAGACCCTGTTCCCATCAGTTGAATAATCAAGACCTAAAACCTTGAAAGAATTGGCTGTGGCTTTTTGAATGATTTTGTCTTTCCAAAATACCTTCTGATGGTCCTTAGCAAATTGAATCAGGTCATTGTTATCTGACTCAAATGAAATCAATTGAAAACTAAGGGGATCAGCCCCCAAAATTTCCTTGTTTTCAAAATATACGCGATTTTTGTCTTTTGCATAAAAATTCCCGAGCACTTCAAAACTAAATGGATCCGCCTCACTCAATTTAAAATAATAAAAATACACGGCAGAATGGTGCTTGGAATATGGATATTGCAGTAGCACAAAACGATCTGTGTGTTGTGTTAAAATATGTATACCATTGTACAAATCACTTCGATATCCAAAATAAAACACTTTTTCTCCATCTTCTGCATAATGATGATTGATGATTTGAAATTTAGAAGGGATTGCATTTTTCACTGGATTTTGCTCGAAATAAACATTGTATTGGTCTTTAACAAATCGCACATCCAATACTTCAAGGCTGGCTGGATCGTTAAGATCAAAAGCATTCCCCCTATAATATCCGCGATGGTGATCCCTTGCATAAGCTTCAGAGAGAACCTCAAAGCTCGCTACATCTGCAATTTCTATTTTTTGAATTTTCGATTTTTTTGTGAGATAGTAATTCTGACCTTCTCTGAATTCATCGCAGAAATATACAAAATTCTTATCTTTTGCATACTGCTTGTCCAACGCTTGAAAGCTAAATGGATCAGCACCATCGATCAATATATCGTTGTAATATACCATCGAGTCATTCTTTGCGAACACCTCATTTAAAACTTTAAATTTTCTATCCGTAATTTCCTTACCATTGAAATAAGTCTTTCCTCCTTCATCCTTGTAACCAGAACTGCATCTTATTAATGGCAGAATACCCAATAAAACCAAAATGGATTTTGCAAACCATTTTAAAAGTTTAATCAATAGATTCATTTGTATTTGCCGATTGAAATTGAGAAAAGTTATCCACGCATTTATTGACCAGGTTTTAAAGTAGGATTAATTTTTTGCCAGTCTATATAGGCGTCATAATCCCGTCATTTTTAATTTTCAGTTTTGAATTAACCAATATTTCATGAAGTGTTTCCGCCGCCAGACCGTGCAAAACCAAACGATATGCAGCACTGTAAGTTGTCTCCGGGATCATTGGGTGTTTGTTGTTGACCAGGCCCAAATGACCGGGTGTACCTAAAATTTGAGCAGAATAAATTGCAATGGTTTCGTCCAATTGCAAAGAATTAGACGCTCTTAGAAAATCATTGGAGGTCAAAAACAATTGGTAAAAGGGTGTAAACAATTCGATGGCCGATCTTAAATCCAGAATATTGGTCCATCGGTTTGGAAAATCGATGTGATCAAACTGATCTTCAGTGATCATACTTAAATTTTTGTCCTCTACCTCGCTGATTGAAATTCCTTTTTCATTGAGTTGTCTGTTCAAATTTATCACAAAGTTGTACAGATTCAAATCGTGTTTTAAAAATAGATCATCTTTTACATCTTCAAAATTTCTTGGCTTCAATGGATTTCCTTTAATTTGAACTCCCTTCACATTGGCAGCAATGAATTCGAGGATTTCGCTACCAACGTGAAAATGTCTAAAGATTAATAAATTGGCATCCGGACTCACAAAATATTTTAAACCCCATGCCAAAATCCGATGCAAAGTTTTGGAGGAATTCAGCAAATTTGGAAAAAAGAATTTAAAGATATGAATAAAGAACATAGTGATCTTAGACCAAATTTGAATAATGGGCAAAAGGTATCGGGCTGATTTTGAATTGTTGTCTCTCATCAGAGCCCTTTTTGTCTTGATATTCATTGGAATGCTACTGTCCAGATACAATGCGAGCCATGGATTGGGATCTCTGCTGTCATGGGTTTTAATGTCGAATATTTCAGCCATTGTTTTGTTATTAGTAATTTCCTAATTCATTCAGTTGCATCCAGTAAAGTTTTGCAGTAGTTTTAGCGGTTTTTGCTATTTTTTTAGCAAGTGCCAAGTTCATGGAAGGGTGATTTAGTGCCTCTTCCAGGCGATGAAAATGATTTTCATCCGCTACACCATGGTAGGTAAAAAAGGATACCTGATCATCTTGTAAGTTTAATTGTTTTTTGATCATTTCTCCCCAATAGGCCGCAAGTCTTTTACCAATTCCTTCGATAATAAACATGGCCCCCATGAGATCCAAAGGATTGGGTTTGCTGGCCTGATGAAACATAAATGAAGAAAGGGCCAGACTTCCAACGTTTTTATCGCCTGATTGAATGTCCGTCAAGGATTCACCCAGATTGACATAATTCTGCTCCAACATTTTAAAGTCTTTGTGTTCTGTTGCCGTATGTTTAATAAATGCTGACCTCAGTTCGAACAATTCCACATCAATATTGGATGCGGCCCTGGATATCCACTGTGATCCATCTATTACTTGTTGTCTGAGATCTCTTAAGAGCAATTTGTAATCTTGTAAACTTAGTTTTCCGGCATGGATTTTAGAGACGATGGGCACTTTCAACAATTCTGTTTCAAAATCGATCCAAATCTGAGTCAACTGTCTCACCAGCCATTCCGAAGATTCATTTCTTGTAATATTTAATTCAGGCGCTTCAATGCTTCGATAAGGAAAAGTCATACTTGCATTTTCTACGGAAGATTCAACTTTTAGTTGCATAAAAGAAGTGACAAAGCGACCACTTTCAGGCACCATACAAAGAATGGTATCTCCATTTTTCAGTTTTCCGGAATACATCAATTCCTCCAACATGATATAAATAGAAGCAGAACCAGTGTTACCTTTGCTGCTCAAATTGCTAAACCATTTTTCCTCAGGGATTTCACCACCTCCTTTGACCATAAGTTCCATGATGGGTTTTTTAAATACTTCGGAGGAATAATGGGCGCACAACCAATCTATTTGATTTTTTACAATTTTTCCCTGATCGATCAAATCGAAATAATGGGCAACACCTGATTTTATTAAACTGTCTAACAAGCGAACATCTTGTTTCAGGTTCAGCGCACCTGCCCTTGCTGCGGCTTCATAATCCGGATAGTCCAGCCAGCTTGGTTCATCTTCATTTGTATTGTCAGTTTTCCCGGTAAACATGCATAAAGGAAATTCATTTGCATAAGATTTAATGTCGATCCATTCAATTTTCAATGATAGTCCATTCGAATTTCTATTATTCTCCAAAACAAATGCACCTGCCCCGTCCGATAGCATCCATCGCAAAAATTCCGTGTCAAAAGATAAGGAGGACATACCTTGCGCCTCAAATCGCGACGCTTTAAACAGCCTGCTGGCAAATTCACTTGCAACACAAACTGCGTTGTTTTTCTCACCTGATTTAATTTGTGAAAAAGCATCTTTTAGGGCCATCATTCCACTGGCACAAACACTTTGGAAACTTGCCAATTCGCAGTTCGAAAATTCCAGACCCGCGTGTACCATACTTGCAAACCCTGGTATGGGTAAATCCCCTTGCGTGGTACCTGTGCAAAGTAATTCTATCTGCTTTGGACGCAAATGGCTCTTTGATAAAGCAGATTCAACGGCGTGGATGGCAAGGCGGGCATTAGAATGCGTACTTAGCTGATTGGCATTCATTGCATAATACCTTTGTTTAATTCCATTTTGTTTCAATATCCTGCTTTTGGCCAAACTGTTTTTTCCAGCAATAAGACCCAAATACTTTTCCATTTCATCATTTGAAATAGCTTGATTGGGTAGAAAGATTCCGGCACTGTTGATGTAAACATTTTTCATTTTATAGGGTGTTTTAAAATTTAGATTTCAACCAGGCGTTTAATTCATCCAATGCATTGCTCGCGAAACCATAATTCTTTCTTCCTTTCGCGTGATGTTCATTGTGCAAGGTTCCAAAGAGCAGCATACTCCAACCCTTCCCACTCCCAAATCGATGGTTGCAATGACCTGAATAATTAAGGAGAATACTGATTAAAGGATAAATAAAAATAGACCATATAGCGATGGGAAAAAGTAGCATGAAAGTCAATGGCACCGTACTTAACAGGAAAGCTTCCAACCAGTGGAAGCTATACACCGAATAAACGGTAGGAATCCTTGACTGATGATGAATATAATGGAAGTTCTTCATAAAAAAATTCAAATGCATGGTCCGGTGCACGATAAAAAAATGGACTTCATTCCACAATATTAGTAAGAGGATCCCGGCCATCACATTTAAAAAAGTATTTGGCAATAAACTGGCCACACCCATTCTGATCAGATAAATCACGGGGATAATTGAAGTGCCAAAGATTAGAATGGAAACAAAGGAATGTCTTTTTTCATCTGAAATTTGGCGATCCGTCACTTCCTTTTGTATAATTCTGGTGAGTAAATTCTTTGAAGCCAAATATTCGCAACTAACTTTAAACAATGGTGCTAATCCAAAGTAAAGTCCAAAAAAATAAACAAAACTCAATCCAAAAAGGGTAAAATAACTGTATTCATAGAGGACTTGCTGTATAAAGACTTGAATTGACATAGGTTGACTGAAAATAAATACACAAATTTAAGTATTGGCATAGCTATACCAATCATTGCTCAAAAATGCAAAGTCAAGTGTATAAGCTTACATTCCATTTATGAATTCTATTCAAATATAGCTATAACAAACAAAACTTCCTGCTAAATATTCTAATAACAGAAAAGTCAAAAATAAAAATATTCCATGGCTAAAAATTTAGAGTGTTGTTAAAAACGGTTCACAGTTCTTATGCAAATATAGGAATATTTTTAAATTCAATTTACTTTCACCAAAATAAGTTGAATTAAATAGCATGATTGCCCATTATGAACCATGCATAATTGTAAATATATTTTCAGTTTTGTATTAAAAGCTTATGCGTTAGCTCTTTAGCTCCAAATTTCAATTTGCAAAAATATTCCCCCGGAGAATACAAACCTTTGTTCCATGGAATATCATAAGTCCCACTGGTCGGAAAACTCAGATTTAGATTTTCCATTGGACGTCCATTTGTGTCAAAAACAATGAGTTGTGCTTCTCCAGAATATGGTGTATGAATGCGGATTGTTGTATGAACCGTTATAGGGTTGGGATAAAATTGAAAAGCCAATTGATCCTTGTCATGATTGGACTCTAAAGAACTTATCATGGACAGAACACTGGTTTCCCAAGATGTTCCTACTCTGATACCATCTATAAAAATTTTACAACCTTCGAGTCCAGATTGGGCGTAATTATTGGATAAGCTTATTTGGCCCTGATCAGGCATATCCTCTCCATGGTTATTTGATGCGTCCGGTTGTGCGGGTTCCAGAGCTGGAATTCCAGTCTCAAACACGTACAAGCTAGAAACATCATTGTCGGTTCCAGCAAGATAGCTATATTTCAATACAATGAGATAAGTCTTGCCAATTTCGAAGTTTGCATTAATATAACTTGTTGATTCACCATACTTTGAAACACCTAACTGAAAGATGGCATCAGATTCCCTCTTAATAAAAAGCCTTGTATTATTATTGGTAGCTGGCCCTCCCTGATCGAAGCATATAGGATATCCTTCCGTCATAGTAGCAGCTAAACTGTCCGTTCTAAACATAAATGACATATATAAATCACCGGATTCTACCTTGGATTTCAAATTATGAAGAAGTACATCGCCATTTCCGGAATTCTCTATCAAACAGCTATTTCCTTTTCCTGAACCAACGTAATCTGAATAATTTAATCCAACAGATACTACCTTAATATTGTATTCAGTATTACTGCCGGATCTAAACCAAGATCCTTGATTTTCAAGACTGTCCACAGGATCATACAGAAAGTCTTCAATCAAAAGATTTTGTGCCATAATCGTTTCAGCGCACCACCAAACAAATAGGATGAATAAATTTTTCACAATAATTTTCATTTTTTTGATGTATTATAAATTTTTTATAAGTTTTAAGCTTCCATTAAGAATAAAGGATTAAAATCCCAGCCGTATTCTGCTTTCAAGCCAGAACGATTCCATTTGCCCAATTTCTCATAACTATAAGCAGGATTGTAGAGAAAGTCCTCGGGAACAAGAGTTTGGAGTTTGGTATATAGAATCTTAATTGGCATGATTAAATAATAACATTTTAACCCAATCATTTTCAAAAGCAAGGCAAAATTAAATCAGATCGGGCTTATCTGCTTTAAATTTTAGCGGTTGACCAGATTTTTGAGTATTTGACGGATTTGACGAGTAAGGGTGTACATGGTCAAATTTATTTACAGCAGTTTTTATCACAAAAAAGGATCCTATATTACCTTGGTTAAATTTTGTATTGGCCTTACAGGCCTGGTACAAGCAAAATATAATTCTGTTTATGAGTATTTCTTTCCTTTAAATGAGTTGCAAAAAGGTCAACTCTATCTACATTCACAACAACAATCGGATAGGGATATATTCCACAATAAATTGGTATGAAGACCTACTATCTCCGTATGGGCTACCAACGAATTCATGCTGCCCAACTGGATGGAGTTAAATTGATTCAAAGTTACTGAAGGCACACAGGGCAAAAAAGCGGAAAAAGCATCTCTTGCAGTGTTCAGATGGTTTCGGATGACTGTCTGAATGGCCATAGGCATCGGTGTCAACTGACATTGTTGACAAGAAGCATGAGCTTGCGCCGCTCCCAAATGAACACCCGCCACATAGAGGGAGGACAATGGAATCTGATGGTGACATTTTGATCGGTTGTTGACGACCACTTCTTGTAATTTGCGGACAAGTAAATGAATTTCCTGCTCAGCCTGCACATTGGTCAAATTTGGTATTCGGTTGATCAATTGACTAATTTCTTCAGAGTTAAACTGGAAACAATCCCTGAGCATATCCATTCCATCTTTGGCATTTCGCAGAGTTGCCTGAATGTCTGAAATTCCTATCGCACTCATAATGGTAGGTTCACAGGTTGTTCTGCCCCAGGCAGCGCCAAGACCTGTCATTCCTGCAAAGAAGACACTTAAGGGTGCCCGACACAATTGAGTAGGATTGGCCGAAACAGTATTACTTACGCTAAAAGAATACCTCGATCTCACGATTCCTTCATTGTTAAAATAGCTCCTTACCTCATAATTGCCATCTGCCAAACCTTGAAATTCTATAATTCCGGATTGTTGACCATTGGTATAAGCCCAGATCACATATTTTTCATCACTGCTCCCCGGCACTGCAATCCCTATCCAATCTCTAGCATTTCCAGGAAAACCGGAAAAAGTAATCTTAATTTTCTCATTAGGCTTATAACTTGTTTTTTCTGTTTTTGCCACTAAATTTTGATCTGTATTTCCCACCCTAAAATAGGACCTGGCTTTCACCACTCCTCCGTCATTAAAATATCCTCGCACTTCGTAGTCGCCATAAGGTAAGCCATTAAAAGTTAAGGTACCACTGATCGCCCCGCCAGTATATTGCCAGCTAGTGTATTTATCATCTGCCAGTCCTTTTGCGGCAAGTCCCACCCAATCCCTGCTTGCACCTGAAAATCCCGAAAAGTTAACCACAATATTTTCTCCGGGTGCATATACGGGTTTGGAAGAATTGACGGACTGGCCTAATAAAATGTTCTCATATCCGAAAATGAACCATAAAGCATTGAAAAGAATACGAAAATAGGACATAAGTTAAAATTAATATAATTGAACAATAATAAATTTGATCATTTAAAAAAGATAAAAGGAAACAGATCTCAATAAGAATGTTGAAGAGAAAATTTTATGATAGATGTTTCGCAAAGTCAATCATACCCTGAAAATCAATTACCACAGCGGGTTCATTTCCAATGGTCCAAGCATCATGACCCGAGGGAAGCAGAGAAACATCACCTGGTTTACAGTCGAACTCTGTTCCGTCATCCATCTTAATTCTAAGAATACCAGAAACATGGTATTGAAAATGTGGGGCTTCACAACTGTGGGTTTTGGCCAGTGGTTGCACGGAAGTTGTCCACCGCCAACCAGGCTCAAAGATGCCTCGGCCGATTGTGGCTCCCCCTATCTGAATAAGCTCCAAACGTCCTTTTGGGAATTCCCTGACTTCATCAGATGTTCCAAAATTTTTCCACTCAGCCATTTTTGATTTCTTCTCCATTTTTTGTATTTTTTGATTTAATACAGCAAAGGTATGTGCAGTGCTTGGGCAGTCATTGTAGATTCTTCGGAATGGTATGTATATTTCAGAGCTTCTTTCTAAAATCCTGTGGCGATAAGCCAGTTTTCCTTTTAATAAAGTGGGTAAAATGGGATGGGTCGTCAAATTTCAACTCGTAAGCGATCTCCGAAACCGATCGATCCGTCGAGCCCAGCTGCACCTTTGCCTCAAGCAATAAAATATCATGGATCATTTGTAAAGGTGGGCGTCCGAAAGTCTCCCTAACCACTTCAGAAAGGTGCTTTGCAGAGATATGCATCAAATCAGCATATTGTTGGACTGTACGCAATTCCACAAATTGCTTTTCAACAAGCAATTTAAAAGAATTGGCCAGTTGCTCTTTTCTACTGTAATTTTTACTTATTTCTCTTACATGAATCCGGTAAATTTCACGAACTCTATAAAGTAATATGAGTATCAGATTGCATAGGAGAAAATTCTTCTCTGCTGAAAATCGTTTGTATTCATCTAGAATTTGTGCAAATGCAGATTGAATCAATTCACTTTCAATTTGTGAAAGATTGATAATATGAGGGGCATCAAAATGAAAATAGGGAAATTCTTCGGCAAGAGGTTTAGTCAGTTGAGGCTTCAAAAATTCTGATTTGAAATGAATGCAATACCCCTTACAATCTTTAATGTGATCGCTGGCATATAGAGTATTTTCAGGAACAATAACCAGGTCATTGGGTTTTAGCTGGAGGTGATCGGCACCCAGGCGAACATCATGTTCACCCTCCAGCAGCAAGTAAATCAAATTAAACTGTCTTCTTAGAGCAGGTATCGTTTCGCAATTTTTATGCTTGTCTTCCAATGTTCCTGGCATCACCATAAGATCAATGTCATAATGTTTTGCATCTCTGTTGATTAGTCGCTCAAACATTTCCAAAGTAGAAATATTAAGTATTTCATTGTTCTTTTTTGAGTTTCTATTTTTCATATTTGTCTTTTCATTAGATCAATTACAGTATTTATTTTTAATGAACCCAGGTATAACACGATTGATATTAAATTCCAACGAAGTTTAAGATTAAACTCCTTGACTTTAGTATTACCAATCTGAGTATGACATTCTGATCCATTTTCATGGAAACTTTAAACAACAATTATCGATAAATATCACCAAAACCTAGTCAATTAATTGGGGGTTTGCAAAGAATATGGCAATGAATAATCTTCATTAAAATGCAACACCCTTAGAGAGCATAAAGCCCGGTAGGGTTTGATGCAATTGCAAATCAATAAATAGTTTCTCCAAATTGCATGACAAACCTAAATTGAACCTACCAAAAAAAAGACGAATGAATTCTTCCAAACTTCAATTCTAATATTTCAATAGATATTGGATTAAAATTTAAAAATTTATAATCGGCAAACAGGTACAATAGATCCAATTAACATCGTAGTTTTCTCTTTCCTTTTTCTCAATTGTCAATGGTTCGATTCTTTGGTAAAATTCCTACCATTTGCGGAGATTATTTGGGCGCTTTCAATAGCCAGGTTTTAATTTTCTTTGTGAAGATAGTTGTTGATTTGGCCCACATGTTTCACAATTTTGCTGTTCTCTCTATTTTAAATTGTCAAATGGCTTCGCCGTCGTAGGATTGGTCAAAAATTAGCCAACACTTTGTTTTTCAATCATTTAAAAGAAACAGCAGATGATTCACTCATTTACAAATTTTAATCGTCTCAAGAGGGAACGGGCAATGCTGAATCTGACGTATCGCCCCAAAGATTCAATCAAAACATACATATTCCACCTTCCATGCTCTTGTATTGCCAAACCTTGCACACCTTTCATAGCTCCCGCGATTACCTCAACAGCATCACCCACTTTTATCGGATCTCTACTCCAAATCGCATCAAAGCAGCCATCACAAATTTGCCGTAACCGATCGATTTCCTCCTGACTAACTTGAACTGGCTTACCATTGTCTTTTAAAAAATCAAGCACCGATCCTCCGTCGTAAACCTTAGTTCTTTCTCCAGGCCTGCATTTAACAAACATATAAGGGCTAAGAACGGGTTTGATTTTTTCTTTAATGAGGTCCTTATTCCTAGCCAATTCTTTCTTTCCTGGCAGGTAATGCTCCATACCAATTGTGTGCAAAAACCTGGAAGTTTTGGCATCCTGACGGGGTTTAACCCGAATAACGAACCACAAGCTAGGGGCGGTGATTATAGTGGGGCTATACATCTTCCTCAATCCTTTGGCGTAAATTTATACTATATTTCCTAACAAATAAAAAATTTATGGTTAAAATTTGTCAAATTAATCAATTTTAATTATTCGAAGTAGAGGGAAACTCCGATGACATCTTACCCAAACGGATTTTTAGATAGAAAAGCAGTTGAGTTCCGTAATATCCTGAAAAGCCTTTGGGACAGTTCACCCAATGGGTACAACCTACCCTGTTTCAATTTTGTACAAAGGATTTACCATCACATATTCAATCGGAATTTACAATATCAAAGACCTGATTTTCTCAATTTTATTGGATGACTCCCATTAAGACATTATCCTAAAGTTTCAAAACCTAAAAAAGCATTCTTTTGCTTTTTATTCCGCCTTATGAGTGGCTTTGAAGCATATACGCACTTCAATCTAGCTGATATCAGATTAAATACCACATAATCCATATATTTGGGTCAAAATAAGCTTTATGAGCATAGAAAAATTCCTGGGTGTTGGTTCCAGGGTCAAGCATCCTGCTTTTGGAGATGGAGTCGTCATCGAAGTTGATATTGCGGCATACCGTGTTTGCTTCATACAGTTTGGTATTAAGTTGGTGGGGAAGGAATATGCCAATTGGGAAATAATTGAAAAGATTGAACCCACCGAAGCCGTTAGCTTTACAGAGGCCGAAAAATCACTTATCAAGATCCTCAAGGCCTGGTCTGATATCAGTGAAGTTGTTCCATTACACGACAAGTGGAAAGATGGTGTCATGATTCTCAGATCAGCGGACCCAAGTCTCAAGGAAAAAGAAATTCCGATCGAATCGTTTTTTCACAAAATCGTCATGGTGCGCGATCGTCTGCGGGTGATGGAGCAAAGAATCAATGCCAGCTTATTGACCGATGAAGAAAAAGTAAATCTCCAACAATACATCACTCGTATTTACGGCAGCCTAACCACCTTTAATATATTGTTTAAATACAAGGAAAATCATTTTGTTGGCGACAAAGCCAATGATTAAAACCATATGCCTCACGAACATTATTTAATTCCGACATACTCCTTGATGTGGTGGGGTGGCATTATATTAGGTCTGGGATTTTACAGTGGTTTGGCAAAATTAGGAAGCTATTTTAAGTCAATTGGCAAGGAAGAACTTTTTCGCCGGGCATTGTTTGTCGTATTTTTTGTTCGTGAAATACTCATCCACGTATACTATTTGGTCACAGGTCATTTCAATATACAAGAATCCCTGCCCCTTCATCTTTGCGGACTCTCTTATTTAGCTTGTCTGGTTTGTTTGTACAAACCCCAAATGCTTCTTTACGAATATCTTTTAATGCTTGGAAGTGTGGGAGCGCTTATGAGTTTTCTGACTCCGGAAATGACGCATGGTTATTCACCATTTTTGTTGTTTGATTATTATTTGAGTCATGGATTGATACTTTTTACACCACTCTATTTGTTTTTTGTATTGCATATTCGACCCAGGGTTCGTTCCTGGTTGTATGTTCTGGTATTTGGCAACATTGTTTTAGGAACGGTGGGTTTAATCAATTATCTCATTGGGTCAAATTATATTTACTTATGCGAACCTCCAAAAGTGGACAATGTCCTGATTACGGGTAAGTTTCCTTATCATATCATTGGATTTGAAGTCATCGGTTCAGCTTTTGTTCTCCTGATTTACTATATTTTCAGAAGACTCCGGTTTAATTTGTTTTCAACCGGTCTAAAAAACATCAAATGGGTCTAATTCAAATTTCACCAATAGACGGTCGTTATTTCCAAAAAGTCATCGAACTGAGTGACTATTTTTCTGAACACGCACTCTTTAAATACCGCGTTCAGGTTGAAGTTCTTTACTTGTTAGAGCTGTGTAAAACCAAAGAACTTTCATTAAATCCCCTTACCAGCGATCAGGAGTTGTCCTTAACTAATTGTTTTGAAGCTTTCTCACTTGATGACTCTCGCAGGATAAAAGAAATTGAATCCATCACTCGCCACGATGTCAAAGCTGTTGAGTATTTTCTCCGTGAAAAACTAAGCAGTCTGGGCTTGGACCGGCTTCACGAAATGATTCATTTTGGCCTCACCTCTCAAGACATAAACAATACCGCCATCCCTATGATATTGAGGGATGCTACCAATGAAGTACTTGTTCCATGTCTGCAAAAATTGATAGAGCAAATTAGGTCATTTTCCTTTGCCCATCGCAATATACCCATGCTGGCCAGGACCCACGGACAACCTGCCAGCCCAACTGGACTGGGTAAAGAGTTGGCTGTATTTGTTGAAAGATTAGAATTGCAACTAGCTACTCTTAAATCCACCGCGTTTACTGGAAAATTTGGTGGAGCAACAGGTAATTTTAATGCGCATAAATTGAGTTTTCCTCAAATTAACTGGCCTCAGTGGGCTGATGATTTTTTAAAGAAAAAATTGCACATCGGGAGGCAAAGACTAACCACCCAAATTGCGCATTACGATGAAATCGCTCAATGGTGTCACGCATTGATCCGAATTAATACCATACTTATTGATTTTAGCCGTGATCTATGGACTTACATTTCCATGGATTACTTTACCCAAAAAGTAATTGCGGGAGAAGTAGGCTCATCTGCAATGCCACACAAGGTCAATCCAATTGATTTTGAAAATGCAGAAGGCAATTTTGGAATGGCCAATACCATCCTCCATTTCATGGCTGAGAAACTGCCAATTTCCAGACTCCAAAGGGATTTAACGGATAGTACTGTTTTGCGCAATATTGGAACTCCGGCAGCCCACATCCTCATAGGGTTAAAATCCTTGATGCATGGTTTGTCCAAATTGCAAGTAAACAGTGTTAAAATCCGTTCGGATTTGGATCAGCAATGGATTATCCTTGCAGAAGCAATTCAAAGTATCCTAAGAAGGGAAAACATTGAGCATCCTTACGAATTACTCAAAAACCTGACACAAGGAAAAAGTGCCATCAAACAATCTGATTTATTTGAGTTTGTGGAAACACTTGACATTTCCGATTCTGTAAAAAATGAAATTAAAAATTTACGTCCCGACAATTACATTGGCTATGCAGAAGAGTTCTAAAAATGAATGAATTCGTCTCCATTTTGGTTAGGGTCAATTATCTCGACCATGAATCCATATAAAGCAAAAAGCTGCAGCCACTGCTGCTGTCACCTCCGCCACCCAATGCACCCAGATATTGCCAAATCCGGAAATATTGCTGATCCCAAGACTTAGACCAAGGGCCGGATTAAATGCTCCTCCTGAAATTTTTCCCAAAGTCATCATTCCGCCTATCATGATTCCTCCAAGGGATAATCCATAGAAAGAATTACCTATGGTAGTTCTCGATGAAGCCACATTCAGAAATACAAAACAAAGTACGAATGTCCCAAGAAGTTCACAAAGCATTGCAGGAACCACATCCGCATCGAGCACGATACCGGCAGGTTGTTTGACTGTAATGGAGAGCAAACCCAGCGCAGCACCTAATGAAGATCCCAGAAATTGAACCAGTATAAACCCGGGTAATTCTCTAAGAGACATTCTGCCCCGTAGAAATACGGCTAGACTAATCGCGGGATTAAAATGTCCACCTGAAATATGACCACCTGCATAAACCATGGCCATGTACACAAGGCCCACTGCAAATGACAAATGGGTCCATGAATCCTGCATGGCTGCAATCACCAAAATGAATGCAATGATCAGGCTTCCAATAAATTCTACCAACAATTTTTTCATGGTTTGACTACTTTTGTCTGCTTGAGTTCGCAATTTAGAACAAATGCAAGATAATCATGATATATATTTTAAATATTGTCTGGAATTGGCCAGAAGAAGTTCTATGACCAAAACCAATCCCAGTGTTGGGGCTCTTTTGCGGTACGAAGACCAGGTGATCGGTGAGGGATGGCATGGGGTATTTGGCGGCCCGCATGCGGAAGTCAATGCCATTAGAAGTGTTCCACAAGCACTCAGAAAATACATTCCATTATCCACCATGTACATCAGTCTGGAACCTTGCAATCATTTTGGCAAGACGCCACCTTGTACAGATTTGATCTTGCAAAGTGGCATTAAAAATGTCATGATTGGTTGCACAGATCCCAATCCTAAAATGTCAGGAAAAAGTATACAATACTTAGAAAGCAAGGGTGTCCAAATACAACTCGCAGACAATCCTGCTGATTTTCTTAAGCTGATCCATCCTTTCTATATCCGTCAAAGCTTGCTGAGGCCATACATCATACTAAAATGGGCAGAATCCTTGGATGGGCTGATTGGCCGAGAAAATGAGAAAGTTAAAATTTCCAATGCCATATCAGATATTCTGGTTCACAAATGGCGATCCCAAGTAGATGGAATACTCGTGGGCTCTAAAACATACATCAACGATATACCACAGCTCAATGTCAGGCATTGGACTGGAGGACATCCGAAGAAATACATCATTTCTCATTCACAAAACATTTCTGAATTTACCACTTTACCATACCCCGGCCTAAATATAGTACAGAGTTTAAAGAAAGTGTATGAAGAAGAAGCCTGCGGATCTTTGTTGGTAGAGGGTGGCAGAGAAACTTTACAATATTTCATTGATCGGGAATTGTGGGACGAGGCCAGAATTGTAAAAAATCACGGTTTGGAATTGAAAAGCGGAATATCTGCTCCTCTCTTAAGAGGCAAATTAGAGGCATCCTGGAGTTTTCTGTCAGATGATTGGTTTGTCATCAAGCCTTGAAAAAATATAGATTCAAAAGCTTTTAAACAACGTTAAAATTATTTTAAAATAGGCAGAATGAATGGGTTAGACATTGAACAAATTCAGTAAATTTTGTTTCTTTGTTGGATGAAACACGAAAAATGTTGAATTTGGCTTACAAAATAGCATTGACTGGATTTGCTTCTGTGCTTTTCTTTATTGGGATGGGCAATATATTGTATGCCCAATCGAACAACATCGAGTGGCTGAGTTGGGAGCAAATGGAGTCCATGATGAAAAAGCAAAAAAGGAAGGTCATTGTGGATATATATACTGATCGTTGCTCCTGGTGCAAAAGAATGGACCAGACGACCTTTCAGGATCCGGCAGTCATTAAAGCTTTGTCAAAGGATTACTATGCCGTCAAACTAAATGCCGATTACAGAGAAGATATTGTTTTCAAGGACCGTGTGTTTAAATACGTCACGTATGGAAAGAGAGGTTGTCACCAACTTGCTCTTGAAATTACACAGAACAATCTTTCCTTCCCCACTTTTGTTTTTATGGATGAAAATCTAGATGTTATACAGCCGATTCCGGGTTATCTAGATTCAAAGACTTTTGAAATCATTGCCAGTTATTTCTATGGCAACCACCATAAATCAACTCCTTTCCAGGTTTATGAAGAAAGTTACAAAGCTTCGAACAATACCCCGGCTAAATCCAATCCGGCTCTCAAAACGGTAAACCACCGAAAAGAATAATTTCAATCAACTTATTCATTTTTGAGGATGCTTGCATTAAAAGTTTTGCTTTTGCAAGTAAGGGCTCCTTTTAATATCAAGCTTGAAAAAATTTTCCAAGTTCAAATAAAAGTATAAAAACAGGTTTTGGAATTTCAGTGTAAATCCGATTAAGTCAGGTATCTGATTTAATTCTTCAGTTGTTTCCTGCTACGGCGATACAAGTAAATCAAAGTCCCGGCTAACAAATATGGAATGACCAACAAATATAAAATTCCATTGTTAAGCCCTTGCCCTGCTAAACCTCCGTCTTTCATATTTGCTTCAGCGGCCATTTTACACATGGGACATTGTGCCATCAATAATAACTGTGAACACAACAATATCGATATTGAAGTATATCTGATCAAGTATTTCTTCCAATTATACATAACAAGGCTTTAGCATCAAATAACAAACGGGGCCAGAAAGGCAAACATACAACCAAATGGGAAATACCCATTTGGCCATTCTCCTGTGCCTGTCTACCTGCATGCTGTATCCGCGAATAAAGGTAAAAAGAATAAATGGAAAACTTATTGCTGCAAGAACAATATGGCTTATTAACAAGGGGAAATAAACAGACCTCAACCAACCTTCACCGCAGTACTTTGTCTCTGGAGTTGTGATGTGGTAGACAACATAGCTTACCAGAAACAAGGCAGAAATTCCCAATGCAATCATGATCATTCTTTTATGTTCTGCAATTCTTTTATTTTTTATGTGGATATATGCAATCATCAAACAAATAGCGGCCAGGGCATTTAGTGTGCTGTAAAAAGGAGGAAGAAAAGAAAAATCAATCTTAGTGTCTATGTGTATTCGCCTCATAAACACCACCACCAGCAATACAACAACGCTAATTAGAGTTGCCATCCTGTTCATCATCTTCAGATTGCCCGGACTGATCATGCGATTATTTTTTTAAACTGAGAAAAACCGGTAAATGCCTTACTAATTTCTTGACATCTTCCGAATCTGAAAGTTTGTAATAATTTCTGATTTGTTGTTTGTCATCTAAAAAAATAGCGACAGATGTATTTTTGTATTCTTCCGGAATTCCAAATACAGATGCACTAAATGGAAATACGTGGTCGGCTGCCATATAGCTGATAATCCATTTAGGATCGTGAATCGGTACGGACAAGAGTGCGTTGAGATAATCTGCAGTTTCTCCGGAATTCATTCCTGCGATCAAATAGGTTTTTTGGGTAAATTCTTCAGATGATTGTTGATTGAGTTTTATCAGCTTTTGGACGTGATCCCTGTTCATCGAATCAGCTCCCAAAACAGCCACTAGCCATTTACTCCCTTTCAGAGAATCCTCTGAGATGGTCCTATCTTTCCAATCTGTGTTTTGAAAATGGGATATTGCGATTTTGGGTTTCAAAGCCTCCATTGCCTCTTTCCTCATTCTGGTACCAGACTGTAAAAAATAATAAGCAAACAAGGGTAGTCCTATCAGAATGATTAGAACAAGCGCTATTTTAATCTGCTGGGTCATTCAATCGGTTGAAGCAATGGTACCAATATATCAATGCTTCTTCCCTTCTTTTGTTTCATCAATGTGAGTACCACCGGTAGTATCTATAGGCGTTGTGACCAAACTATCAGTCACTGCTGAGCCGGTATGTTCTTTATGCTCTGGTGCGTCATGATGACCATCTCCATGGGTGCTTTCCTTTTCAACCGGAGAAAAAAACGAAGCGATTGGTCTGTCATTGGCTTGAGCTCTCCATTTTCTCCAGGTACCTCCTTCCACAAAAAAAGCAATCACCATCCAAATCAACAACAAAGTTGGTAGCAACACAGATTTAACCAAGCCTGGAACTTCATACCGCATATGCATAAATTCGTAAACAATAAAATATGCTTTATACAGACTCATTCCAATCATGGCCAGATACATTAGCCAAACGGGTAGATGAAATCCATCAACAATATATCCTTTCCCTAATAAAGCAACAAATACCTCCACAAGGGTAACAATACCCAGTATGATCAATCCTTTAAAAACAACTTTCTTGCCTTCTTCGTAACTTAAATGTCCCATGAGCTAAATTTTATAATAAGTAAAACACCAAAAACACAAACACCCAAACCAAATCTACAAAGTGCCAATAAAGGCCTATTTTTTCTACCATTTCATAGCCGTTGTTGCGGCGAGCATAAATGCCACTCGCCACATTGAGCATGATAATCAATAGAAATACCACCCCACTAAAAACGTGAAATCCATGAAATCCAGTAATGAAAAAGAATAGCGCACCAAAGGCTTTTGGTCCCATTTGCTGTACCTTCACTTCTCCATCGTCAGTCTTATATTTCAACGGGGTATAATGTCCGTCATGGTAGTGAATAAGATATGACTGTCCTGCTTTAAATCTATCCCCTTCTTTAATGTCGTGACCATCTCCTTCCAGATATACACCACTTTCTGTATGGGTACCGAATGGATTCTTGGTGATTGACATATTCTCACCTTTAATCAAAGTGGTCCATTCCCAAGCCTGGCAACCAAGAAACATCAGTCCGCCCACAATGGTCAGCAACATCCAAAATACGATTCCCTTTTTATTCTCACGATGTCCTTCCTGAACTGCTCTCACCATGGTCACAGAACTCATGATCAAAACGAAGGTCATGATCGTCACAAAAATCAAAGGCTTGTGATGAATACCAAAGGGAAGGGTTGAAAATACAAAATCCGGAACAGGCCAGGTTGGCATACTAAAACGCAGGGTTCCATAGGCCACCAAAAATGCGGAAAAGGTAAATGCGTCTGACAACAGAAAGTACCACATCATAAGCTTGCCATAACTGGCCTTGAAAGGCTCGCTGCCTCCCATCCAACTTGCTTGGGTCGAAGCATGGGTATCATGTGAATGCGCTAAATGTTCTGAAGACATATCTTTATTTATTCTTTTATTGTAAAATCAAAAATATTAAAAGGTACAACCAAAGTATTCCGACAAAATGCCAATACTGCCTTACTAAATTGGATTTTAAAATTCTCATTGGATCGGGCTGGAATTCGATCAGAAAAGCATTCAACAAACTGATCAAGAGTACGACCAATCCCCCAATCACATGGAGCGCGTGAAAACCTGAAATAACATACAAGAAAGAAACAGACACATTTAGGTCAATAAACAATCCTGTTGAAACCATCACCTTCCATGAAATGATTTGCATGACAATAAATGCCAAACCCAAAGCTGTGCCAAAAACAATATTCAACTTATACCTATTTTCGTTTCCTAACTTCATGCTTTTGTATGCATTTTCTATAAATACAGAAGATAGTACGATCAAAATGGTGGAATAAAAAAATTGAACAGGTAACTTGAATTCATACCAATTGCCAACAGGTTTTCGAACCAAATAAGCGCTTGTTATCGCAGCAAAAAACATGATAATAGAAGCCATGCCAATCCACAAGGCAAACTTGTACGCCTGAATTTTATCAGGTGGAAGCTCTTTGTGAAACATTTGTACAATTGGCATAATGCTTTTTACAGATTCTGGTTAATAAGTAAAAGAATTAATAGGATCGGCAAATACAAAATTGAGCAAAACATCAGTGCTCTGGCCGTTGGTCTGTTATTTTTTTGATACAAACGCAATCCAAACCATGCATAAACCAACATACAAATAATCATGCCGGTTAAAATAAAAGGATTGAAATATCCTTCCATGACAAGAGGAACTAATACGGCTATCCCTAATAAACTATACTGCGACGAATAAAATCCGTACATGGGATCAGGCTTACCGTTTACGTCTTTAATCAATTTGAAACCTGCTGTTTTGTAGTCCTGATGGCCTAGCCATGCAATCGCCCAAAAGTGGGGAAATTGCCATAGATATTGAAGTCCAAATAAAGAAAGTGATTCCAAAGAAATGGAATCTTGTGCAGCAACACCTGCCACCAAAACAGGAAGTGCACCTGGGATTGCCCCCACTGGAATGGCCAAGGTGGAATAACGTTTCAGCGGAGTGTAAATAAAAGCATATAAGATCAAAGATCCCATCCCAAGGGTGGCACACAAAGGATTGATCATGGCTAAACAGATAGATCCAAGTACGGTAAATATGCCTGCGATTAAAACAGCGGTGGAAGAACTCATCCTCAGGTCGGCAAGCGGCCTTAGACGGGTACGGATCATCATGCGATCAAAATCTTTTTCCAATACCTGGTTTATGGCATTGGCCGAAAAAGTAATGCACAATCCACCACACAGCAACAATAAAAAATTAAGCCATACAAACTGATCCACTGCAAAAATCAAATACGACATCATCGAGCTGAATACAACCATCATGCTCAACTTGAATTTAACCAGTTGACCAATGTCTCGGATAAGATCAAAAGAACCTAGGTGATATGTTTTGGTAGTTGACACTTCAATATTCCTGTATAAGATTGATATTCGTTAATGACTGCTGTGCTCCTCCCCTTCCCGGAGTGGTACGTGTTGTTGTGTAAATTCAATTCCATCTTTTCCATAGTCGTAAGCCCATCGTTGGACTGACGGTATTTTTCCTGGCCAGTTGCCGTGTCCGGCTTCAATCGGTGTAGTCCATTCAAGAGTGGTTGCACCCCAAGGATTTTGATTGGTTACTTTCCGGCCCTTATACATACTCCAAAAGAAATTAACCACGAACATGATTTGTGCAAAGAAGGTAATGATTGCGGCTATTGTGATAAATTTATTCATATCATCAAAGCCTGTAAATGCTTCAAAACTATCAAACCGATAATATCTTCTTGGCACTCCAGCCATTCCTAAAAAATGCATAGGTCCGAAAACTGCATAGGCTCCAATCATTGTGATCCAAAAATGTACTTTACCCAAAGTCTCATTCATGAATCTGCCAAACATCTTGGGAAACCAATGGTAAACACCCGCAAACATCCCAAAAAACGCTGCTACTCCCATCACTATGTGAAAATGCGCTACCACAAAATAAGTATCGTGCTGTTGGATGTCAATCGCTGAGTTACCCAAAAAAATACCGGTTAAGCCGCCGGAAATAAACATAGACACAAAGCCTATACAAAATAGCATGGGTGTATTGAGTCTGATATTCCCACCGTAGAGCGTGCTGATCCAGTTAAACACCTTAACAGCAGAAGGGACTGCAATGATCAGGGTAAAGACCACAAAGAAATTGGAAATAAATGGATTCACTCCTGACATAAACATGTGGTGAGCCCAAACAATAAAAGACAAAAATGCAATGGCCAATATGGAATATACCATCGCCCTGTATCCAAAAATTGGTTTGCGGGCATGGACAGAAAGGACTTCAGAAACCAAGCCCATCGCTGGTAAGATAATGATATACACCTCAGGGTGCCCCAGAAACCAAAAAATATGCTGATAAAGAATCGGACTGCCTCCTATCCTGTCCAAAGCCATTCCATTGATAAATATATCCGAGATATAAAAACTGGTTCCTAGACTTCGGTCAAAAATCAAAAGTAGAAAACCTGAGAACAATACAGGAAAAGAAAGGAGCGCTAAAATTGCGGTCACCAAAAAAGCCCAAATGGTTAATGGCATTCTCCAAAGGCTCATTCCTTTGGTTCTTAGATTCAATACCGTCGTGATATAATTCATTCCACCCAACAAAACCGATACCACAAACAGTGCCAGTGAAACCAACCATAGTGTCATACCAGCCCCAGAACCAATAGAGGCCTGAGGTAAAGCACTTAGAGGTGGGTAAGCTGTCCAGCCACCAGAAAATGGTCCGGTACTTAGAAAAAGAGAATAGAACATGACCACACTTGATAAAAAGAAAAACCAATATGATAACATGTTCAAAAATGGTGAAGCCATGTCTCTGGCTCCCAATTGCAATGGAATCAATAAATTGCTGAATGTTCCACTCAATCCTGCCGTCAAAACGAAAAATACAATAATTGTACCATGCATGGTCACCAGGGCATAGTAAAACTCAGGATCCAATGAGCCCATTCCAGCGTCATTAATGATGATCCACTTTCCTAAAATGGGTTTAAGCCAAGCGATGCTCTCATCCGGAAATCCGAGCTGGAGTCTAAATATAATCGACATGGCCGCACCGATAATCGCCCAAAAAATTCCTGTCATTAAAAATTGACGGGCGATGATTTTGTGATCCATGCTGAAGATATACTTAAACAGGAAATTGGTTTGATATTTATCTCCTTCATGATGTTCATGAAAGTGATCATCAAAACCCTGTTTTTCTATCAGGATGTCTGTTTCTTTATGCGAATGATGACTTGATGACATGTTCACAATTTTAAAAAGTTAATATTTTAAATTCTATCCTCCTGTTTTTGGATCTACCTTCTTCCGTGTCATTGGAATCCACTGGTTTTAAGGATCCGAAACCAACCGCACTCATTCGTTGTGCGGCAATTCCTTTCCCTACCAAATAATCCTTTACTGCAGATGCCCTGTCCAAAGACAATTTGTTATTGGCTGTATTATCACCTACATTGTCCGTATGCCCACTAATCTCAACTTGAAGTTTAGGGTTTTTATCCAGTGCGTTTTTCAATACTTCCAAAGCCAAATCCGAATCAGCATTCAGAGCAGCTGATCCTGTTTCAAAATAAATATTGTCCAACCTCAGGGTCCTGTCTTCTAATTTGGTATTGCTTGTATCCAACGCCTTTGTCAATGCAGATTCAAGATCCTTTGCCTTTAATTTTAATTCAAGACCTAAATTTTTACCTTTAAATGGGTCGTTTTCAGTGTTCCTTATATTGCTCAAATAATAAGATTTTTGACTTGCATTCCATTTATCAAAGTCCTCTTGTGAAACAACTTTAACGACTCTTCTCATACTGTAATGTCCTTTGCCGCATAGCTCAGCGCATGCCAATTCGTAATTGAAAGCTTGCCATTTTGGAGGACTTGCAGGATCGGTTGGATCGGAAGGAATATTGTATTCAGGGTATTTTCGCAATTCCTGTCTATATTCTTCTGTGGTTTTGATCGGTGTGAATATAAAATAGGTCGGAATACCCGGTACTGCATCCATCTTAACCCTGAAGTGTGGTAAATAAAAATTGTGCAAAACATCTCTTGCCGTAATTCGAATCCTAATTTTTTTACCTTTGGGTATAACCAGTTCATCTGAATTGAAGTCATCATGATTTCTTTCGTCGTTCCAATCTTGCCCAAGGTCATTTACGCCTGGTTGAATCAATCTAAAATCTTTTACTCCCAATTTTCCATCTTGTCCGGGGTATCTCAGATTCCATGCAAATTGCCATCCGGTGGCTTCAATTTCGATGTGATCTTCCCCTTCTGAAATATCAGCCATAATATCATTCCACGCCACCAAACCTTTGACGACCAAAAAAACCATCACAAATGCCGGTACAGCGGTCCAGATCATCTCCAATCGGTTGTCGTGTGGCATAAATAAAGCTTTTTTGCCAGGAGTATATCTGTATCGATAAGCGAACCAAAACAGTGCAATGTGCGTCAGGACAAATACAACGATGGTGAAAAATGCAGTTACATTAAACATAGAATCAATGGTGCCGCCATGTGCAGAAGCGGATTGATGTGGACCATACCCCATCATGTAATTGGCATAATACAATGAGCACCACATAAATCCTGCAAAAAGCAAGACACAAAAGATAAGCAACCATTTGCCGTGTGTCTCAGAACTGCTGCGGATTGCTTCTTCTTCTCCTTTGATTTGCTCTGTTATCTCGTTTATCTTTGCAATCTGAACCAAAACGATGGCCAGTAAGATGACGGATAAAATAATAATTAAAATTGTCATTTCTCGATGGATTTATTATTATTTATACGTGATGATGAAGGCTTTCTTGTAAGAATGGATCTCTCTTTGGAGTAAGTGATCCTTTGGAAAGAAAATGAAGTGTAGTGCCAACAAATAAGGCAACAAAACCTATCATAAGGCCAATTTCCGGTAATCCGGGAATATTGACACCAACTTTGAAATTAGAATCATGCCCTCCATGTGCATCCCCATGCGTTGCAGCTTGATCAACGGCAGTGGCCACATGTCCACCCAATTCATGAGCGGTGTGGTATGCTCCTGGAGTAATCATTTGAAAAAGATCAATCCAATGTCCAAAAAACACAATGATAGAAACGACAATCAAAGTGCCATACTTTCTTTTCGTGTCGTTTCTAATTAAAATTAAGAAAGGAAGCACAAAATTCATCACAAGGTTTCCATAAAACAAAACGGGATATTCTTTAATCCTGGTTTTAAAATAAATGGTCTCTTCACCAATGTTGCTATACCAGATCAACATGTATTGACTAAACCACAGATAAGTCCAAAAAACAGAAAAGGCAAACATAAATTTTCCAAGATCGTGAAAATGCTCTTCACTTACATTCTTGTAATATCCTTTACTCTTAAGATAAATTAAAATTAAGATCGTCAAAGCTATCATGCTGACAAAACAACTCGCACCAGTGTACCAGGCGAACATCGTACTGTACCAGTGTGGATCAACTGACATTACCCACAACCAGATGACCGCGGCACTTGAAAATCCTGCTATGGGGAGAAAAAGAGCAGCATAAAATTTCATTGACTTATAATGTCCCCATCTATCGTCTCCATGATCATCTTCATGAAAACTTAACTGCCTCATTTTTCTTGCGAAAAACAACCAGGTGCCCAAAATTCCCAATCCTGCAATTGTATAGAAGTTTTTATTTAAAAACCCTGACTTACCCTTGATAATTTCATCCGTAGAGGCGGTCTCCGGGTCAGCCCAATGGTAAAGATGGTGCCAACCAAAATAAATACCGACTGCGATGATGGCCATTAATATAAATCCAATGTGTAAAAACTGGGACATACCATCCCATAATCTGCGGAAAACCACATTCCAGCCAGCATAAGCGGTGATGCTTATGCATATAAAAAATACTGCCATTAAAGCAATCAGGGTAAAAAAGACAGAGTTGTGCAGCAAATTTGCCCAAAGCCTGGTGTGTGAATGATCATCGTTCATGATAATCGAAATCAGACTAATAACACCAATTCCACCCATTAAATACAGGATGTTTTTATCTCTGGAAGGTAATTGTATTGTACTCATTTTTACTTCTTTCTACAATGGTTAAAAATCATCTGGCTATGCCCACCAGGTTGTAAGCTTTTCTAAGATCAGACAGTACCTGTGAATTTGTAAAAGTATTTTCTTCAGGAGAATATTTCAAACTTTTTGATCCTGCCTGAAGGGATCTTATATAGTGGATTACTTCCCACCGCTCTTCATAATTTAACTTATCGGCATATCCTGACATCACATTTTTTCCATACATAATTCCATGGTAATACCTACCTTCAGAAGATGCGATGAAATCATCTTTCAGAAAATTGGCGGGCTGAGCCGGATATTTTCCACCATCATCTCTTACAAGGTATCCAGCTCCATCCCCTTTGTCACCATGACAGATGGCACAGTAAATGGTGTAGTTTGATTTTCCATTTTCCAAAGCCTTTGCCGTCAAAGGAAATGGGTTGACCAATATTTCATTGCTTGCCCTGGTTCTTTCGTCTTCTGTGTCCTGATAATAGTAATTGACATGGCCATTTTGGGTGGTTGTTATCCCATTGTCACCTGGTTGATTTGTCTGATCCAATCCGGCATATCCTCTAGCAATGGTTCCTTTTACGGGCAACCTTGGAATACTAAATTCTCTGTGTTCTGCTTTGGATCCCCAAATGTGATAAGAATAATAGGTATTGACATTGGCTTCATAAGCAATGCTATGTGCCATATCCGGCATATACTCGTGTCCGGTTTTGTTGCCACCGGATGGAGAACAAGCCATCATCCCGATTGCAACCAATGAAACGAAAAGAATATATTGACTCAATTTCATTATTAAATGTTTTTGCTATTTACTTCCTCAGCTCCAGTGTTTTGAAAAAATTGATTGGCATCAGCGGGAGATACTTCGCTGGTATCAAAAGCCAGACAAAATTTATCATCCGTGGTTCTGAGATCCAATTGTGGGTTGCTTACTCCTGGCCATAATCCGCAAATGGTATAAAAAGTAATTGTCATTCCCCATGAAGCAAACAGTACCGTCAATTCAAATGTAATTGGAATGAATGCAGGTGCCGGCCAATATGGCTTACCTCCAAAGATCGTAGGCCAATCCTGTGTAAAAATCCAGGTCATTCCCAAAAAAGCAGTCAGGGTGCCCAAAGCACCATATACAAATCCAATTTGGTGCAGTCGGGATTCACTCAAACCCATCGCCTGATCCAATCCATGCACAGGGAATGGTGTAAAAACATCCATGATTTCCAGATGCTCACTTTTGGCTTTTCGCACCGCTTTCAGCAACACCTCTTCGTCGTTGTAAATGCCGTAGATAACTTCTTTGTTATATTGTCTCATATTTCTATGATTCTGTTTCTTGGATTAATGATTTGAATGGGTTTCGTGGGTTTCATGGGAATGAGAGGCGTGTATTTTATGGTCGCCAATGTATTGGTCTCCCGCTACTTTGAGGATGTGTTTGACCTCAGCAATGGCCACCACCGGAGCTACTCTTGTAAAAATCATGTAAAATGTAAAGAACAAACCGATTGTTCCAACAAATATTCCGATTTCAACCCAAGTTGGATAATAATAACTCCAGGAAGATGGCAAATAATCCCTTGCTAGTGTGGTAGCAATAATAACAAAACGCTCAAACCACATACCGATATTGACAAATATTGACATGAAAAAAGTCACAAAAATGCTCCTCCTGAATTTTTTCACCCAAAAGATTTGTGGTGAAATCACATTGCAGGCCATCATACCAAAATAAGACCACCAGTAAATTCCCATGGCACGGTTGAAAAATGCAAATTGCTCATAAACATAACCGGAATACCAGGCGATAAACAGCTCCGTTAAATACGCAACACCAACAATCGTTCCTGTAACCAGGATGACCTTGTTCATGGATTCAATGTGCTCAAGGGTTATGTATTCTTCAAGTTTTAGAATCTTTCTTGTAATGACCATCAGGGTTTGCACCATGGCAAATCCTGAAAAAATAGCACCAGCGACAAAGTATGGAGGAAATATTGTTGTATGCCAACCAGGTATAACCGAAGTAGCAAAATCAAAACTTACGATGGTGTGAACCGAAAGCACCAGTGGTGTAGACAAGCCTGCCAACACCAAAGACAAAGATTCCCACCTTTGCCAATGCTTTGCAGATCCTGTCCACCCGAATGAAAGTGCATTGTATATTTTCTTGCGAAGTCCACTTGCTCTGTTTCTGACGGTGGCGAAATCAGGGACAAGTCCCGTGTACCAAAACAATAGAGAAACCGAAAAATAAGTCGATATGGCAAATACATCCCATAAGAGAGGGCTATTAAAATTCACCCAAAGTGAACCCCGTGTGTTGGGATAAGGCAGAAAGTAAAAAACCACCCACACCCTACCAACGTGAATGACCGGAAACAAGGCTGCACAAATCACCGCAAAAATGGTCATGGCCTCGGCAGCGCGGTTGACACCTGTACGCCATCTTTGTCTGAATAGCATAAGGATAGCAGAAATCAGCGTTCCCGCGTGACCAATACCAATCCACCAAACGAAATTGGTAATGTCATAACCCCAACCAATGGTACGGTTAAGGTTCCAGCTACCAGTACCCATCCAGATGGTCCACAAAATGCAAAAAACACCAAACGATAGAACACTTACTGATACAATGAATGCAATAATCCAGGCTCTGCTGGGAGCTCTTTCCGTTGGAGCACATAAATCCTCAGTAATCTGATGATAGGTTTTATGTCCTTCAACAAGTGGTCTTCTTACAGGGGCTACATATCCTCCAGCCATTTCGATTCTTTTAATTTAGTTATAAATATTAAGCATCAATACTGTGATCTCTATTATTTACTTTCATCGTATAGTTGACAGATGAAGCAACGTTGACTTCTTCCAACACCAGATAATTGAGTGGATTGTCCAGTTTTTTGGACAATTGACTTTCCGGATTATTTTTGTCACCAAAAGTAATGGCACCGGTAGGACAAGCCGTCTGACACGCCGTGCGCACATCTGAATCCAATAATTTTCTTTGAGATTTCTTTGCATTTAACTTTCCTTCCTGAATTCTCTGAACACAGAAAGAACATTTTTCAATGACTCCTCTCGATCTGACAGTAACATCCGGATTCAACACCATCCTCACCAAATTTTCAGCATAATAGGGTCTTTCAGTTTCACCAGCCAGGTTCTTTTGATTAACAGGAAATAAATCGGCTGTGGTAAAATCGTACCAATTAAATCTTCTGACTTTGTAAGGACAATTATTGGCGCAATATCTTGTACCAACGCAGCGGTTGTATGCCATCTGATTCAATCCTTCTGCGGAATGGTTGGTGGCATTGACCGGACATACGTTCTCACATGGGGCATTGTTGCAATGCTGACACATCATTGGTTGATAAACCACATTGGGATTTTCCACATCCCCATAATAATAACGATCTATTCTCAACCAGGTCATTTCGTGGTGTCGTGACACTTCCTTCTTTCCAACCACCGGTACATTATTTTCAGCCATACAGGCCACCGCACATGAACCACAACCAATGCAGGCATTCAAATCAATGTGCATTCCCCATTGATGCCCGGCATTAAAGAGGTAATCATGTCCGGGATAGAGGGTTTGTTCATTGAGATGCTGATGGGCTTTTCTTTCTTTGAGAAGTGCCTCCGTTTTTTCCTTTATTTCAGATACATGTGAATGTCTGAAAATGGATCGTTTTGTCAACGAACCCTGATATCCTTTGGTCATTCCTTTAAAAGCATCATCGACCAATGCCGCTTCATCCGCGTTAAAGGTTTGACCAGAACTTTTTTCAATCGCAGTTACACCCAAAGTGTGGTGGTGTTGCACGCAGGCAAAGTGCTTTTCGATCTTACCGGAAGATTTTCCAATTTCTACATTGGATTGAAAATATTGTGTAAATCCGTTTGCGTCTGTTGTCAATGAAGGGTAAAAATCGGTTCCAACTCCTGTACCACAAACTCCAGCCTGTTTTCTCCCATAACCTAAAGCTACTGAAGTCGTACCGCTCAACAAACCAAATTGTTTGACTGAGCCAAGGGTATAAACGGAATCAGCTATTTTAAGATCTAGAATCTCTCCATCTTCTTTCACTCCATTTTCTACCAAAAATCTCCGATCGCCATCAAAGGAAACCGTACTACCCAAATAATTCCCCCAGGTCGTTCTCATCACGGGGTCTGGGAGTTCCTGCAACCAGGGATTGTTGGCATATTGTCCATTTCCCACTCCGATGGATTCGTAAAAAACGATTTCGTTGGGAGAACTTGAAGGTTTGCCAATTCCGGACAGTGATTCTGCTATATTGCCGTTGAAAGCAAGGGTATCTGGAAGGCCAGATTCACGTTCAAAAACACCATTGTGAAGTGAGCTATCCCAGAAAGTCTGAAAGTCTGGACCTGAGTAATAACTGTTCTTCCAATTGGATTTTAAATATTCATAATAAGGCTGTTCTGCTGTTGCTAACAAATTAGAGCTGGAAGCCCAAACTAATAAAGAATGTGGACTTTGCCTTGTTTTGAAAATTGGATTGATGGCTGGTTGCATCAATGACAATAAGCCCCTCTTGGGTTCTGCGTCACCCCAAGACTCCAGAAAATGATGATCAGGAGCGCTGTATTGGCATAGTGCTGTGGTTTCATCCATTATGGTATTAAAACTAATACTCAAGCCTACTTTGGATATTGCAGAAGCCCATTCAGACCCATTGGGAAGATCATAACAAGGATTGGAATTCCAGAAAATCAAAGCATCCACTTGAGAAGAGTTAATTTCTTTTAGACATTCAGTCATCAATCTTTCATCCCCCTTGCGCTGATAAGAAACTCTACTAAAGCCAATGGTCTTACCAATATTTCCCAATAAAGAATTTATCGCTAGAACCAGTGTTTGTTCCGCAACATTGTTGGATGCAGAAACCACCAGCGATTTACCTGCATTGGACCAAAGTGATTCTGCTGCTGCATTCAGTCCCTTTTTTGCCCGATCAGTTAAACCACTACTTTCTGGCTGAGAAGCTTGTCCGGCCTTCGAAGCAATCAAATTGTATAAATAAGCAATGGCCACACCTTGTTCGGAAGGCTTAACCAATATTCTGCTATCTGCATTAGACCCGGTCATTGACATGTGAGATTCGACCTGATAATGTCTGGACATTTTTGGATCCAAGGCTTGGATGGTCCTTCGTTTGGCGTATTGAGAAGAATACTCAATGGGTGAAATCCAGGTGCCTAAAAAATCGGCGTTAAAGCTAACAATGGTTTCTGCCTGATCAAATCTATAATCAGGAAGCGCTCTTTGGCCAAATGAATTTTGTACAGCCTGCAGCAAGGCAGCGCTGGAAATCGGATCATATTGGAGGTGTCTTGCATTTGGAAACTTGGTACAAAATTCCTCAACTACCTTTAGCGCAGTAGGACTCATTTGAGTGGAACCAATGATGCGTATTTTTGAATTTGAATTCAGCTTTCCTATAATTTCTGCATCCAAATCCTGCCAGCTCATTTCTGTAGCTTCACCATTATTAATTTTTGCAGGGTTTTTTAATCGGTTGATGTCATACAATGATAAAACGGATGCTTGAACCCTTGCTGAGGTCCCTCCAAAAGTAACTTTTGAAGAAGGATTTCCTTCAATTTTGATGGGTCTTCCCTCTCTGGTTTTTACCAAAATGGAACAGTAGTCTCCACCATTGACGAAAGAAGATGCATAATAATTGGCTACACCCGGTACAATTTCATCCGGTGCTACCACATAAGGAATCGCTCTTTTAACCGGAATCTCACAAGACGCTAAGGTAGCAGCACTTATTCCAAAACCGAGCATTTTTAAAAAATCCCTTCTGTTGGAAGACAGATCCATGAGCTTCTCATCTTCAAGGATAGCTTCCATGGCCACCGGATTCACTTCAGCTTGCTGGGCTTCAACAAAAGAATTGTCATTATTCAATTCATCCAAACTCACCCAACCATTTACATTACTTTTCATCATTTGATATTTAGTAAAATCAATAGTGACATTTTTGACATTCAAGACCTCCAATATCGGAAACTTTTACACTGGTTCTCTTTCCATCTTTAAGTTCCTGATGGTATGTTTTGTAAGTTTCATAATATGCATTGTCCTGAAACTTTACATCCGTCTGACGGTGACAATTAATACACCATCCCATAGAGAGTGGAGAATATTGTCTTAGAACATCCATTTCTTCCACCTTACCGTGACATTTTTGACAATCCAATTTTCCAATGGTCACATGCTGTGAGTGGTTAAAGTAAACATGGTCTGGTAAATTATGGATTCTAATCCATTCGATCGGACCTGAAACTTTGGGCTTGGATTCGTGTGTAAGTGAAGCTTCAATATTGCTCCATTGCTCATCGACCAAAACTTGAGCATCACCACTTATAGAAGCAACTGCATTTGCTTTTTTATATTCTTCGCCAATCCATTTGGTATAGATGTTTTTAATTTCCTCATTGCTAAGGGATTCATAATTAGGGATATATTTGTCAGTCAAGGGGTCAAATCCAATGGAAGCATAAATTTTAGTCAATTCAGCAGTACCGTATTTGCTTCCTGTTTTGATTGCTTTATGGCAATTCATACAAGTGCTGGCTGGAGGAATCACACTTTGTTTGCTTCTCCTGGCACCATCGTGACAATAATTGCAATCTATCTTATGCAGTCCCGCATGTGTAGCGTGACTGAATTTGATTGGTTGCTCAGGGGCATAATTTTGCTGACGACCCAATGAAATGGCATTATTAACCGTAGTATATCCCCCAAAAAGAACCAAAGCGAAAATGACAAAAGTGACCACGGATTTACTGGTCAATAGTTCCCAAACTGATCTTCTTGATGCCGTTGGATCGCCTTCTGCCAATTTTTTAGAGTAAATTAAATCATTTTGTAAGCTCCAGAGGAAAAGAGCAAGTGCCAACAGGATGCCAAAAATAAGGTACAACCATATTGGAGAAGAAGCTGCTGAAGTCGCATTCGATGCAGCTGTACCACCCGCTACATCTGCAGATTTTGGTGGATAGCTACCTTCAGCTACCCCATTGATATATAAAGTCAGACTTTCAATTTCATCATCAGATAAATTCGGAAAGGCCGTCATCACAGTTGGCTTGTATTGATCCCATAGCTCTTTGGCTTTTGGGTGCCCCGAATTGATCATGGCCTGAGAATTCCGTATCCACTTATAAAGGTCCTCTTTTGGATATGCTGCCCAACGCTCTACAAATCCCGCAAGTGCAGGTCCTGTCAGGGCGTCTTTCATATTTTTGTTGTGACAGCTGGCACAATTGTTTTTAAAAGAGGTTTTTCCAAGCTCTATATCCGGAGCAGCCATAGCAAACGACTGAATGAAGAGTAGAGCAATAAGAATCCTTAGAACTTGTTTGCAGCTCATAATTGATTGAAAAATAAGTGAATACAAATTACAAATTTTCACAAGTAAGGGATTGTGGCTTACTTCGGTGCAAAAGTAAGCCTTCTTCGAATATTTCCTAATTCTTGGCCCAATAAATGGATAAATATTTTTATTTTTGAATATGACGAATCCTTTGATTTGTAGCAATTCATACTGAAATGGGTGCCTTGATCGCTGGATGAGATTGATAATTTATTAACTCAAAATCACTAAAAACAAATTGATCAATATCCTCCACTTTTTTGTTGATCAGCATCTTAGGCAAGGGATATGGACTTCTGGAAAGTTGTACATTGGCCTGGTCGATGTGATTTAAATACAAGTGAACGTCTCCGAAGCTATGGACAAAATCGCCAGGCTCCAAATGGCATACTTGAGCCATCATCATGGTGAGTAATGCATAAGATGCAATATTAAACGGGACTCCCAAAAACAAGTCTGCACTTCTTTGGTAAAGCTGACAAGATAATTTGCCTTCAGACACATAAAATTGGAAAAGACAGTGGCACGGATTTAATGCCATTTTGGGAAGGTCTTCCACATTCCAAGCAGAAACGACCATTCTCCGGGAATCAGGATTGGTTTTAAGGGTATGAATGACGTCTGAAATCTGATCAATAACACGTCCGTCTTTACAATTCCATGATCTCCACTGTTGACCGTAAACTGGTCCTAGCTCTCCCTGTTCACTGGCCCATTCGTCCCAAATAGTGACACCATGCTCATTCAGATACTGAACGTTCGTATCTCCCTTCAAAAACCAAAGCAATTCATAAATAACAGATTTCAAATGAATTCTCTTTGTGGTAAGCAGGGGAAAACCTTTCGAAAGCTCAAATCGCATCTGATATCCAAAAATACTTTTGGTGCCGGTCCCGGTTCGGTCTGATTTAACCACTCCTTCCTTCAATACTTTTTCCAATAGCTGTAGATAAGCATTCATATCCTTTATATATAATTTTTGCAAATATAAGTTCATTCTCACATCCTATCCGATTTATATACCCTAAACAGAGATAGGATCTCTTGTTTTTGCTAAAACTCAACTCTGTGTTAAATAGGCCGTTTTGAAATTCAAGAGGAAAGATATCAGCCCAGGGATAATCGATTATAAATCCATTATTTTGAATGAAATTTACAAGTTGCCATACAATGATTCTCTAAGGGTTCGTATAAAAAATGAGTAGCAGACCATTATTCCATCCAAATCAAAGATTTTGGAATTGGAAAACAAGACAACCAGTTTACAATACACCCTATCAGTGTACTCTTCAGAATTTAATCTTTCTTAATAAATTTTGCTGTGTAGGATTTAGCAGTCAACAAATCTGTCAATTGCAAAAAATAGATTCCATCCGGAAAATCTGATATATCGATATGTTCCTTTTGAAAAGCAGCCTGCTTGTATACAACTTTCCCATCCAAGCCTGTAATCATCGTTTGAAAATTAATTCCATCGTGATTCAGTATATTTATTCGATCAGTGGCGATGGTTGGAAAAATATTAAATTTTGAAGCAAGCTCTTCGGTTGAAGTCAGATTGCAAATAACTTCCAATCTTTGCTCAAATGGTTCCACAATCAATTGCAATTCTGAAGTTTCCAAACCCACATTTTCAGAAATCAGATCAAGAGATTCCTCATTATCAATTGGATCCTTTGTCACTGTAAATGAAAAAGTATCTGCGCAATAAGCCTCTTGTCTTTCTGGACGAATGCTAAAACTAATTTCCGAATGCCTTCCATTATCTGGTCGTGATGCCATCAAATACTTCTGCCAGGACCTGTGAAAACCCAACGAGGAACTTCCTTGATGACTCGAATTTTCAAACCCCGATTGGTAATAATCTACTATTTCCGGTATGGCGTTTGCATTGTTGATTCCAACCATGGCATAACCATTGCCGCTTTTCCTTCCTGTATTCTGACCTGATAATAAAAATTTGTTCGATCCAATTTTGAATTCTTCAACTCGAAACATTGGGCTGTAATTTCTCCAGGTGCGAATGTTTAAATCATTGTCAATCATGGTTACTGTTAGATTACCGGGTACATTTCCAGGATCAACTGCTTGAACGACCAAATGAAGATTGATCCCATTGACATCCAGATAAGGAATTCCGGGACTCATTCTCTTTCCAAATGAGTTGTAAAAAATCATTGTTTTTTGTATTTGGCTCTCTCCTGATTCATTCAATTTGAGTAAGAATATCTCCTTGTCAAATTCCGAAGCCATGCTCACCCTTCTGCCACTGACCAGAATGCTTCGATCCGATGAAAAAGTAAGGCTTGATCCGAAGTAATGGTGAGAAGTAATTGAGGATCCTGTAAACCATTTGGACCAATTTATACGGCCATCTTCTGCCAATTGTGTAATTAAAAATCCACTTGGATTGGATGCTTCAGTTTGTACATTGGTCAAAAGATAAAATTGGTTGTTGGCAAAGAGAAGATCAACAGCAGAAATTTGATTCCCTCCCTGTGCAAAATGAAATGATTTCGACCATTGCGGCACGCCAGCATTTGATATTTTACTAATAAAAATTCCACTGTTGCCGATGTCTCCAAGAATAAAATAATCGGAACCGGTCGAAACCAAATCCTTTGCAGCAAGATGACTTCTTTGTCCAAAAATTTTATAAGACTTTATCGAACTTAGTCTTTGATCAAGCTGAGATAACAAAACACCGTCTCCGCGCCCATCCAAATAGGAGTAATTGGATCCAATGCAAATCATCGGATTGGATGTTGCGAGAGCAGAAGGCGGTGTTGCAACTTCGATTACTTCCGTAATCCGAATATCCACATCACCCGATGTCAAACGATAGCTGGATTGAGTTCCGGCAAAATTTAAAAAAACAAAATAAACTGAAAGCAATGTGTAAATTTTTATTTTCATCTGGCAATAATTATATTCTGCAATAATATAGAATGTTGGTTTATCAATTTGATCAGATACCAACCATTTGACAATTCTGAGGGAACCTTCAATTCCCAACGATCGTGAATATGTTCGCGATGCACAACCCTCCCATACAGGTCAATAAATTCAATGAGTCCTGACAGTGCTTCATCTGCCTCAAAAAACAGCACATCACCAACCGGATTCGGATGTACCGATAAGGGTGAAACAGCCTGGTGCTTGGTTTGAACGTACGTTCCATCCGTCTTTAGGTTCGTCTGATAAAAGCTAAAACCTCCTCTTATATTCCCAACTACCATATCCAAAACACCGTCATCATTGATGTCGTACAAATCGATATGAGTCCTGGAACCTTCCCGGATCTGTCCAAAATCAGAATTGATGATAGAGAATGTATCGTAAATATGACCATTGATCCGTTCCAACAAATTTATTTTTCCAATTAAGCTTCCTGCAAGCATTTTGTACTCATTTCCGAACTTATAAATTCTGGGGGAACCATACATTTGTGAACCAATTCCTTGAATGATCGCATGACCAAGACATGCGGTGTTTGGCAATTTCCTTGAATCAGGATCAAATTGGGCTTTGAATTTAGTTCCTATATTTTCAAAGTAGAAAAAACTACTGCAAGGTTCAAAATTGGTGTTGTTGTTTCCAGTCTGCGTGCCAATCACCAAATCTAGCAAACCATCTTCATTCAAATCCACCAACCAAGGACAAGCTTGTTGTTTGGCTTTGATGTTCATGTAACCGAATTCAGGAGCTCTGAAACGAAAAGGATTATTGGCTCCTGCCAAATTCTCACAGTAAAACAAAAATCCATCGTGATCCCCGACCAGGAGGTCAAGATCTCCATCTCCATCCAGATCTCCAAATGTTGGCGTAAGAGAATAGGAAGGAAAATCTCCTTCTGAATATTGTCTAAAATTGAGGTAATTGCTGTCTACTAAATGATATTCAGGATGAGTGCGTGTTCCTTTGTTCTCAAATAATATCAAACTGGCCTGCAATTTATTTCCGGTTTGATAAATTCCTTCTGTCCCCACCAATAAATCCATCAATCCATCCTGATTGTAATCCACAAATACAGGACAAGCCACAGATCCAAAATCCAACATTTCTTCGGTCAGAAAATTTTGCTGAACAAAGTCATATTGAGCTTCACCCAATTGTCGGGAAATCTTCTTGTAGTACCAAACGTTGTCTGAATTTTTGGAAAGCCCCCTTTGGTTGGTAGATGCAATGACATCTTTTAGACCATCCTTGTCAACATCGACCTCAAAGGCAGCTACGAATCTTGGAATATTGACCGGTCTACTTTTCAGCGGCCAGTTGATTTCCATGGTCTTCATCCAGGATTTGTCCTTGCGTCCATCGTTGTACAAAGCCACCAGATGATCACTGGACAAATCACCGATCAGTAAGTCCTGCAAACCATTGTTGTCCAGATCCAGACTCAACAAGGTCGAACCAGCATGGCGAACCACAGGATCCGGACTCGTAAAATAACTGGCGCATGAGTCAATGCTTCCGCTGAGTTTGATGTCACTGTTTAATCCAGATTCGACGAATCCACCATAACACAGAGACTCTAACACAAAATAGAGAGAATCCGTACCCCAGCCTCTTTCCACAGAAATGTTTTTAAAATAATATACCCTGGAGCCTCCAGGCTCAAAACTTATAATATCCAAATCTCCATCCATATCCACATCATCGATGGCCGGTATGTCTGTAAAATCGACAGGTATTTGGGTGTATTTGTCATTGCCGGTGGGCCACATCAAAGCATTGAAATTACGGTAAGTTTTAAATAGACTGAAACGCAATTTTCCATTTTCCAAATACCCCGTATAGACTTCTATTCCCGGAATGCCAATTCGCGAAGAACTGCAGAATAGATCCACAAGTCCATCTCTGTTGTAATCCTTTGCAAGAACCCAATCCTCAACTGGTGGGAATATTGACTTATAGGCAAATTGAAACTCATACTTTGAATTAGCAGGATTAAAAAGATAAGGCAAAACAACATTTCCTGTTCTGTCAAATACGATCAGATCATCCTGACCATCCAAATTGAGATCAGCTTCGCTAAATTGCGGATTATTGAATCCCCCCGTTGCCGGACATAGCAGCTTTTTCTGTGAAATGTAAAAGGGAATATCCAGGGTTTGAAAGGGCTGAGCGATGAGGAAGGAAATTGCTAAAAACCAAATAAAAATTAAGGCAAGTCTTAATGTCATTTTTCAAAATATTTAAAAGTAAACAGTTCAAAGTTAGCAATTGGTTTTGACTGTAAAATAGAAATTTAGATTCATTATTCCCGTAGAAAGCCATTGAATGCTCAAAGTATTGCAAATGATTAGGTTTTCCTTAACGATACACCTGATTAGAAAATCATATATGTGTGTCAAAATGGGATATCTTTGCGATTTCTAAGACAAAAAACAATATAAGATGGAGTTACCTGGATTAGAAACAGCACAGAAACTGGGGTTACAAGAGATAGAATACCAAAAAATCGTTGAAATACTGGGACGCCAACCCAATTTCACTGAATTGAGTATCTACTCAGTGATGTGGTCAGAACATTGTTCCTATAAAAACTCCATTTTACAACTGAAAAAACTACCCCGCAAAGGGAGTCGTCTTTTGGTTGAAGCCGGGGAAGAAAATGCAGGCCTGGTAGATATCGGAGATGGTTTGGCCTGTGCATTTAAAATAGAATCTCACAATCACCCCTCTGCCATTGAGCCATACCAAGGTGCGGCAACTGGCGTAGGTGGTATACACCGAGATATTTTTACGATGGGGGCAAGGCCCATTGCAGCCTTGAATTCGTTGCGATTTGGAAACCCCGACCTCCAGCACACCAAAAAACTGATTCGAGGTGTCGTCAAAGGAATTGGCAACTACGGAAATTCATTTGGAGTACCAACCGTCGGTGGAGAGGTTTATTTCAACGACTGTTACAACCAAAATATCCTTGTGAATGCCATGTCAGTTGGAATCGTGGAAGTGGGCAAAACAGTCTCTGCCCGTGCTGATGGGCCCGGCAATCCAGTATTTATTGTGGGTTCAGCCACCGGTAAAGATGGTATCCACGGAGCTACCTTTGCCTCAGCAGATTTAACCGAAAATTCTTCCGAAGATCTACCCGCTGTACAAGTGGGAGATCCCTTCCAGGAAAAATTACTGCTGGAAGCTAGTCTAGAAGCCATTGCCACTGGGCAGATTGTTGGAATGCAAGACATGGGAGCCGCAGGAATCACCTGCTCAACATCAGAAATGTCCGCGAAATCAAGGACCGGGATGGTCATCTGGCTGGATAAAGTACCGACCCGTCAAAAGAACATGCAACCGTTTGAAATTCTACTTTCTGAATCGCAAGAGAGAATGCTCATCGTGTGCAAAAAAGGTGGAGAAGAATCTCTTCAAAAAGTATTTGAAAAGTGGGATCTCGAATGCGTTCAAATAGGGGAAGTTACTGATACAGGTATATTAGAATATTATATGCATCAGGAAAAAGTAGCAGAAGTGCCAGCAGAATCCTTGGTCCTTGGAGGTGGCGCTCCGGTCTATCAAAGAGAATCTGTTCGTCCGCACTATATGGATAAGATGGATGAATTTTCCCCATCCATCATCCTCGAACCGGACGATTTGGTTGATGTTGCCAAGAGACTGATTTCTACGCCAAATATCGCCAGCAAAAAATGGATTTCCAATCAATACGACCGGATGGTCAGGCTTGGCACTGTGACCGCGGGAATGCCTGCTGATGCTGCAGTTGTAAGAATCAAAGGAACCCAAAGAGGTTTAGCCTTAACAGTGGATTGCAATTCCGCTTATGTTTACGCCCATCCATACGAAGGTGGAATGATTGCGGTGGCAGAAGCAGCACGGAATATTAGCTGCACAGGTGCCCTCCCGGTCGCCATCACCAATTGCCTGAATTTTGGAAATCCGTATAATCCGGAAGTGTATTATCAGTTTGAACACGCTTTAAAAGGGATGGGTGATGCCTGTAGAAAATTTGACACACCGGTAACAGGTGGCAACGTTAGTTTTTACAATCAATCCAACACCCATGGCAAGGTGGAACCCATCTACCCCACTCCAACCATTGGCATGCTGGGTATTCTAGAAAATCTGGATCATTTTACAACTCTGGGATTTAAGAATGAGGGAGACCTGATCATTCTTGTTGGCAAGCAAAACAATCATATTGGACTTAGCGAATACCTCGTCCATATTCACGGAATTGATTTGGCACCTTGCCCCTATTTCAATTTGGAGGAGGAGCATCAAATGCAACAGTCATTGCGAGCACTGATTCACCAGGGAATTATCCATTCTGCACATGATGTCTCTGAAGGAGGAATTTTTATAAGCTTGGCTGAATCAGCCATGGTGTCAGGAATTGGTTGTCAAATCAAAATTCCTTTTGAATTCAGGAGTGACATTTTCCTATTTGGTGAAAGCCAGGGAAGGGTTTTGATCAGTTGTGCTCCTGAAAACAAAATGCAGATTATTTCGTTCCTTACATCCGCGGGAGTAGAAGCCAGAGAAATTGGTATTTGCTCAGGCAAAAACATCCAGATCAACCAACAGAACTATGGAAGCATTGAACAATTCAAGAAATTGTACAATGAGGTATTGGAAAATAAAATGAAAATTTAAATTAGCAATTATATGAAATCGATTCTAGCATGTTTGATAATTAGTTTGGCATTTTTTCTAAATGCCTGTCAGGATGGCACCTGCATTCAAGGTCATTTTTCAGACGCGGGAGAAATGAATGTGAGCCTTGAAAGGATTGGACTGGACAATACCTCGGTGAGTGTTGACAACCAAAAAATGAGCGATGGTAAATTTAAATTTTTGGCCAAAGAAGGACTCAAACCGGGTCTCTACCGAATCCGATTGGGTCAACAGCAAATGATTTTTGTTTTGGATGGAACTGAAAAAGACATAAAACTGAGTGGCACACTGGCAGGACTCAATCAGGGGAATTACGATGTGACGGGCTCAGCAGCTGCTTCAGAAGTGATAAATGTACTGAAAGAATTAAGCCAAGGGCAATTGACTGCAGACCTAGCAAAGTCTAAGATTGATGCAGCACAAAATCCCCTTTCAGCGGGCTTATTGGCTGTCCAACTCCTAGGATTCAGACCTGAATTTATAGAGTCTCATAAGGCCGTGGCTAAAAATATGAAGGAAAAATATCCAGAGAGTGAATTTACCAAATCGTATGAGAGCCTGATCGTACAAGTAGAACAACAGGTCATGGCTGAAAAAGCCACCGGTTCCATCCAAGTGGGTATGCCAGCTCCTGACATTGATCTTCCATCTCCAAAAGGTAAAAATTATAAACTATCAGATTTAAAGGGCAAGGTGGTTTTGATTGATTTTTGGGCAAGTTGGTGTGGCCCCTGCAGAAGAGCGAATCCACATGTGGTGGACATCTATAAAAGATACAAATCAAAGGGTTTCACAGTTTACAGTGTTTCTTTGGACGGTGTGGATAGCCGAACCAAAGCGCAATTGGGGGATCCGGGACAAATACAAGAATTTACGGATCGGGCAAAAGCAGCATGGGTCGGAGCCATCGAAAAAGATCAGTTAGAGTGGGACACCCACGTCAGCGATCTAAAAAAATGGGAATGTGCCCCTGCTCAAACATACGGTGTTAGATCGATCCCCAAGACCTTTCTGGTGGATAAAGATGGCAATATTGCCGCCATTGACCCAAGAGACAATTTGGAAGAAGAAGTTAAGAAATTGCTTTAAAATAAATTTAATCTTTACGATTATTTAGAAGCCCGGCTTGAAAGTCGGGCTTTTTTATTTCTATAAATCCTCAGGACAAAGAATTCTTGTAAAAAATTGAGACCAGTAATTAGAATTTGGTCATTTACTGAGTTAATTTATTATATTTACAGCCAATTAATGAAAAATAGAGGTTGTGAATTCATCTAATCTTAATAATCCAAATAAGAAATCTCTTATTTCTGTTATTGTTCGAATTTTCTTTACCATAATTGGTACAATTTTTATAACCAATAGAGGTTTTTCCCAAGATATTTGGAATAGCACACAAGGCCCATCAGGTTGTATTCCATTTGATATTGCAATTGATAAAAATAAGTGGGCTGTTATTCTTCAAAATGACGGTATCTATCTATCTCTAGACAAAGGATTGTCGTGGCAAAGAAAATCAAAAGGACTAATTATAAATGAGTATTTTAAGGCTACTTTAGATTTTGGGCCAGATGGTACTTTATTTGCTATTCTAAATTCAAAATTATATATTCTAAAACCAAACTTTGATGAATGGGAAGAAGCCAGTTTACCAATAGGAATAGAAAATATTACAATCTCACCCAATGGAACTATCTTTGTTGTAGAAGCCAGTGCACCATTTGGGCTTTATATTTCTAAAGACAATGGCAAAAAATTTAATCATTATTCTTATAATGTGTACATTGAAAAATATATATTTAATGGTGAAAACAATAATTTCATCATTGCTCATACAGATAAATCAAGGTACAATTTATTTAAAATAACTGACGATGGGATAATTTCAAAAGAATTATATAAATTAAATTATTTTGAAAATTATTTGATTTGGCATCCTTCTAAAAAACTGCTTATTCCTTCAGGCTCGAATGGCATTTTAGTTTTTGATGAATTTGGTAACTATGAAATGTCCAATCCTCACATTCCACATCGTATATTTTCAAATCAAAATGGAAATTTATTTATAAGCACTCCTCATGGGGATTATATTTCAGAAAATCTAGGAAAAAATTGGAAGCCAACAGGCAATTCCAATAACAGTCGTTTTAATTCCTTTGCGAAAATACATTTAGACCATGATTTAATGGTTATTGTAAGTAATGATTCCGATGAAGGTTTTATTTCGAGCAAAGATCATGGAAAATCTTGGACATCTCATTTTCAAATGTTTAAAACGCCATACATTAATGAATTGATTACATGTCAAAATAATCCTTACATGTTTTCTATAGTTCGAGGCAACCCAAATCTTCTAAGATACAATATAATTCAAGGTTTGTGGGTCGACATAAAATGTCCAATCACTGCAAATGAAATGTTTATTAATACAAAAGACCAGGTTTTTATCAAAAACAATTCTACTGTATATAAAAGCATTGATTATGGCAATAGTTGGACAAAATTTTCCATAAACGATGATAGTACATTTTTATATCTCTACTCTGATGGCAAGGATTTTTTTATTGCACAAATGGAGTTATATACATATATTAGTAAAAATGGAGGAATTGACTGGATCCTTACGGAAACTCCTTTTGGATTAAATGATATTGTAAATTTTAAATCTCATCGAAATGGAAGTGTATTTGTTTTAACCAGTCATAATAAAATAATTTACATATCTTATGACTTGGGCAAAAATTGGAACTCAATACGATTAAATCAAGGTATTTTAAGTATGGATATTTTAGAGGATGGTTCAATTTACCTACAGTTCCTTTCAAACCAAAATATGAGTGGTGGAATTTATCGCTCGTTGGACTTATTATGCAGCTATGAATTTGTAAGCAACGAACATTACCTAGATTTAATATTAAAGAATCAAGTATTATATAAATCAGATTCTAGAAATGATATTAGATTTAGTCTTGATTCAGGAAAAACATGGAATTCACTTCAATCAGGCCTACCAATCAATAAGTACTTTACAAAATTAGTTAAAGGACCTGATGATCACCTTTATTTATCGGCTTTTCAAGACGCTGTATACAAGACAATCAAACCAATAAATCTCCTAATTAATTCAAATGACATCGAAAATAATCATTCGATAAATTTATACTTATTAGGAGATGAATTGCACATCGCAACCGAACTAAATTTCCATGAAGTAAGTATTTATTCTTTGGTTGGAAGACCTGTTATCGTAATACCAAATTACATTGAAAACATCAATATTACCAATTTGCCCTCTGGTTGCTACGTGCTGGTTTTAAGAAATGAAGAAAATATTCCTTATTCAAAGAAATTTGTAAAATTTTAAATACTGAAAATTATCAAGTCAAAATGTACTCAACATTCGTATTCCACTTATAAATAAATTTCAAATCCAAAATATCGTTTATTGATAAATGATTAACTTTGTCAAACTAAAACCTACCAACCATGCGTGCCATCGATCAACTGCTCATCACTTATGGAGAGAGCCACCAAAATGCATCCAATAAACTCATTCATTGGATTTGTGTGCCTCTGATCATGTTTAGCCTTGTAGGACTTATTCGTCAAATACCCTTCCCTTCAGACATCATCGGCCTCAATTGGGCTGTGGTCTTCTTGCTATTGGCCTTAGGATACTATTTCCGATTGTCCTTTATGATGTTCCTCGGATTTGTGTTGATTAGTCTGGTCATGTTGTTGGGTGTAGAATATCTCCACCATTTGGCTGTGTGGAACAATTGGAGCCCTAGCCTGATCTTCCTTGTCATTTTTGCCATAGCCTGGATTGGACAGTTTTATGGCCATCATATAGAAGGTAAAAGACCTTCCTTCCTCCAAGACCTACAATTCTTATTGATAGGCCCTGCTTGGCTATTACATTTTATTTATAAAAAACTAGGAGTCAGATATTAAATCCAACTAGGTCTTAAGCCATGTTTCTTTAAGCGTCGCGGTTCTATTAAATATCAAATGGTCTTTGGTAGAATCTTTGTCCAAACAAAAATATCCGGTACGCATAAATTGATAACTCTGGTGTATTTCAGCATTTGCCAATGATGGTTCTATCCAAGCTCCTTCAATGACTTCCAATGAATTTGGATGCAGCAATGTTCTAAAATCTTCGTCTGAACCTGCCGGTTCTTTCACATCAAATAGTTTCTCGTACAATCTGATCTCAGCTTTTAAGGCATGTTGGCATTCGATCCAATGAATGGTCGTCTTCACTTTTAAACCGGATTGATCAGAGCCTGATTTACTCTCCGGAAAATAACTACACAAAAGATGTAAAATGCTTCCATCTTCATTCTTAACCACTTCATCACATCGGATAATGTATGCTGCTTTTAACCTGGCCATACCACCGGGACTCAACCTAAAATATTTGGGTGGAGGTATTTCCATAAAATCTTCTTGCTCAATATAAATTTCCTTTCCAAAAGGAATTTCTCTGGTTCCTGCATTGGGATCCTCTGGATTGTTTTCTACAGGCAACCACTCCATCCCTTCCGGATAGTTGCTAATAATGACTTTGAGTGGTCGAAGTACAGCCATGGCCCGGATGGCCACATTGTTGAGTTGTTCTCTCACCGCATTTTCCAACCTCACATATTCTATCAGGTTTTCTCTTTTAGCAACGCCCACTTCTGTGGCAAATTTTCTCAATGCTTCGGGTGGATAACCTCTTCTACGCATACCACTGATGGTTGGCATTCTTGGGTCATCCCATCCACTTACTATTTTTTCATTGACCAATAAGAGCAATTTTCTTTTGCTCATCATCATATACTCCACATTGAGTCTTGCAAACTCAATTTGACGACTTGGAAATATCCCCAATTCCTGAATAAACCACTCATACAGCGGTCTGTGGTTTTCAAATTCCAAGGTGCAAATAGAATGGGTAATTCCTTCGATCGAATCGCTTTGACCATGCGCAAAATCATACATGGGATAAATGCACCAGGTATTTCCGGTCCTGTGATGAGGGGTAAATAATATTCTGTAAAGAATGGGGTCGCGTAAATGCATATTGGGAGAGGCCATGTTAATCTTTGCCCGAAGTACACACTCACCTTCTTTGAATTTTCCATTTTTCATGTCCTCAAATAAAGCAAGGTTTTCTGCTACACTGCGTTTTCGAAAAGGACTTTCAATGCCGGGCGAAGTCGGCACTCCCCGCATCTTACTAATTTCCTCCTGCGTGCTATGATCCACATATGCTTTTCCGGCTTTGATCAGTTGGATGGCGAATTGATAAAATTGAGGAAAATAGTCGGACGCAAAAAATTCCCGATCCTCCCAGTCAAACCCCAACCATCGGATATCTTCCTTGATGGATTCTATATATTCTATTTCTTCCGTTACAGGATTGGTGTCATCAAATCGGAGATTGGCCTTTCCTCCATATTTTTCAGCCAATCCAAAATTCAAGCAGATTGATTTTGCATGACCGATGTGCAGATACCCATTCGGTTCTGGGGGAAATCGCGTGTGAATTCTTCCTCCATGTTTGTTGGAGCGAATGTCTTCTTCAATGATTTCTTCTATAAAATTTAAGTTTGCTTTATGACTTATTTCGTTCATCTTCTTTCTTCATTTACATTCTTTCTGGCATTTCAATTCCGAGACAGGACATTCCGTGGTGAAGGTATTTGGCAAAAATTTGAACCAATAAAATTCTCCAATTTTTTGCCTCTTCGGTTTCAGCGTTTAAAATTCTAATGTCATGGTAATATTTGTGAAAATCTTTGGCCATTTGATAAAGATAATTGGCCAATTGAGATGGATCCAGATTTTGTCCGGCATCCTGTATGGTTTTTGGATAATGAATCAGTAAGTTCAGCAGATCCTTTTCTTCTTGTAAAATGGACGTCGGATTAATTCTTGCATTGCTTTCTGTCTTTCTGAGAATGGACTTAATCCTCACATACGCATTCAAAATATAGGGCCCGGTATTGCCTTGCATGTCAACAGACTCTGCCGGATCAAAAATCATCCGCTTTTTTGGGTGAACCTTAAGCAATTGGTATTTGAGTGCAGAAAGTCCAATCTGAGAAATGATCTCGGTTTTCATTTCGTTGGTCAAACTTTCCAATTCACCTCTTTCCTGTGCCAACACACTGGCTTCATTGATTACTTCAGCAATAAGGTCGTCAGCGTCAACCACGGTGCCTTCGCGGGACTTCATTCTACCGGAAGGGAGTTCGACCATTCCATAATTGAGATGATAAAGTCCATTCGCAAAAGGTACCTTTAGCCGCCGTAATATTTCAAACAATACCTGAAAGTGATAATCTTGCTCATCCGCAACGATGTAAATGTACCTATCGGACTTATGGTTTTTATGCCTCTCCACCGCAGTGCCAAGATCCTGGGTAATGTAAATGGAGGTCCCGTCAGATCTAAGTAGATATTTTTTGTCAAGTCCGACATCGGTCAGATCAACATAAACTGCTCCTCCTTCCTCAGTATGAAAAACTCCATTTTCGAGGCCTTGCTTGATCAGGTCTTTCCCCAAAAGGTAAGTTTCAGATTCGTAATAAGTAAAATCAAAACCTACTCCAAGAAGCTTTTGGGTTTGCTCAAAGCCTGCATAGACCCATTGGTTCATTTGACTCCAAAGCAATTTGGTATCCGGATCTCCACTCTCCCATTTTCTCAACATTTCTGAAGCTTCCTTTCCCAGAGGGCTAAGCTTTGAAAAATATTCATTTTTAAACCGTTTGAAAAATTCAGCCAAAGTCTCATTTTCCTTTTTCAGCTGGTCAAAAGTATGGATTCCTGCTTCTGATTTCTGCCAGGCCTCGAATTCTTCTTTAAATTTTGTTTCAAATAAAACATAATATTCCCCCACAAAATGGTCGGATTTAATCATTTCAGTCTCTGGTGTCTTGCCAGATGCAAATTTCTGCCAGGCCAGCATACTCTTGCAGATGGCAATGCCCCGATCGTTGATTACCTGAGTGGTACTTACATCATGCCCCAAAGATTTTTGAATCAGATACACAGACCAACCCAGGAGAATATTGCGCACATGGCCCAAATGAAGGGGTTTATTGGTGTTTGGAGAGCAATATTCGATCAAATATTTGAACCGATCTTTAACAAGAATCTGTTGTTCGACCGTATTTGTGTAAAGCTGTTCAGATATACGAATCCAGATGTCATCAGGTAGACTGAAATTGAGAAAACCTTTGATCACTTCAAAGGATGAAATGGAATTCTGTGCAAGCATGATTTCGCCAATCTCGCGACCCAAAGTTTCCGGGTTTTTGCCCCATTTTTTGGAAAGCCCAAAAAGCACCAATGTAAAATCTTTTCCAAATTCTCTTTTACAGGGAGTGATCACAATGTCCCCTGCAAATGCAGGAGATCCATTCAAGGTTTGAATGGCATTGTTCACAGCATCGTGTAACTCAGTAAAGATATCCATGGTCGTCATCGAATTAAATACATTGGTGACAAAAGTCTAGTCGTCAAGTTTAAGCACATCCAGAAAGGCTTTCTGCGGTACTTCTACAGAACCAATTTGCCGCATTTTCTTTTTTCCTTCCTTTTGTTTTTCCAGCAACTTTCTCTTTCTTGAAATATCGCCACCATAACATTTTGCTGTTACGTCCTTGCGAAGTGCCGATATCGTCTCTCTGGCGATGATCTTGGCACCAATGGCTGCTTGAATTGCGATCACAAACTGATGCTGCGGAAGTATTTCCTTGAGTTTTTTACACATCTTACGTCCAACCGACTCTGCTTTTGAGCGGTGTACCAATGCAGAAAGGGCATCAACATTATCGCCATTGAGTTTGATGTCCATTTTGATTAAATCAGACTTGCGGTAATCCAATGGATAGTAATCAAACGAAGCATACCCTTTGGTCGAAGATTTTAACCGATCATAAAAGTCAAATACGATTTCAGCCAAAGGCATGTCAAAAGTTAATTCGACTCTTTCAGGCGTGAGGTAATGTTGCTTTTCGAGGTTGCCTCTTTTCTCCATGCAAAGCTTGATGATCGTTCCTATGAAATCAGGTTTGGTAATGATCTTGGACCGAATATAGGGTTCTTCAACGTATTCCAGATAGTTGGGTTCTGGTAAATCGTTGGGAGTATTAATTTTTAAAATCTCTCCTTTTGTGGTCTTGGCAATATATGAGACATTGGGAACCGTTGTAATCACTTCCTGATTGAATTCACGGCTGAGTCTCTCCTGAATTATCTCCAAGTGTAACATTCCAAGGAAACCACATCTGAAACCAAATCCAAGTGCCACAGAAGATTCTGGCTCGTAAACCAGAGATGAATCATTGAGCTGCAATTTCTCCAAACTATCTCTGAGATCTTCAAAATGCTCGTTCTCAATGGGAAAAATACCAGCAAAGACCATTGGTTTTACTTCTTCAAAACCTTGTATGGCTTGTTCACAGGGATTATTGGCTAAGGTCAGGGTATCACCCACCTTGATTTCCTTGGCCTCTTTAATTCCTGTAATTACATACCCTACATCACCGCAATTGACCTGTGGCATTGCCACTAGATTCATTTGCAGATAGCCTACTTCTTCAGCAATGTAATCTTTTCCGGTATTGAAAAAGCGCACTTTATCTCCTTTGCGAATTACACCATTGAGCACCCGGAAATAAACAATGATTCCTCTAAATGAATTGAAAACCGAATCAAAAACCAGGGCTTGTAAGGGAGCTTCCGGATTTCCTTTGGGTGGTGGAATTCGCTCGACAATCGCTTTCATGATTGCTTCTACTCCGATTCCTGTTTTGCCGCTTGCCAAAATGATTTCTTCTTTTGGACAACCCAACAGATCGATGATCTGATCGGAGACCTCATCAATCATTGCATTGTCCATGTCAATCTTATTGAGAATGGGAATAATCTCCAAATCGTGCTCCAAAGCAAGATAAAGATTAGAAATGGTCTGAGCTTGTATACCTTGAGTGGCATCAATGAGCAACAATGCACCTTCACAAGCCGCGATTGAACGGCTCACCTCGTACGAAAAATCAACGTGACCCGGTGTATCAATCAGATTGAACACATACAACTGTCCGTCATCATGCAGATATTTTAACTGGATGGCATGTGCTTTGATGGTGATCCCTCTTTCGCGTTCAAGGTCCATATCATCCAAAGCCTGAGATTGCATGTCTCTGGCAGAAATGGTTTTCGTAAACTCTAAAAGTCTATCGGATAAAGTACTTTTGCCATGATCAATATGGGCAATGACACAAAAATTGCGGATTAATTTCATCGAATCTTTTAAAATCGGTAATGAACCGCAAAAGTACCTAAGTATAAGGGTTTTCTGTAACTTTATCGTTAAAATATATCAAATGCTTTAATTCAATTCAATTACTGATTTTTCCCAAAGTCTAGATTCAAATGATACTTTCAAACTGCCCGCAGGGCCGAATCCCATGCATCGAGCTGATCTTCAACATCTTCTAAGCCTATCGAAAGCCTGATCAAACCTTCGGTAATTCCAAATTTTTTCTTCTGATCTTCAGGCATTCTCAAATGGGACATACTGGCAGGGTGCATGATCATAGTCTCTGCCTCACCCAATGATGGCGCTATTCTTCCAATACCCAGACCGGACAACATACTTTCGATTTCACCAAGGTTTAGATCAAGTTCAAAACTCAACATGGCACCAAAAGCATTCATTTGTTTTTGCGCAATCCGATGGTGAGGATGGGTAGGAAGACCAGGATAATTCACTTTTTTGACTTTTGGATGCTCTTGAAAATATTTTGCCAGTTGATTGGCATTGAAAGACTGCTGCTTAATCCGCAAACCCAGTGTTTTAACTCCAATCTGAATCAGCATGGCTTCAAATGGGCTCAAAATTGATCCGTTCAGCTTTAGTACCGTCCAGATTTTTTCCATAATTAACTCTTTGCTTTTGCCAACAACGACCCCTCCCGTAGAATAACCGTGGCCGTGTATAAATTTGGTGGTAGAATGGATGACCAAATCTGCACCCAGCGCCAAAGGTCTAGTGATATATGGTGTATTAAATGTATTGTCCACCACCACCATCACCCCTGCTTTTGTTGCTACTTGACAAACCATTTCCAAATCCACACAATTTAACATTGGATTGGTAGGAGTCTCTAGATAAATGAGTCTAATGGGAAATTTATTGAGAAGCTTGGTTAAATCCATTTCCTCCGCAAAATCTGAAGTCAGCAAATCCACCCCAAATGGTTTAAACAGTTTAAAAAACAACTCGGTGGTCCCTCCATACAAATCTTCCTGGGTTAAAATGACATCTCCCGGTCTGCACAAAGCCTGAACCACCAAATGGATGGCTGCCATTCCAGAACCCGTCATAACAGCATAAGTTTGACCGTCCACACCCATGCCTTCCAAATTGGCAATTGATTCCGCCACAGCTTCTACCGTTGGGTTTCCATATCGACTGTAAACATGGGTGCCCGGTTGGCTCAAAAAGGCGTTTGTCCCCTCTGTCAATTGGTCAAATTCAAAGGCAGCCGTGGCGTAAACAGGTGTTTGGTGGGGATGTATTTGTTGACTCAACTTTCCTGATTGGGCACATAAAGTTGAGAACTGTTTCTTTGATTTGATGTTCATCTTTTTTCAACAAAGTTAAACTGGGATGCTAATTGACGAAGAAATAATCATGCCCTGGGAATCGGAGCAGGAAGATGAACAAGAAACAAGGGAAATCCACCTTCGGGTCGATCCTGGTCAATCCAGTATCCGCGTTGACAGTTTTATTCAGGATAAATTGGGTAAGGTGTCTCGAAGTAAAATCCAAAATGCCATTGAAAATGGATTGGTATCCATCAATGGACATTTGATTAAGTCCAATTATAAAGTACGGCCCAATGATCTGATTGATATTGTACTACCTGCTCAGGTCGATCACAGCAAAGTTATCCCGGAGAATATTCCGTTGGATATTCTGTATGAAGATGAAGATGTATTATTGGTCAATAAAGCTCCCGGAATGGTCGTCCATCCCGCGCACGGCAATTACACAGGAACCCTCGTAAATGCCATCGCAGGATATTTTAATTTGGATCCTGAAGATCCAAAAACAAGTCGCTATGGATTGGTCCACCGCATTGACAAAGAGACTTCCGGCATTTTGATATTGGCCAAAAATGAATTTTCCCACGTTCATTTGGCCAAACAGTTTTTTGACCACACCATTGACAGAGAATATTTGGCTTTGGTTTGGGGAGAACCTAAAGAAAAGGAGGGAACCATCGAAGCCAATCTGGGTAGAGATCCGAAAAACAGACAAAAGATGTATGCATTTGCAGATGGTTCATTTGGCAAGCATGCAGTCACGCATTATCAAATCGTCGAAACTTTCTACTACACCAGCTTAATCAGGTGTAAACTGGAAACTGGACGCACTCATCAGATCAGGATACATTTAAAATTATTGGGGCATCCATTGTTTAATGATGAAAAATATGGAGGAGAAAAAATCCACAAGGGGACACTATTTAGTAAATACAAACAATTCATTCAAAACTGTTATAAACTAATGCCTAGATTTCCTCTTCACGCAAAAAGTCTGGCATTCACCCATCCTGTCACAGGAGAAAGAATGAAATTTGAGGTCCCTTTACCTGAAGACTTCCAAGAATTATTGGAAAAATGGCGAAAATATCTTAACCACCGCAAGGATGGCTTGGAAGATGATGATTCTATATCAGAAGTAATTTAACCATGGGAAATGTAATGTTAGATTGGTTGGATCTATTTCAACAGCTCGGAATAGAAGTGTTAAAAGATATCCCATCTCGTCAGGAAGCATTTGACAAGGCAAGACTTGAAAATCCCTGGTTTGAATCAAGAGAAATTGAAAGAATGATTGGCACCATTGCTTCTCAATATTTACAAAAAAATGAATTGGAAAAATGGCTTTCACAGTATCCGGTTTCTCCACAGCCAAAAAAAGTAGGATTAATAGCAGCTGCAAATATTCCTTTGGTGGGATTTCATGATTTGTTGTGCATCTTGATATCGGGTCATCAAGCCATTGTAAAATGCTCTGAAAGAGACAAGCAACTCTATGTTTGGCTTCAAGATATATTGATCCGTCTAGAACCCAAAGCTGCGGAGATGTTCATACTAGTTGACAAATTGAGTGACTATGATATGATCATTGCCACTGGTAGTGATCAATCTGCCACTTTGTTTAAGGAATATTTTTCCAAAGTACCACATCTGATTCGTTCGCATCGAAATTCTGTAGCATGGTTGCATGGAGATGAATCAGATGAAGAAATTCTATTGCTTGGCGAAGATGTTTTTTCTTATTTTGGATTGGGTTGCAGAAATGTGAGCAAAATCTACATTCCTCAGGATATTGACATCGATAAAATTCTTGGATTGTGGGACAAGCATTATAGCTATTTGAAAAATAATACACGCTATCAAAATAATTACGAATACCGTCTTGCGATCTGCCTCCTCAATCCAATTCAATTTTTTCAATCAGAGACTTTGTTACTGATCCAAAACAATGAAATCAATTCTCCGCTGGCAACCTTGCATTTTGAGAATTATACTTCAGAAGAGGATCTTCGAGAAAAAATTGTAACGCATAAAAATCGAATTCAAAGCGTGGTCGGGCCGAAAGATTTAAGAAATATTGAGAATGTGCGATTTGGCAATTCTCAAAAACCGGGTTTAAGCGAATATGCAGATGGCATAGATACCATGGAGTTTCTAAATATGAAACAATAGTCCAATGTCGCTTTCAAAAAAACAAAAGGCAATAGAAATTCAAAAAATATTGGAAGCTTTGTTTCCTGATGTACCTGTCCCTTTACAGCACAAGGATCCCTTTACCTTGTTGGTAGCGGTTTTGTTGTCCGCTCAATGTACAGATGAACGCGTCAATAAGATCACACCCCAGTTGTTTGCCTTGGCAGACAATCCATCCGACATGTCAAAACTTTCCCTGGAAACCATAAAGGAAATGATAAGGCCCTGTGGACTTTCGGAAAACAAATCAAAAGCCATAAAGTCTCTTTCTGAAATTTTACACAACAAATACCATGATCAGGTCCCTGACCAATTGGAATTATTGGAAGAGCTTCCGGGCGTTGGACATAAAACCGCTTCAGTTGTAATGGCTCAAGCTTTTGGAGTGCCTTCATTTCCTGTGGATACCCATATTCATCGGCTGGCCTGGCGATGGGGTTTGAGTTCCGGCAAAAATGTGACGCAAACGGAAACAGACCTTAAGAAGCTTTTTCCGAAGGATAATTGGAACAAGCTCCACCTTCAAATCATCTATTTCGGTCGAAAGTTCTGTCCTGCACGAGGGCATCAGAAAGCACTGTGCCCTATTTGTTCAATGTATGGTAAAAAGGAATTGGAGTAATTTTATTCAACCATCTTCTTATGTACGATTGGGGGAGATTTTTTAACCACCCTCTGAACAGTGTTTCGAATTTTTTCTTCCAAAAGAATCAGCTTTTCCTTGAAGAGTTCCGGAAGCATGTATTCATTGTAGTGTCTGACCGTATACAACTCCAGATCTGGATCAACAACGATCCTAAATTCATCCTTCAACTCGTCAAACAATTGTTTTAATCTGGATTCGTCGTTTTGTGTACAAATGGTAAAGGATATAGCCGTACTTCGCATCATATTGACTCTAATCCTGAAACGGTCAAATAAAATAAACAAACGCGCCAGATGGTATTCCGCAATAAAAGACAGGTCCCTGGATGAAAAATGAACCAATGCTTGATTGGGTTCTAAAACCACAATGGGAGGGTATTCAGGATCTGGATCACCCGACACGTAAGTTCCTGGCAGTTCAGGGTGAATAAATGACTTAACATATAGCGGGATTTGTGCATTTTCCAAAGGTTGAATCGTCTTTGGGTGAATGACCTTCGCTCCGTAGTATGTCATCTCTATGGCTTCTGTATAAGAAAGCCGATCGAGTTTGCTCACATGATCGAAAATTCTTGGGTCTCCCGTTAACACACCCGGTACGTCTTTCCAAATGGTCATGTCTTGTACATCAAGGGCAGAAGAAATAATGGCTGCCGTATAATCAGATCCCTCACGTCCTAAGGTAACTGTATTATTTTCTGAGGTGCTACCTATGAAACCCTGAGTCACCACCATTTTACCAGATTGCAGCAATGGCAACAATCGATGCGAAATTTGTGAATTGGTCATTTCCCATTGGATCCTGCCTTCCCTCCAGGTTTCATCGGTTCGGATAATTTCTCTGGCATCCACCCATTGAGCATTTGATCCGGATTCAATCAGCCAATGGTACAATATTCTGGATGAAACCAATTCACCCACCGAAACAATTTGGTCATACATATAATCATAGTGCATCTTCCGGTCCTCATCCAATAACCATTCCGCTTCGACAAAATGCTCATTGATATCGTCCATTAAAACATCCGGAAATTTACCAAATAACTGTTCTATATAACTTTCATGTTGTTTGCGGATGATTCTCAATAAATCAAAGGCTTTCGATTTATCCGTCAATTTAGCATTGACCACTTCTTCCAGGGCATTGGTTGTTTTTCCTATGGCAGATATGACCACCACAAGCGGTGAGGATGCACCATATTGCAAAATAATATTTCGAATGTTCTTAAGCCCTTCCGGATCTTTGGCAGAAGCACCGCCAAATTTGAAAACTTTCATTGTAAAATCAATTGATTAGGTTAAAGCATCGAAGTATGATCTAAGAATTTAATCCAGAATTGGCCTTATAATTCAGGTTTAAATTTCTTTTCATCGAATTGCAAAATTAATTGAATTTTACAAGCCCTTTAATATAAAAATCCTCCTGAAACGAATGCCTCAGGAGGATGAATCAGGTTAATTTTGACAATTACAACTACTTCTTATGAAAATCTATCCTCAAAATATTCTGAGCAATATCATAACCCATTTCAAGTCCAGCCTCTATGCTGCTCCGGTAATGCACTCCCAAATGCATGTCTATAAAAGCTGCTTCTCTGGCAAATTCTCTGAATGAGGTAAACTCTCTTGACTTTGCCCTTAAATCATTTCTCTCTGATTGGGTATGATCCATAAATGGAAATCTGTAACCAAAATAAGCGGACAAAATTTCAGCCCCAATACTGTATACAATGGCCTCTTCTGAAACAAAATCCGGTGTGGGTTCTGAACCCATTTGTGGGACATAAAACCGATCAATTTCCTGCTTGATATAACTTGACACCCTGCACAAATGATGTGTATATTTTTGTTTCCATGCGGCTACAAGTCCGTCATGAATCCCAAAAGACAAGGAACACAACATTCGAATGGTGGAGCTTAGATCAAGTTGCTGTTCTTTACTAATTTGCAATGCCAGTCTGAATACATGTGAAACGGGAACTGCATTGGCATGCATTTCTTTGTTAAAGTAATTGAAATCCTCTTTTTGCTCAGGTACAATTGCCTTGCTCAGGTTATATACTTCGAGGGCTTCAGAATAGATAATAGAATTGGGAGAATCGGCATACTTTAAAACCTTCGGTGGTTGCACCCCTAAAACATTGACATTCAATACCGCTTGAGTCTCACCCCAATGTGGCAAAAGCGGGTTAGGTCTATAATCTGGAGAGGTAGGAATCCACTTACCAGGTCCAGTTGGATAAACATATCCCCGCGGATAATTATCCAAAAATGAATAGCCCTTTCCATCGGTCAGGCTAAAATCCCAGATGGCTTTGGCGATAGATTTGCCTAAGCTTTCAGATCGAAGTAAAACATCTTGATCTAAATTGGCGGAAAATTCTAGTCTGTGTTTGTTTTGCAATCCTAAAATTTGTTGTACCCAATAATCTCCTGCTGACTCGAAAAACCTTTTATTGAGTTGAGACATCACCTCATTGGCCACTAAGCCCCAGTGATATACAAGGGCCGGATCTGCCTGAGGCAAAACAACTTTAAACCCATCCAAATTGACTTGAAGGGATTGAATTCCTGGCACTGCTGGGACCAGAGATTCATAAAGAGCAAACGTGAGATATCTGAAGGAGCGGGCTATAATGGGTTCAGAATACCCATTGCACTGCTGACTTAGAGTAACGCTTAAGTCAAGCCACTCTCTGACCAGGCGATTATCCGCCAAATCAAGAGCTGGTGAGTTCGGTGTCGGCACATCTTTATTGCAAGCTGCGAAGAAAAGCAAGCCGACGAAGGCCAATGGCCTCCAGGAGTAGGTCTTAAAATACTTCATTGGTTGTGTATTTACTAAAAACAAAAAAATCAGGCACAAATATATTACAATTTTTTATAATATATAACAGTACCGAAAATTTTTTTTTGCAGCCCCAACCAGTTAGTCTTCGTTTTTATCCATAGCCATGAGCTTTTCCATCACTTCTGGGAGTTGCTCAGCGGATATTTTTTTTGTTAGAATTTTTTTGTTTTTGTCTAAAATATAAACCACAGGTGTGGTCTTTACATCGTACGTAAGCCGGAATTTCGATCGGTGAAATGGGTCAGAAGTATTTACAAGTGACTCCATATGAAGACTTTGTACGCCTTCCCAGCAAGTTTTTTCGTCTTCACCTACTTTTGAACACAGCGCTAAAACTTCCACACCTTTGTCTTTGTAATTTTCATAAAACTTAATCAGATGTGGCATTGAACTCTTACAATGACCGCAGTCCGGAGCCCAAATATATAAAATCGTATACTCAGATTGTATTTTATGCAAGCGCACTGGGGTTCCATCTTGCTTGTAAACTGTAATATCCGGTGCAATCTGATCCAGTAACAAAGGCTTGAGGGTCTTGGCATCCGACATCATTTTTGCCAAAAGCTCCTCATCCAACCAATAAGCCATGCCTTTTGAATAATAATTGTCCACTAGATGGACATAAACAGCATCCATTCCAACGTATTTCGAATTGGCATAATGGGTTAGCCAGGTAGAAAGTATGTATTTAAAGGCATAAGATTTAGCAGGGGCTTTGCCAAGTATGACATCCAAAGCTTTATTGATGCTATCCGGTATTTGTGAAGTTAATTTGTTCAGATATCGGTCTATTTTACCATGAAACAGGGGTAACCTAACGATTCGATCATCAGATAGATCGATCAGATCAAAATAATGGGATCGGTAGTAGTAAAATGATTTTTCCTTAATTTCCTCCTCATTTCCTTCAAAATCCGGAACTTCAGGTTCTGTTCCCAATTTAAGCAACAGGCTGAGCAAACTCAACTGTGGTTTTTCAAAAATGGCCTTTTGTCTTGCCTTAACCTCTTGATCCACAGCATTTAGTTGTATTGTCAAGTTTGTTTTTGAATTTTCGTCTCCGGCCACTTTGTAGAGCGCATTGAGAGAATCTCCTTTCTGTCTTTGAATATCCAGGAAATCAAGATAATCATAAAACTCCTGATTTAGTTTTGAATTTTTAAACTTAATGTTCCCGGATAAATCATTGGTATCGGTCTCACAGGAAAATTTTTGATTGTCCTTATCAATAAGTATTTGTATAAAATCATTATTGGGTTTCAGCACCAACAGATACATCCCACCTTCTAACAGCGTATCGTCCTTAAAAGTAAAAACATCGGATTTTCTAATTGCGGTATCCTTTAGATAGGTCTTGTCCCCAAAATGGTAACCGAGCAAAAGGGTATCATTTTGATAGGCTTTGATTTTAACCTTGATCTCATATCCCTGAGCATCTAAACTCAAGATACAGATAGACAATAAACTGACGTGCAATAATTTGCGTAACATCATGGGATCTTTTGAAATTTGGAAAACCGGACTATGTTGGAAATACAACGTATCACCAAACTGCATAATGTTTTAAAAATGCAAAATGTTTGGAAATTGTGCTTTATTATACAATTTTTAAACTTTATTTGCCAATAAATACAAAACGGCCATTCTGATTGCAACTCCATTTTCCACCTGCTCTAATATGATGGATTGTTGGCTGTCAGCTGCCAGACTTGTTAATTCAACTCCCCGGTTAATTGGGCCGGGATGCATCAAAATGATCTTATTTTTCATCGATTGCAACAATTCCAAATCGATACCAAAAAAACGATGATATTCTCTAGCAGATGGAAAATACTGCAGTTCCATACGCTCGGTTTGAATTCGGAGAACATTGGCCACGTCACACCAAGCCAATGTACTTTTAAGATCGTAATCGACGTCTATATCTAAGTCCTTGATATATTTAGGAATTAAGGTAGGAGGTCCGCAAACTTTAATTTTTGCGCCAAGTTTGGTCAAACAGAAAATATTGGACAATGCTACTCTTGAGTGCAACACATCACCTATAATGGCAATTTTAGCACCTTTTAAATACCCAAGTGACTTTTGAATCGAAAAGGCATCCAATAAAGCCTGTGTTGGGTGCTCGTGGGTTCCATCTCCTGCATTGATGACTTGAGCTTTGACTTTCGATGCAATAAATCGGGCTGCCCCAACCGAAGAATGTCTTACGACAATCATGTCCACTTTCATGGCTAGGATATTCTGGACGGTGTCCAACAAAGTTTCTCCTTTACTAACGGAGGATCCGGAAGAACTAAAATTAATGATATCTGCGGATAATCTTTTTTCTGCCAGCTCAAAAGACAATTTAGTTCTTGTGGAATTTTCAAAAAACAAGTTGGCAATGGTGATGTCTCTCAGTGAAGGTACCTTTTTAATGGGTCTGTTTATGACTTCTTTAAACTGATCCGCTGTTTTCAAAATCAGCTGGATATCCTGAAGATTAAGATCTTTTATTCCAAGCAAGTGGTTTGTACTCAATGCTTGTTCCTTCATTTCTCAACTTTTTGATCCGCGTCAAAAAATAAAACCCGGTCTTCGTGACCCTCCTCTTCCAATTCCACCTTTACATAAGCTTGATCCAAAGAATCTACTTTAAGTCCAACGTATTGACCCTGGATAGGCAAACAGCGATTAAATCGGCGGTCAATAAGTACCATCAATTCCACAGACCTGGATCTGCCATAATGTGTAAGTGCTTGGAGTGCAGCCTGGATGGTTCTTCCTGAATAAAGGACATCATCCACCAAAATAACATCCAAATCATCTACCAAAAACTCCATGGAATTATCATGTGGAACCAATATTTTATTTCCCTGCCTAAAATCGTCTCTGAAAAATGTGATATCGAGTTTTCCAAAAGGAATCGTAGTTTTTACGCCAATTTCCTTTAATCTGCTGATAATTCTTTCAGCAAGGATGGCACCTTTCTTTTGAATCCCAACGATACAGCTCTGCCCAAAATCTCCATGATGCTCAATCAATTGGTAGCATAAGCGATCTATGATTATTTGAAGTTGACGCTTTTTAATTAGAATTTTGGGTTTTTTACTCAATTGAACTGGATTTCAAATACAAAGGTATAAAAAAGGCCATAGGATGTTTGAATTATTAGGATTGGTCATTTTGATTTATCCATAGTTTCTTTGACTATTGAAAGCAATTGATTCATTTCTTCGGCTGTGTTCAAATGAGACAAAGAAAAGCGAATGTTTTTACCCATCTGTCCTGGTCTCAAGTAACTCAATACATGAGATGCTTTCTCAGATCCGGAAGAACACGCTGCGCCACCACTGGAAGAGACTCCTGCCAAATCTAAATTCATCAGCAAGTACTCTGAATGAATTCCCAAATCAAAATAGGTACTTAATATTTTTGGATGAAAATCTTCAGCCGGTGAATTAAATTCCAGCTTATCAGAAAGTGAAGCCAAACCGGTACGCAACACCTTATGAAGTTGCATTACCTTCTCATGGCGAATGTCATAGTCGCGCGTGGCTTCTTCCAAAGCAATTTTCATTCCGGCGATTCCCATAATGTTCTCTGTACTAGCTCTTAAATTCCTTTCTTGTCCTCCACCAAAGATAAAAGGTTTCAGTTTTTCAGGGTGTCTTGCGTACAAAAACCCCACCCCTTTTGGCCCATTAAATTTATGACCTGATCCTGTTGCAAAATCCACATGAAGTTGATCTAAATTCAATTTAACAGTACCAATGCTCTGTACGGTATCCGCCAACACCAAAGCACCTGATTCCTTGGCCATCAAAGCCAGTTTTTCGATTGGATTGATTGCACCGGTTTCATTGTGGGTATGAATAAGGCACACCAAAGACTTATCAGAAATATTTTTCAGTTTAGATACATAGTCTTCTTCATTAATTCTTCCAAATCGGTCCGTGGCAATTATGGTATGTGGAATTTTGAAGTAATTTGTATAATAACGAATGCTGTTTAGTACGGATGGATGATCAATCGGACTGGAATAAATATGCTCAACTTTCTGGTCCATCACGCAACTCCGGACAACCGTATTTATGGCTTCTGTGCCTCCGCTTGTAAAATACAGCTGGCCCGAAGAAATTCCCAATAATTGTGCAATCTGCTTTCTGGATTCTTCTATATAGCTTCTTGATTTGCTGCCATCATAATGAATCGATGAAGGGTTGGCATAAAAATCCTTTCCTATCCTGATCATTTCTTCCAAAGCGCCTGAACTAAGTGGTGTAGTAGCTGCGTGATCAAGGTAAATTCTTTGATCTAAAGTCATGGTTTAAAGTTTTGAATGTCTATTTGAATTTGCTTAACGAGCATCTTTGCATTGGCCGCACTGTTTGCCTCTGCGTATATCCTGATAATGGGCTCAGTGTTTGATTTTCTCAAATGTGCCCAAGAATTTTCAAAATCTATTTTTAAGCCATCCTCAGTGTTTATTTTCTCATCTGAATATTTATTCGTTAAATATTGAATCAATTCATCATAGTTCACTTCCGGATTTAGGGTAAGCTTGTCTTTATCCATAAAATAATTTGAGAAATTCTTTTTTAACTCGGATAAGCTTATATTTTTTGAGGCCAGGTTTCCCAAAACCAGGGCAATTCCAACAAGAGCATCTCGTCCATAATGCAATTCCGGCAATATTACTCCGCCATTTCCTTCTCCTCCAATGACTGCATTATGCTGTTTCATTTTTTCTACTACATGCACTTCTCCTACTGCGGAATATTGGCAAATTTGGTTTTTACTCCTGGCAAGATCCCCTAAAGCCCTAGATGATGACAAGTTGGTCACAACGGGACCAGGTTTTATCCCAAGCACAAAATCTGCCGCCGCCACCAATGTATATTCTTCTCCAAAATATTCTCCATTCTCATCGACAAATGCCAAGCGATCCACATCCGGATCTACTGCAATACCAAGGTCTGCATGATGGACTTTGCAAGCTTCCATTAAATCATTCAAATGAATTTCAAGGGGTTCAGGGTTGTGGGCAAAATCACCGTTTGGCAAAGCATTGAGCAAAGTATATTGACATTCTAGTGCATCCAATAAAACTGGAAGAGCGATTGAACCCGTTGAATTAATACAATCAACGACCACATTAAACCTTCTCCTCCTAATCCTTTCCACCGGTAAATAAGGCAATGATAAAATTGCACGCACATGATCATTTACTGCCTGATCGTTTTCAAGGATTCTACCCAAATTATCCACTGGGACAAACTGATGAAAAATGCACCGATCCTTGACAAGTTCATTTATTTTCAAACCCTCTGCCGCTGAAATAAACTCTCCCTTTTCGTTCAATAGCTTTAATGCATTCCATTCTTTGGGATTGTGACTGGCCGTCAACATCATAGCACCATTCAAATGATTTGTGGCTACAAACATCTCAATGGTAGGTGTAGTCGTCAAGCCAAGATTAATAACATCAATACCAATGGAAGAAAGAGTAGATTCGACCATACCAGACAGCATCCTGCCACTCATTCTGGAATCACGACCTAGGGCGATGACTGGTTTTTGAAACTTGGATCTCAACAAATACCCAAAAGCCAGCGTGTAAGCCATGATGTCAGGCGGAGTGAGATTCTCACTCGGCAAGCCTCCAATGGTGCCTCTAATGCCTGAAACAGATGAAATAAGAGTCATGGCTTACAATGAGCAGCAAAAGTATTAATTTCGCCGCTTCTTAACTCAGCAAAGTTTGCTCAATGCGACAAAAAGAATGGTTTGAAGATTGGTTTGGAACCCGGTATTGCAAACTTTTGTACAGGGACAGAAATGCCTTTGAGGCAGATCTTTTTACCAAAAACATCGTTAATCTTTTGAATCCCAATATGCCCGCCAGAATTTTGGATGTAGCTTGTGGAAATGGAAGACATGCAGAAGCGTTGTCACAATATGGATATGAAGTGATTGGCATTGATCTGCATCCTGATTGTATTTCAGAAGCAATTCTACAGCAAAAGGCCGGATTGAGCTTTTATCAACATGATATGCGACGACTTTTTAGGATCAATTATTTTGACATAGTGCTCAACCTGTTTACGAGTTTTGGATATTTTGAACGATACGAAAATGAAGTGAAAGCTGCATACAGTTTATCAGCCAATCTAAAGAAAGGTGGATTTCTGGTATTTGATTTTCTAAATGCCTTGAAACTTCAAAATTGCCTGATCAATACAGAAACCAAGCAGATTGAAAACGTTCAATATTCAATCAAAAGGCTGATCAGAAACGGGCGAATCTTGAAGCAAATTATTGCAGAGGAAAATGGTCAAATGCTGCAATTTGAGGAAAAGGTATGGCTCTATGAATTATCGGACATTAAAAAACTCTTTGAGCCATTTGGACTCAGCATACTTTACACATTTGGAGATTACGATTTGGGAGAATTTCATTCTGAACAATCTGACCGCTTGATCGCTGTATTTGTGAAGAATTAACAAGACATGGATTATTTAATAGAACTAGATCAAAATTTGTTCTTGTGGATCCAGCACCATCTAAGAAACCATCTATTTGATCTCCCGGTAGCGATTCTCAGAGACAAGCATACTTGGCTGCCATTGTATGTGTTTTTGATTAGCTATCTTGCATTTTGGCGCAAAACCAAAATACTCAAGATTCTCCTTTTTGTTGCAATGATTGTTGGCTTTTCAGATCAGCTTAGCAGCAATTTTCTCAAAAAGAGGGTCAAGAGAATCAGACCCTGTCAGGAGACTTCTCTTCTTCAATATTATAAACCTGTATTGGGATGCAGCGGTGGATACAGCTTTCCCTCATCCCATGCCTCAAACCATGCGGCACTGGGCGTATTTTTATTTTTTGTCCTCGGAGCTCCAAGCTCAAACTGGCGTTATGGACTTTTGGCCTGGCCATTTCTCATAGGATTTGCGCAATTGTATATTGGTGTTCATTATCCTTTGGATCTACTGGGTGGATGGCTGATGGGTGGATTATTGGGATCGCTGATGTACCTGATTTACACCAAAACTGGTCAAGGTCACCAAAGGGTTTAAAATTAATCATTTCCTTTTTAGCTTTCATTTTAAAATATCGGACTACCTTTGTATCCCGTAGCGAAACCACACCTATGTCTAAATTCATTTTTGTTACGGGAGGAGTAACCTCTTCATTGGGAAAAGGGATTATTGCCGCCTCTCTTGCCAAATTGCTTCAAGGGCATGGTTTTAAAGTTACCATTCAAAAATTTGATCCCTATATCAATGTTGATCCGGGAACGCTCAACCCATACGAACATGGCGAATGTTATGTGACTGACGATGGAGCTGAAACGGATTTGGATTTAGGACATTATGAGAGATTTTTAAACATCTCCACTTCTCAAGCCAATAATGTCACCACCGGAAGAATTTACCAAACAGTAATTAACAAAGAACGTGCTGGTGAGTTTTTGGGAAAGACGGTTCAAGTGATTCCTCATATCACTGACGAGATTAAGAGACGAATGTTGTTGTTGTCGGACAAAGGATATGACATGATCATCACTGAACTGGGAGGGACGGTTGGAGATATTGAGTCACTTCCATATTTAGAAGCATTGAGGCAATTGAGAATGGAGTTGGGAGAAAACAATTACTGCACAGTCCATCTCACCCTGATACCTTACCTAGCAGCGGCCAAAGAATTGAAGACAAAGCCCACCCAACACTCTGTAAAAGAACTACAGGAATCCGGGGTCCAGCCCAACATTCTCGTTTGCAGAACTGAGAAACCCATTTCTGATGATATCCGTCAAAAATTGGCGCTATTTTGCAATCTTAAGAAAGAAAATGTGATTGAAGCCATCGATGCAGATACCATTTATGAAGTCCCCTTACTGATGTTGAAAGAAAAACTGGATGTCCGAGTCCTCAAAGAGCTAAAACTAAAGTCAAAAGGCATTCCCGAATTAAAAGCCTGGAAAGAATTTCTTAAAAATCTGAGGCATCCCATCCACGAGGTGCATGTTGGATTGATCGGAAAATACAATGAGCTACCGGATGCTTATAAGTCCATTTATGAATCCTTTGTCCATGCAGGTGCTGCCAATCAATGCAAGGTCCGTGTTAAAGCCATTCATTCAGAGTCACTTGAAAATCCAATGCGCCTTGCAGAAGAATTATCGGGTTTAGATGGTATACTCGTTGCGCCAGGATTTGGTGAGCGCGGAATAGAAGGAAAAATTGAATCTGTAAAATTTGCAAGGGAAAATAAAATTCCATTTCTGGGAATTTGTTTGGGTATGCAATGCGCAGTTGTTGAGTATGCCAGAAATGTGTTGGGCTTCAAAAAAGCGGCATCCACGGAAGTAGATCCCAAAACCAAGTTCCCTGTTATTCATATTATGTCCGATCAACTCCAAATCACAGAAAAAGGCGGAACCATGCGACTTGGGGCATACGACTGCAGAGTTAACAGGAATACAAAAGCTTGGATTGCGTACAAAAAAACGCTCATTTCTGAAAGACACAGACACCGATATGAATTCAACAACCAATATTTGAAGCAATTTGAAGAAAAAGGCATGCTAGCCTCAGGTATTCATCCCAACAAAAATCTTGTGGAAATCATTGAACTTAAAGACCATCCGTGGTTCGTTGGTGTTCAGTTTCATCCTGAATTAAAAAGTACTGTGGAAAATCCACATCCATTGTTTGTAAGTTTTATCCAACATTGCATCAAAAACAAAAAAAGCTAATGATCGAATAAGTCTCAACGATCATTGAGATGTGCAGATGGCTTAATGGAATGCAATGATGCAATAAAGCTTGTTTTCAAAGACCAACTGATTTTTATCAAAATCATTTTTTCTTGAGCTTGGTAGAACTACATAATTTATTTTGTGTTGTTGGCAAATTTCAACTAGACTATCTATTGACAAGTTCTGATAAAACTCGTCTGCCATTTTCCACAAATTGAGTCCTTCCCTTCTGTCTTTCAAACCTATGCCATATACTCTTTGGATCCGATCATACCAAGCTGCCATATATTGGATTTGATGGCAAACAGACTTATAATCCACCCACACAGATCTTTCAGATAAAGATTTAAAACAGGTAAATCCAGCTGGAATTAAAAACAAGGCATCCATTTCAATATGCTCTTTCACCCACAAGGAAAGTGTCTTTTCATCAATGCTCTGTGCATATCTTTTGTCCATTTTCCAAAATCCGGTCGCCAGGAGGACTCCAAGCCCAATGTATAAATGCATTGGACTTAAACGGAATGGTATCCAATCTTTAAAACTTAAAAAAAGTCCAATCAATGCAAACAACTCAATCCAAATGCTTGTTTTTAGCCACTGTGTTTGCAGCAAAACAGAATCATTCACAAGAAACGAATTGAGAAGATAAAGAATCATAATAATTTGTTGAATCAAGAAGAAACAAAAGACCCGAAAATCAATTTTCCTCCATAAAATCAATCCAATTATCCATAAAAAATAGAATATTATAATATCGATTTTCGAACTGTATTGCAAGTAAAAATGATGTCCAATTCTGAATTCAATCAAATAATGAAAAAGCTTTGAGTGGTCATGCACCGACAACCTTGACCACATTAATAAAAAGATACATGGTAGAGCAAGGATCAAAAAACTGAAAACACCTTTCATGAAAGCAGCATAATCTAGTTTTTTATAGGCCAATAAACCAATAGAAACCAATCCAAACATCAAACCCATCTGAGCCCCTACAATCGCCTGAAACCAAATGGAAATACCAAGAAGTACAAAAGTCATCACGATTTGATTTCTCAGAAAAAAGACAAAAGCCCATACCACCAAAGTCTTGGCAAATATTGATCCGGACAACACGGGATAAAATATTTCATTTCCTCCAATTGCAGTATATGGAAAAACGAAAAGTACAATTAGAATAGCCATCCAGCTGTTGATCCCAAAAATGCCAAAATATTGGATCAGCTTTTGCAAGCCGGTTAAAAAAAATACAGCCAGGATATACCACATCAAATAAAAGAGAATTTTATGCCAGGAAACGGTCAAAAACAAAAACCATACAATAAAACTTCTTTCATACCAGAGTAATTGATTGGTAAAATTCAAATAAAAATCTTTAGGGTACAATTGTGGATTGGATAATTGTTTTATAGCAGGTACGATTTCTGTCATATCCCCACAATCCGTATTCAATCCCCAAAAAATCATGTAAATCAAAGGAATCACCATTTGAATCCAATGTTTCCGCAACTTTGTTAGCTTTGGGATTAAATTTGAAAAATGACTTACCTCAAACTTCACAACCATGAATTAAATCGACCAGATCTCATAAGTTATAAAAATCAGCCAAAGTTAGGCATTATTCTCATGGCAGATAGGCTTCGATCAGGACACAATGTGGGGTCTCTTTTCAGAATTGCTGATTCTTTTGCATTTGAAGCCATCGCATTATCGGGATATACCGTCCGCCCACCGCACAAAGAAATTCACAAAACGGCCATCGGAGCCACTGAAAGTGTGGAATGGCATGATGTCGAAGATCCTTCGGAATATATTACGAGGTACAAAGAAAAGGGATATAAGATCATTGCTTTGGAGCAAACGCAAGGCAGCATCCTCTTACAGGACTTTCAGGTAGAAAAAAAAGAAAAATATCTGATTATTTTGGGAAATGAACTGGATGGAGTAGCGCAAATACTTCTTGACATGGTCGATGTCTGCATCGAAATCCCTCAACATGGCACAAAACATTCATTAAATGTCAGTGTAGCTGCAGGGATTGTCTCATGGCATTTTTACGCAGGGATGATATATTAATAATCATCTGCTTCTACCCCTTCTTCTTTCAGGTTTGTGAAACTGACCCCTTAATCCAAAAACAAATTCTTTTCTGCCCAAACTCGTTGTTTCCCTTTCAACCAACAGTTGGTCTGAAAAAACGTATTGAAACATCATAAACGGAGTTAAGGTAAATACAGGACTCATTCCAAAATCCATTCCGAAACCTGCACCAAGGGGAAAGACTTGATGTCTTTTGGACTGAAGTTCATAATCCCTCATCACGAATCGGTAGGCAGTAGATAGCATCAGATGCAAACCTTTCGAAGCTGCATTACCAGACTTTTTGAAAGTCGGGCAATTACAATCACTCCTGAAATCAAAAGGGTATATTAAGATTGGAAGCTGGATCTGCGGTGAAAATTCATTGTAATAGATGGCTTTCTCAGTGTCCACAAAAATCCCAGAACTTCCCCACCCGATGCTCAAGCCTGGAAGAAATTCAATTCTGGCATTTTTTAATCTAAACTTATAATGTAATGAGATCCGATTCCCGATATCATTGGAATTGAATCCATTGATCTCATTACTTTGCAACTCAAGTTGAACTCCAAGACCTAATTGGGCGTTCAGATTTTCAATACAAAAAAACACATAAATAAATACTATGTAATTGACTATCTTTAGTTTACACATATCTTTTGCGATATTTAGTCATTCTAAATGGATAAAATTAAACCCAACAAATCATTCATTGAACGCATCTTGACATTTCTTTGTTTCAAAGTAGTTTTCAACAGAGCTATCTTTGTATCTCATATTTAAGCAATTCGAATTGAAAACCAAATCCTACCGAAAAGAAAGAGTCCAACTTGTAACCTTGGGTTGTTCCAAAAATCTGGTCGATTCCGAAAATCTCATGCACCAATTGGATGACAATGATTACCATGTAGAGCATAACCCAACTGGTAACAAACATTCGGACATTATCATCGTAAATACCTGTGGTTTTATTGATAGAGCAAAAGAGGAATCCATCGAAACCATTTTAACTTATGCCAAACTAAAGTCGCAGGGAACTATTGGAAAGCTTTTTGTAACTGGCTGCCTCAGCCAAAGATACAAAGACAAACTCGAAGATGAAATTCCAGAAGTGGACGCCTTCTTTGGCACCATGGAAATGCCCGCTCTTTTGCACAAATTAAATGCAGATTACAAAAATGAATTGGTAGGTGAAAGGGTACTCACTACACCATCGCACTATGCGTATTTCAAGATTTCAGAAGGCTGCAACCGAACCTGCACTTTTTGCGCCATCCCTTTGATGAGAGGAAAACACTTAAGTGTCCCCATGGAAGATTTATATATCCAAGCCAAGAAACTGGCTGCACAAGGTGTTAAAGAGTTAATCCTTATCGCACAAGAATTGACCTATTACGGTTTGGATTTATACAAAGAAAGGAAATTAGCAGATTTATTGACTCTTTTGTGTCAGGTGGAAGGGATTGAATGGATCAGACTTCATTACGCTTACCCTTCAAAATTTCCATTGGAAGTATTAGATGTGATTCAAAAACAAAATAAAATCTGCAACTATATTGACATTCCTTTTCAGCATATTTCAGATAAAATTCTGAAGGATATGAAACGGCAAATTACAAAGGCAGAAACCATTGAATTGATCGACAAAATAAGAAGCAAGATTCCGGGTGTTGCCATTCGCACTACAATGCTGGTTGGCTTTCCGACAGAAACAGAGGAAGATTTTGAGGAGCTCTGTGATTTTATAAAACAGACAAAATTTGATCGCCTTGGTGTTTTTCAATACTCCCACGAAGAAGATACAGGAGCGTATCGTTTGGTTGACCAAATTGGTCAAGAAGTAAAAGAACAAAGGGCACAAAAGCTAATGTCTATTCAAGAAGAGATATCGCAGGAATTAAATGATCAAAAGATCGGACAGGTATTAAAGGTCTTGATTGACAGAAAAGAAAAAGAATACTACATTGGAAGAGCCTTTTCCGATAGTCCTGAAGTGGATAATGAAATCTATATCAAATATTCAGGCTACTTGCGCATAGGTGACTTTGTTCATGCTAAAATTGTTGAAACACATCCATTTGATTTGTATGCCACTTTGATAAAACCTGATCAAAATGATTAAAGCATTCAAAACCAATCCGCTCGTTCAGTCCGGAATCTGTATTCTGATTGTATTTTGTGGAACCCTGTTATTTATAGGTTTAAGAAAATGGCTTCCTCAGAATTTTGAAAGCCTGGATATTTGGACATTAACTACCTCTATGCTCTTATTCTATATCCTATTTAATATTTCACTGGGCATGAATCAAGAACATAAATTAATCTACTATAGAAATTCGATATATGGGTATGCTCTCTTGCTTTTTATCGGAATTATGGTTGGAAAATGGGCTTCAGGAGTATCTGTATTCGAAGCCAAAACCTATTCCTGGATCATTTTTGTTTTTTCCTTTGTATATCTTTTATTTCTAAGTCTGGCGAGTCTGATACGCAAAATAATACAAATAGCCTTAAAACAGGAACAAAAATTAAGAAATGAAAATCATTAATGTGATCACAGCTTTAGTTTTGATTATTAATACTGGTGCTTGTCAGACCAGGACTGAATCAAAACATAATGAACCTTCTAAGGGCAAAACGAAAATTGCCAATCCTCAAATTCCTTTGAAAGTTGTAAAATTAGAACTTTCTGAAACAGAGTGGAAATCCAGATTGGATGAAATGCAGTACTATGTATTGCGTGAAAAAGGAACGGAAAGACCTTTTACCGGAAAATATTACAATCAACATACCAATGGGATATATTGCTGCAGTGGTTGTGGAATGGCCTTATTTGATTCTAAATCTAAATTTGATTCAGGAACAGGCTGGCCTAGTTATTATCAACCCATCCGGAAAGATCTTATCATAGAATTTCCTGATATCAGTCACGGAATGAAACGAGTGGAAGTGGTTTGTGCAAGGTGCAATGGCCATCTTGGACATGTCTTTGAAGATGGCCCTCAACCAACCGGACTCCGCTATTGTATAAACAGCGTCTCACTTGAGTTTGTACCTCAATAATATTATAATAAATCCTTCATTTATACGTTGATTAGCATTGTATGAAATCCTTTCTTTTTATAGTAATTTCATTTTTTGTTTTTGGCATTGGTTTTTCACAGGATTTAGACTCAGTAGAATTTATTAAGAACTACAATGAAAGAATTTTACTTTCAAGAATCAATGATGTTTATATCCCAAAGGACACAGATGATGCGATGGCAGAACTTTTGAGGTTAACTGATTCAGAAGGGAGAAAAAAACTCATAACCGCATCAGAAGATACCATCGCAAGTAAGCTTCACTTCAGTCTGGGGAGATGGATTTCCATCAATTGGGGATTTGAAGAAGGCAGCAGATTAAGCCACTATTACAAGCTCAAAGGTGTTACGGAGACGGATGATAAAATAGATCTTCTGATCAGGGCATTTTACAGAACTGTCAAATCAGACCCCATAATGGAAGATAAACTAGTCAATCATTACATAGCGAAAAGGAAAAAAGAACACGAGTTGAGAAGCAAAAAATTTAAATCAATGTACCATGAAAAAAGGCTAAAAAAATAGATCAGCCGACCACATTTTTTTCTTTGCTTTTAAGTTCCAATACCGTAATTTCCGGCCATATTCCTACCCTACCTCCAAAGCCAAGGTATCCAAATCCTCGGTTTATATAGTGATATCGCATGCCCTCTTCCTTTAATCCGGCCCAATGCGCATATCTAAATTGCACCGGACTAAATTTAATACCGGGAATTTCTACTCCCATTTGAGCTCCATGGGTATGACCAGATAGACAGAGTTGCACTTTGCTAGGATACATTTTAACTTCATGCTCCCAATGAGAGGGATCATGAGAAAGCAAAATTTTAAATTTTTCTTCATCTACTCCATTCAAAGCCTTGGCTAAATTGCCCCTTTTCCCAAACCCAATTCCCCAGTTCTCAACACCGCAAATCGCAATAGATTGTCCTTTTATTTCAATTAGATTATGCTCATCCCGCAAAAGCTGAAAACCTAACTCTGCATGCAATCTACACAATTGATCAAAATTATTTTGTTTGTCTGATGGACTAGGCCAACTTGTATAATCACCGTAGTCATGATTGCCAAGGATTGAGTACTTCCCAAATGGAGCAGAAAGATCTTTGAATAATTTCTGATACGGTAAAAATTCATTCGCTTTGTTGTTGACCAGGTCACCTGTAAAAACAATCAAATCACAATTTTGAGCCTGCAACATTTGCAATCCTCTGGCCACCTCCTCGTGATTGTCAAAACTCCCACTGTGAAAATCTGAAAATTGCGCAATCCTAAATCCATCAAATTCTTCCGGCAAGTCTTCAAACTCTATACTGACAGTGTGAATCTTAAAATGATATTTTCCTTTGGTGATTCCGTAAAGAAATGAAACAAAGGGTACACTGGCCACCAATAAACCAAGTTGATTAAAAAACAATCGCCTTTCAGGCAGAAAACCATCACTTTCTTGACCCACCATTTTGCGCCCTATACCAAAAACAAATCGATAAACATCTTCAGAAAAAACAAACAAAATGAAAATGATTTTGGTAATAAAAATAGAAATGAAAATATTCAAAGTCCATTTGGACAATTCTGGAAATTGAAGATTTTTTCGATAAAAATACAATCCAAACAAACTAATTGTCAAAAGCAAAATAGAAATAAGCCAATAAGCCCAGTTGGCTGCCATTCGCCAAGCTGCAGACTCCATAGAATTAATTACAACTTTAAAACCCTGGAATGCATAGATTTCAATCAAAAAAATAATGGCCAATAATATGAAAAAACCCATCTGTGATTTTAGATCATTAAACCAAATCTAGAAACAAAAGTTTTGTAACGTTCTACTTTGTTCAACAAAATCGACCAATCCATACAATTGATCCATCAATTTTTTTTCCGCCTCCTTAGTTTATCGCTCTCAGATTTGAATTTATTTTGACAAAATTTCTTCAGCCTTTTTTAAATCATCTTCTGTGTCAATTCCTATCCCCCGATAATTACCAATTCCCATCTTAATCCTGTAGCCTGATTCAAGCCATCTCAGTTGTTCCAATTTTTCAATTCCTTCATATTTACTTTCCGGCAAGTTGGTAATCTGCAATAAAGTATCCCTCTTGAAACCATAAATTCCAATATGTCGCCAATACACTGCCCTATTTACCCATTCTTCCATCTCGAAACTTCGATTGTAAGGTATTGCAGACCTTGAAAAATACATGGCTTCTCCATTGAGCTTGCACACCACTTTTACCACATTTGGGTTATTTAAATCCATCGGATCTTCCATCTTCACCATCAATGAGGCGATATCGGCATCCAAATTCTGAAGTTGTTGGATCACAATCTGGATCTCAGAAGTTCCAATAAATGGTTCATCACCTTGAACATTGACCACCAATGGAAAATCATGATACTGCTTACTCACTGCTGCGCAACGATCCGTACCCGACAATAATCCATCAGAGGTCATGACAGCCTTACCGCCAAATGAGATCACGTGATCAAATACCGATGGATGATCAACGGCAACTACCACCTCACTTAAGCCAGGACATGCCAATACATTTTCGTACACCCTCTGTATCAACGACTTATTCTGGATCATGCGCAAGACTTTGGCGGACAGCCTGGAAGACCCCAAACGCGCGGGTATGATAGCCAATACTTTCATTAAATTATTGTTTTACAATAAAATGAATATGATAGAAATTAGTAATATATTTGCGACAAATACAAGGTATGCAATATCATTTTATACTTTTGGTTTATTTTCTAAACCTATCTTTTAAGATCTATGCACAAGATCAGCCATTGTATCAATTGCCGGAAAAGGCATTGGTTCAATTTGATGAACATTTCAAACCATTTATTGTGCATCAAGTCACCAAGAAACAAACTTTATATAGCATTGCAAGGCTCTATAGCCAAAAAGAGATCCATCTATTAAAATTGAATGAACTTTCTAATTTGCAATCAATCAAAGAAGGCGACTATTTGAAAGTGCCGGTCAATATGAGCTTTAAGCAAACTGCTCACAGCATACCTTTGTATTATAAAGTATTACCCAAAGAAACGCTATACCATATCCTTAAACACAAAACTTCCTTTTCGCGAAAGGAATTTGAAACAATAAATCCACCCGTTTTAAAAGGGATGCAGGCCAATATGCTGGTACAAATCGGTTGGATGCCGGGGCAAGAGCCCTCCAAACTCAATGAATCCCTAATTTCTACCAGAGAAGACAGCATGAAAAATGCCAAAATAGATAGCAATGCAATATCTTTGGTTCCTGAGATAAAGACTACTCCTACTTTTACATACAATTTTGAAAAAAGAGGAGTTGCCGCCAGGTCAAAAATAGAATTGGGAAGGGGCCGGTTTTACGCGCTTCACAGAGACGTTCCCAAAAATAAGTTTATCCAGATTTTAAATCCTATTACAGGAAGATCCGTTTTGGCAAAAGTTGTGGGTAGAATTCCAAAAACATTTGCAGAAGATATCGAAGTGGTGGTATCCTCAGAAGCTGCAAAAGAATTGTGGGCAATTGACAAAAAGTTTTTTGTTGAAGTCAAATATTCTAAATAGTTGTATTTTAACTATTTTTGCAATTTAATTGAAGATTATCCAATGCAATTTTATCAAAATATTCTACAAACCATCGGTGACACACCCCTGCTCAAACTAAATAAGATATGTGCAGGAATTCCTGCCTTGGTACTTGCGAAGGTGGAAACATTTAATCCTGGACATTCTATAAAGGATAGAATGGCCGTAAAAATGATCGACGACGCAGAGAGAGCGGGAAAACTAAAACCTGGTGGCACCATCATTGAATGTACCAGTGGAAATACAGGAATGGGTTTGGCTTTGGTGGCTTGTGTACGCGGATACCGTTGCATTTTTACCACCAGTGACAAACAATCGAAGGAAAAAATAGACATGTTGAAAGCCATGGGAGCTGAGGTAATTGTTTGTCCAACCAATGTAGAGCCGACTGATCCTAGATCCTACTACTCCGTCGCCGAAAAACTGAGCAAAGAAATTCCGAATTCTTTTTGGTGTAATCAATATGACAATTTGAGCAACGCCAAAGCACATTATGAAACCACCGGACCTGAAATTTGGGATCAAACTGGTGGAAAAATCACCCATTTTGTAGTAGGAGTCGGCACAGGAGGCACCATATCAGGTACCGCCAAATACCTCAAGGAGAAAAATCCCAATATCAAAATTTGGGGAATCGATACCTATGGTTCAGTTTTTAAAAAATACCATGAAACCGGAATATTTGATGAAAAGGAAATTTATCCTTATATCACAGAAGGAATCGGTGAAGACATTCTACCAAAAAATGTTGATTTTTCGTTAATTGATCTTTTTGAAAAAGTTACGGACAAAGATGCAGCTTTAGCTGCAAGACGTCTAGCCAGGGAAGAAGGTCTGCTATTGGGATATTCCGCTGGTTCTGCGATGGCAGGATTGATTCAGCTAAAAGATAAACTATCCAAAGAGGATGTCGTTGTACTTATTTTTCATGACCATGGAAGTCGGTATATAGGAAAAATCTACAATGATGACTGGATGAGGGAAAGAGGATTTTTGGACGCAGAGAAAAAGGTTTCTGATCTTGTTTATGCCAAAGCAGACAAAGAGTTCTATTCTGTCAGCTCGAATGATAAGATTAAGGAAGTCCTCAAAATCATGAAGGACAGGGATATATCCCAATTACCAGTATTGGTGAATGGAGAAATCAAGGGGACTATTTCAGAGAATACCATTCTCTCCTATATTCTAGAGAATCCATTACAAAATGCAGACAAGGATGTGGCTTCCATCATGTCTGAACCCATGCCTATGGTACCCATGGATATGCCAATGAGTATGCTGAATAAGTGTTTTAATGAAAAAATACCAGGGGTCATCACAAAGGATGTGAATAACCGATACCATGTTCTAACGAAGTACGATATCATTAGGGCTATTTAGATTAAATTTAAGCACCCTTCTGATTGAATGGAATTGGTGTGAAATTTTCCCATTACTCCTTCTGCAAATTCCCTCACTATTGAAATCATCTACTCTTACAAAATCGGAAGAATGTAGGATTTCAAAGGGACTCAACAGAATCCCGACATGACTGATCGGGCCATTGTTTTGAATAAAAAATGCAAAATCCCCTTCCCTTCGCTCGGAAAAATGAATTTCCTCACCCAACAAAGCTTGCTGAGAGGCGTCTCTGGCAATTGGGACATTCATATATGCTGCATAGAGTTGAGTTAATCCTGAACAATCGATCCCAAAAATGGTCTTTCCGCCCCATAAGTAAGGAGCATTTAGAAACACTGTCGAAAAGTAGTGTAATTTATCCGTTGGGTTAAGCTGAAATTTTTCTTGCCATTCTTTCAATTTATACCGATCTATAAATTGATACGGCACTTTGGACCCAAAGGGTAAATGCATGACCTCTTTATTAATTTGGATCGTTGCAATTGCAAATGGATTGAGCATACAATCCTCAACTCCCTGTGGAATATAAGCTTCAGAATCCATCCAGCCCTCATAGCGGTCTTCCAAATTTTTTATCTTAGTCCAACTACCCGCCGATTTCATAACAACAAATTCACTGCCGTACAGCAATTGATTGACCTGTTCGCTTTTGTGAGATGGATTTGACCTTAAAGGTATGAGCGGTTGAGAAACGAGATAGCTAGTCATTGCACCAATGTAAAATAGATAAAACACATTTTCCCGATTTTGTTTACTTTTACAGCGCAAATCATCGTCTCAACCTTCATGATTCTCAATTCTAATTTAAAATATTTCTTTTTTATAGCATGCTATTTGCATTTTTCTGTACAAGCACAAGATGTTAGTTTTTCGCAGTACAATCTATTTCAAACCTATTACAACCCGGTTTTATCCGGTATGTTTGAGGGAACTGTGAAAGTTAGTTTAATCAACAGAGACCACTGGGTTCGATTCGTAGAAAATCCATATAGAAGTTTTGGAATTACAGGTGACATTAAATTTGATTTAAAAAGTCAGGATTTCAAACATGATTACTTATCACTTGGCGCTTATTTTTTGTCCGATCGCGCCCAACTATTGGATTGGAATAAAAATGAAATGGGCGTTGGACTTAGCTATTATAAAAAATTGAACAAAGCAAAAAATACCTATTTGTCTGGTGGTTTAGGTATAGGATTGCTCCAAAGATCCTTGAGTTATGACAATATCTATTTTCAGGATCAATTTGACGGACTCAGCGAATACAATAACCCAACCGGTGAAATTTTGCCAATAAATATTCATACGACCCCTGATTTAAAAATTGGAATTGGGATCAGCACAGAATTGACCTCCAGCTGGAACTTGCAAGCTGCCTCTGCTATTCATTATATTTTTAGACCCAATTTTTCATTTTTTAAAAACCTGGATGATCCGAACTATAGAGGTGTTTCTGACTTCAGAGCTCTTATCAGAACAAACACCATCCTTAATTTTATCTACGAGATCAATAAATTTGAACAATTCATTCCCAGGCTTTTTGTAGGCACACAAGGCCCTCACACCATTATTCAGTTAGGCACTGGATATCGAAAATCCTTCTACAGTCTAAACCAAACTGCATTTCACACTGCAGTGGCGATTCGTTCAGTCGCTTCTGACAAGCTGATTACTCCTGTTGATTTAGGGCTACAAATGGGATTTGAAATCAAGAGCTTTATCATAGGCCTTCATTATGACATTGGCTTAAGAGATGCCATACGTTTTTCAAACCCAACCCATTCTTTTGAATTGGGATTGACCTGGATTGGGAATTATGACAATAATGGGTACGTGTGTCCTAAATTCTAAATTACAACATTTAGCTCCTTCAAAGCTTCTGCAATATTCCGATTGTTAGAAAGACGCTTCACCTTAAACTGTTCACCGTATTGTTGAATGCTCATCATGTATTTTTTAAAACCTCCTTTTTGAATGCACTTAATTTTCAAAGGGCTTAATATCTTATTATTGATCAAATCGGAGTAATACGCATTTTGGCGTGACATTTCGAAATTTAGAGCTGTTTCAATTTCGTGTAAATTGGATGGAATCACATCAAATTCAATAAACCACTCATGGTAAGGAGAACCCTGTTCAGGAGGTGCAACCTGAGGTGCCACCGTAAATTCGTTTATTGTTAATTTGAATTCTTGAATCACATGGCTAATGGAATTTTCTACTTCTGCTGCAATAACGTGTTCACCAAAAGCTGAAATATATTGGCTTACCCTGCCGGTGACCTTAATTCGCCAAGGATTTAAGCTTATAAAACGAATCACATCCCCCAACAGATATGCCCACAAACCGGCATTGCTACTCAAGACAATCGCATAATCTACACCCACTTGTACGTCTTGCAAAAGCAGTCTGATCGGATTGGGCTGGTGGATATCTGATAGTGGGACGAACTCATAAAAGATACCTGATTGTGAGACCAGTCTCATCGCGTCAACATCCGGATTATCCTGATATGCTAGAAATCCCTCGCTGGCGGGGTATGTTTCCAACAATGAGAGTTCCTTTCCCGCCAACTGATTTATCTTATTTGAATAGGGTTCATAATTGACACCGCCATGAATGTATAATTCAAGATTTGGAAATACATCACAAACTGAATTTTTTCCGCTGAAGTCAATAATTTTCTCAAAAAACATTTGTATCCAAGGAGGTATGCCACTCACCACCCTTAAATCCCTTTTCCAGAGATCAGCTATAATTTTTTCAACTTTTAAATCCCATGGCTGGAGAGAATTGAGCTCATTTCCAGGAAGCTTAGCCTTGGAAAACCAGCTAGGTATTTCATGGTTTACAATTCCTGAAAGCCTTCCTGTCGGAATCCCGTTGACCATTTCTAACACCGGCGAACCAGACAAGAACAGCATCTTACCATCAAATATTTTGGTCTTTGGTCGATGATAAACATAAGAAAAAAGTGCGTTCCTGGCCGAATTGATGTGGTTGGAAATACTGGATCTTGTAATTGGGATATACTTGGCTCCACTCGTTGTCCCAGAGGTCTTGGCCAAATATTTCGGTTTGCCCGGCCACAATATATCAGGATAACCTTCGCGCACATGGTCAAAATAGCCTTTTAGCCCCTCATAATCTCTGATGGGGACTTTATTGCAGAAATCAGAATGGTTCTTAATACCTTCAAATTCATGCTCTTTTCCAAACTTTGTTTTGGAGCCTTTGGTGATAAGGGATTTAAAAATAATATTTTGCTTTGCTATTGCAAGGCTGGAAAGCCTTTCCTCTCGCTTACATACCACTTGAGCGGTGGCGCGGGCTAGATTGGACTTAATATTCATTCGAAAACAAAAGTATCACTCTTGCTGATAACAAAGGAAAGATTTTGAAATCACCTGAGGTCCTCTACCCTTACATTTTGTAATTTATTGACATTCAATACAAAAAGACTGTCTTCAAGGCTTTTATTAAAATTCATGGAATGAAAAACGAGTTTATGTCGATCCCCGTTTTTCTCAAAAATTTGAACTTCCGCCATTTGATAATTTTTCTTTGAAATATGAAGCTTCACCTTAAAATATTCCGCTTTTTTATCCAAAGGCTTGAAATCTACTACCCAATATTCATTGTTCTCTGATTCCAAGCGATAGTCGTATTGCCCTTTCTTGTACAAGCCCGCCAATGCAATTGGGTGAAATGGGAAGTCCCGCCCATCAGAACTTGATATTTGAACTTCTTTTCTTTCTTTTAAATGGGTATATTGGGAATTTCCATCAAAATAAACTTCCTGTTCCGGTAAAATGAGATAGTACTTATTTTTCTTTATACCCATTTTACCTTTCTGAGTGATTTTCTTCATTTCAGCAGGTGTAGTCTCTAAAGTAAATTCAATGGAAAGAGTATTTGCCGTCAAAACCTGAGATTCCACCTTGGCCAGAATTTTGGATAATTTTGGATCTGGCTTTCCCTCTATTCTAAATAAGCAGCTGAAAAGGATAACTATCGTAAGTAAGGATTTCATATTTATTTAGACAATTAATGCATGCAAAAATAAACCATCGCGGGTTAAATGTTTGTTAAAACAAACATTTACCTTTACTGCTTGAACCGCAACATGGAATCAAGTGTCAAATTATCTGACTGTTTTGAACCCTTTGGATTAACGCATTTAATACCAGTATTGATCTTTTCCCTTTTTAGCTATTGGATTATCCGATACAAAAATAAATGGTCTAAACAGATGCACCATACCGCTGCGCTAATTTTTTCTTGTATTCTTTGCACCGTGGTTTTATTCAAATCAATTTACTTGTACTTTTCAGATAAATTTGATCCAACCATTCACTTTCCTTTTCATTTGTGTAATTTTCTGTGTTTAATTTTTCCCTTGCAAGCTTATTATAAAAAAAGATGGTTTTTCGGCATACTCTATTTTTGGGTTTTGGTAGGAACTTTTCAGGCCATTTTAACACCAGATCTCAAAGAGCAGTTTCCACATCCCGAGTATTTCAAGTACTGGCTGGAGCATTGTGGATTAGTTGTTTTGGTATTGCATGGTTTATTTGTTCTTGAATACAAAGTGTTTCCGGTTGATTTAAAAAACGCTATGATCGGAGCCAATATTTATCTGGCTTTTTCATTGTTGGCCAACTATTTTACGGGTGGAAATTATTTCTATTCATGTCGAAAACCTGAGGCAGCCAGCCTGTTGGATTGGCTTGGACCTTGGCCCTGGTACTTGCTCACAGGTCAATTTGCAATGCTTGTGCTATTTTCAATTTATTATTTGCCAATTCACCTCAAAGCAAAAAAACTAAACAGAATCAGCGGAGCAAGATAAATGTAGATCTTCGATTGGCCTGATGTTGTTCCTCATTGCATAATTCACAAACACATGGTACGGCCAAAGCGCTTTCTCCCAATCCTTCAGAAAAACAACGCTCAGCGGAAATACCTTCACCCACCAAAAAATCCAGTATGGATCGGGCTCTTTTATGGCTTAAATCAAGATTGTATTTTTCATCTCCACGACAATCGGTATGTGATTGAATTTTTAATCTGATTTCAGGATTTGCATTTAGCCAAAATACCACGGACTGCAAAGCTTGCTGCGCTTCAGGTCTCAAAAACCATTGATCATAATCGAAATACACATTTTCCAAAACAAATTCCTTGTTGTACTCTATAGGAACCATACGCACCGTATATTGTATGTTTATACTGGTGTCCCTTTTCAAACTAAAATGATAAGAAGGTATGCTAATTTCCATTTCAGTAGGCCAATAAGCCCTTCTACTAAATTTGAGAACATAATTTTTCCCAGGTTGAACTTGTACGATACCCAAATTTTTGTCTTTGGTAAATAGGTTCTCACCACTCTCTTCAATTATTATATACACAGAATCAAGGGCTTTTTCAAAATTGGTTTGATAGTAAAGCGGCTGTGCGTAAAATAAGATATTAACAAAACAAAAGATTTTTCCTTGGTTATTTGAATCTGCAACAATATCCGACTGTCCTTGCATTTGATAAAACCTAAACATTTTGTCCCCCTCGTTCGGAATTCGATTGCTGCAAAAAACTCCTGATTGAAGGATTGAATCATTTTTTTTAAAAACCGGATCAATGGACAAAGAATAATCGTCTGCTCCGCCATTAATGGGATACGGCAACCTTTGAGGAGAAACCCATTGTCCTGAGTTACTAAGCCAGGTTTTAAATATATCAAGACTTCCCATTCCAGGATGTGCATCAGAGGAAAAATACAATGTATCTAAATGCCAGGTAGGGAATTTTTCATTCCCCGGGGTGTTGATTGTATTTCCGAGATTGACAGGGATTGACCACTCTCCATTTCTGAAAACAGTATAGTACAAATCATAAAGCCCCTGACCACTTTTCCTATCAGAGCTAAAAACCAACACAGTGTCTGATCGGTGCAAAGCAGGATGGATATTATTGCAGTTCTGATCGTGCAAATACAATATTTCAGCTTCAGAATCTGCTTTAATTTTGCTTACATAAATGTCGCAAAAGGCATCTTCCGTTGACTTGGCTTCGCATCTCGAAAAATAGAGGTACTCACCAAGACGATCAAAACAAACACTTCCCTCATGATGGGTAGTATTGATGTTTTCTTGTAATTGTTCTACTTTATTAGAACCTGCATCAAATCGAAAAATATCAAAGAAAAAATGACCACTCCATCCATATTTATTATTACCCCGGGAGCCCAGGCGATCACTGGAAAAATACAAACTTCCGTCCGGATGAAATTGAGCCCCAAAGTCATTTGCTCCAGATTCATTGACCTGAAGTAAAGGGGCAATTTTAACTTCATTACTGGAAGATCCTCTTTTTTTCCATTCAATGGCCAATTTACATATATTAATTTCTTTTCGATAAACTGCTGCCGCGCCACTCTCTTCTGCCAACAGTGAAAATGCTCTGATGGCATCTTCATAATCTTCATTGGATTTTAAGGCAAAGGCATATTTTTCAAGAGACAGAGGTCCAAATCCCAGATCATGACTCTTTTTATACCAGCTAATACTGTTTCTAAACTGACCCATTCTTGTATAAGACTCTCCAAGGTAAAATGCAATTTTGGCTTTTGTGCCCGGATTTTTAGATTCTTCGTATTCTTTTAGAAAGTAGGGTATCCCTATTGCATATTGTTGAAATTCAAATGCTTGCCATCCTGACTTGATCTTGGTTGCTGAAAAACAAGAGGTCAACATAGCACACAAAGTGCATCCGAAAAACACGGCAAAAATTAATCTCATCATCCGGCCGAAAATGTTTTTGACATTCCTACTTTAAAATAGTTCAATGATTGGCTCGATGATCCAAAGGTCTTTACAAAATCCACTCTGAAAATTCTAAATATCTTATAACCAATATTTCCCAATCCAAATGAAATCTCAGTATAAACAGTAGCCTGATCATAGATAACAGAATGAAGTCTGACAAGTTCTTCCAGACCAAGTCTATTAATAAATGGAATGCGATCCAAAGCCAAACCTTTAAAATTCCAATCAATTCCTCCTTCCAATAAATATTGTGACGCAATGATGTCATAAGGTCTCAAACCAAGAGTGGAGTTAGGGTTTTCCGATATCTGGTAAAATCCAAAGGGAATGGAATTGGAATAAAAGCGATCGGGAACATCCGGCGGATTTTTTCCAAACCGCCATTTTCCGTATGTGTAAAAAGTCAGCTCACCAAAACGACTTGGACTCGTGGTATAAGATGAATTCAGACCAAAGATTCCAACATATAAATTCTGATGGGGATAATAAAGATTTTGATAATTAAATTCGAAAAATGGCCATTCGCTTCCTATTTTTTCTACACCATCCGGAGTCTTCCACACTTTCATTCCGGGTTGAATTCTCCATACCACCCCTGCTTTCAGAACTGATTTGTGATCCAACCATAGCACACTATCTTGAAAATTTATTGCATGGTTGGGTAAATACCCTTGATCCCGCTTAGACCAATGATAGTCAGTATGATTGCCCAAATTCTGTCGTTGGTAAAATCCAGCATTCAATTGGATTCGATGCGTATAATTCAAATCGGTTCCATAATACAGATGCACAAATTTTTGATCAAAAAGCTTGAGATAATTTACTTTTAAATATAAACTGGAGAAAGTATTGTACAATCCCTCGACTCCTTCGCGATTGTGGAATTCTGAAGTCTGAGAGCCTCCTGAGATTTGGAAAACCGACTTTCGGACATTGTTATATTGGTAATAAACATGTGCGGAAACCCTAAAACGATCCTCACCAAATCCATAATTGGGTTTTAAAGTCAATCCAATCCTTTGATAGTTAAAATATTTTTTCAGGTAATTTACAAAATCAATTTCGGGATCGAGTACCATACCTTGTACTGGATTAAAACTGATCCAATCCAATAAACCATTGGTGCTAATGTTAAACCGTTTTTTACTGAGGACGTACCGATACCCAGTCAGGATATGAATTGGCTTGATGCGATTCCTAATTCTGTCTATGCTGTCCTTGTATTGATCGGTGGACTTGTATAACTTAATGCTGTCCTTAAAGTGGTAATTCACCAGTTCCTCAGAGGTAAGTGGGATTGTTCTGACAGAATCCCAGAATTCTTGCTTTTGGACATTGGCTCCATCCAAAACCTCAAAAATTTCTGACCTATTTACTTTAATATCTGAATCTCCAAATGCATAATCTGAAAAACTCAGACTAAAACTTCCGAGAACTTTAATGCCCAAAAACTTGCCGCTGACTTTATAATGCTGGGTTTGAATTTTCCTTACTTTCTCAGAAGGTAATGGAATGAATTCCTGTCTTAAGAAAATCGTATCAAATAATTCCTGTTTGATCTGTTTTCCCAAAACAAAACCATCGAAACCATAAATACTAAATTCTTTGTCTGTAATATAAATATATCCCTGCCAGGTAGCGTCATATTCAAACCTGGGTGTGATTTTGATCTTGAAATAATCACTGCTGTCAGTATCTTTAAAACTACCTTCCAATCTGTATTTATAATGACTCATTGCAAAATCGGCTACCGGAGAAATTACTGCTTTTCCAAAACTAGAAAAATTGTTGTATAGATTCAAACTGATGGCAGATGCCCAATTTATGGAAAAACCATTGTCTGAACCTGCTACTTTCGAGGCCAGCATTTTTTCATGGAAAATATCAGGAGGTTGAAAATAAATCTGAGTTACCGCTTCTGACAAATAAAGGATTCCCTGTCTGTTGGAATCCAGATGACCGTTCATATTTCCCAAGGAAGTGCCAAATATTTTATCGGGTGCGTCCACAATTTTAAACATTCCTTTTGAATACGATTTGCATTGATAAGGTCTGCTATGGTACTCATACTTCTTTCGGTTTTTGATGGCAGCGCGCATGATTGCATAAGCAGGATCCTCACGGCTGGCTATAAATTCTACTTCCTTTAGTTCATAAACCAAAGGCACCAAATCCATTTCAATCCAAACTGCGGTCCCATCATAATTCAACTCTTTAACCGCCTTTTGGTAACCTGTGTACTGAAAAACCAATTGATGCTTTCCAGCAGGCAGGTATAGTTCGAAATTTCCATCCAGATTAGAAGTAGTGCCTGTTGATCCTGATTTTAAATAGATACTTGCAAATGAAAGAGCTTCACCATTTTGTCCCCGAACAATTCCCTTTACCTGAGAATTGGCAAGGGGTAGCTGTAAGAACAGGAAAACAAGAAATTGGACATGCATTTTCATCGAAACAGCCAGCTTTGCATCAATTCATGTCCGTGTTCTGTCATATAAGATTCTGGATGAAACTGGTAACTTTCAATCGAATGGGATCTGTGCACCAAACCCATGGTTTGACCATCTTCCAACTCACAACTCAAAATCAGAGGACTGTCCTCTGATGGCCTTGATACATACCAGCTATGGTACAATCCCACCTTAAAGGATGAAGGCAAGGAAGAAATGGAAGTACAGAAATTTTCATTGGTTCGAAAGCAGTGTTTGCGCTTACCGTGCACCACCTTATCCTGATGTATTAAATCTAAACCAAAGTAACAGCCCAATATTTGATGGCCCAGACAAATTCCCAGAATTTTTTTTGTACGAAAATTCTCCCCTATCCACTTGATTGTCAATGGATAATTTTCCGGAGTACCTGGACCAGGAGAAAGTATAATGTGTTGGAATTCGGAAAAATCGAAGTATGGAATCTGCTTATATGCCAACACCAAAGCACTGGCACCAGAGTTTTCAATCAAGCCCACCAAATTATACGTAAAGGAGTCCTCATGGTCAATAACAATCACTTCTTTCTCAATCAATGGAACGCATTTTACAAGGGTAAAATTAGCTATTTTTGCCGAATGCCTCCCTTCCAATCCTACCGACAAACCATCCAAGCCATTGCGCAATACCAGAAAGAAGACAGACCATTTCTTTTTGTGGTCAATTTTGCAAAAACCAAAGGATTTTGTGAACCAATCGATTTGCTGGATGAAAAACTTGTCCGGTTCAATATAAATCAAAACAGGCAATTTTCAAGTCCGGCATCCCATAAAATACAATTAAATCCAGCACCCATTCATTATGATTGTTTTAAAGAGATGTTCCATTCACTTCAATTGGAAATTCAAAGTGGAAATACCTATTTGACCAATTTGACTTGCAGCACAGACATTCAAACAGAATTTTCATTATTGGAAATCTATGAAATGGCAAATGCAAAATATAAATTGTGGATCAGGGATCATTTTGTGGTATTTTCGCCAGAGTGTTTCGTAAGAATTGAAGATGGTAAAATAAGCACTTTTCCCATGAAAGGTACTATCTTGGCTGACAGACCAGATGCTGCGACAATTTTGCTGGAAGATCCCAAAGAAGATGCAGAACACTATACGATTATAGACTTACTCCGAAATGACCTTCATATTGTGGCCAAAAATGTCATTGTATCCAAATTCAAATATTTAGAGACCATCAAAACAAATCAAGGGGAATTGATCCAGATGAGTAGTCAAATTGAGGGAGAATTGCGCGATGAATATATTCAAAATTTTGGTTCGCTGTTGGATCAATTGTTGCCTGCAGGTTCGGTAACGGGAGCCCCGAAGAAAAAAACCATTGAAATTATCCAGCAGATCGAAAGACACGACCGAGGATTTTACACCGGCATTTTTGGAATAGGTACGAAAACTAAATTGGAAAGTGCTGTTATGATTCGATTCATAGAACAAAACAACGGAAAACTGGTCTTTAAGTCAGGCGGAGGAATAACGCATGATGCCGATCCAGAAAAAGAATACCAGGAAATGTTAAACAAGGTATATGTACCCATTTTTTGAATCCATCAGTTTGAGAAATGGCAGATTGGAAAATCTGGAGATGCACCAGGCCAGAATCAATCGGACCTTTCATTTTTTTTATCCAGATCACAATCCCCATACCCTGTCAGCAGAACTGGATACAAAGACCTTTGCTCTCACCGGGCATTATAAACTTAAATTCCTTTACAATGAGAATAGTCATCAATTTGAACAGACAAAATATCAATCCAAGTTATTGCATAAGATTTACCTCGTACCTTGCAATTCATTGAATTATACCTACAAATATTCAGATCGTCAGAGTTTTAATTATCTAAAGAAAGGCTTACCATCTGACACAGAAATCATAATACTTAAAAACAATTTTTTGACCGATGCAACGAATGCAAATCTGGTTTTTTATGATGGTAGCAAATGGTTCACTCCAAGTCATTGTCTATTGGAGGGCACCATGAGGGCCGTTTTATTACAACAAAAAAAAATCCAAGAAATTGAGATCAGGCTACAGGATTTAACCCGATTTGAAAAATTTGCCCTGATCAATGCTATGAATCCACTCGAGCAAACCCATATTTACCCCATTCAGTTGATTACAAAACAATGATTGCAGATTACCATCAAATATTAAAACAATGCGAATCCTACAGAGCGAAGCTATTGGTGGTGTCTAAAAACCAAGCCCCCGGCTCCATTTTAAAAATTTACAATGAAGGTCAGAGATTGTTTGCGGAAAACAAGGTGCAATCGCTACTTAAGAATCAGCAAAGTTTACCAAAAGACATAGAATGGCATCTCATTGGCCATTTACAAAGCAACAAGGCAAAGGATGCTATACAGGTATGCAGCTTGATCCATTCATTGGATAGCTTTAAACTAGCCCAAACCATCCAAAAAGAATCTAAAAAACAGCATAAAACCACGGATCTACTGATTCAAATTAAAATATCAAATGATCAGGAAAAATCAGGATTTCTCTGGGATGATTTAATTCGCTCTTTGGAGCAAGATCCATGGGAACAATTGGATGCCATTCGTATCAGAGGTGTCATGGGCATTGGAAGTCTAGCCGCACAAAACACAAGACAAGAATTTAAAAACTTGTACTCCCATTTCATCGAACTAAAAAAGAACTTTTTTCAAAACCAATCTGAATTTAACGAAGTCTCTATGGGCATGTCATCAGATTATCAAATAGCTCTTGAAGAGGGTGCCACGATGATTAGGGTGGGGTCAGTTATTTTTGAGGGAGAGTGAAGTGATCACAAGGATCATTGTCAAATCATTTGAATTCTTTGAATTATCGGCACATTTACTTACTGAATGATCTGATGCTCCATACTACCCGTCCCTACTCCACATGACAGGTGTTTTTCATGCCATGGCATAATCTTTTGTATCACATCGCCATAACGACTTTTGGCTCTTTTGTCAACAGTGTTCATTAAAAAATTAAGATGTTTCACTCCGTAATAAAAAGCTCAGCTTGAAATTAAAAGAAATTTTGAATTAAATAATAAATACTTTCAACCTCCTATTAATAAAAAATAAAAGCTTCAGTTTATAAGAAAATGATTGTAAAAAAAGTAGTAGATTGGGAATAAGTTCCAACTCAATACATTTTCGCTTCTGTCGCAATTTCCTTTTGGAAAACAACTTCGATGTCTTGTTTAATCGTAGTAGCAAGTCGCATTCCATAATAATCCACATGTACCGGGAATGATTTGTGCATTCGAAGTACCAAAACACATACTTCCACAGAGGCTGGCAATGCATTGGCTAAACCCTTAAAACTATAAAAAAGCGTTCGGCCTGAATTCATCACGTCATCTACGATGATTACGGCTTGTTTTTTAAGCACAGATGCTTGGATTTCCATAGATACTTCGGTGGAAAGCGGATCAGAAGGACTAATGGACAATCGGTACAAATTGGTCTTCAGCGGACTCAATTTTTCAAGTTCCTTTCTGATTTGATTTGCCAAAAAGTACCCCTTTTGATTGATTCCTAAAAAATAGACCACATCCCGCTCAGAATGTTTTTCATAGATCTCTATGGCCATTCTTTGGATTTTTTTATTAATTTGATCCTGATTTAAAATTATCATGGTATTTTGGCTCATGTTTCTAAAAAGACAAAATTGGATATTTTTTACTAATCCCTTTTAGTTATGTTGCAAATCCTATTCTTCTCGATCTTAAGCGGTTTGGTCTTTTACATAGCTTATGGACGATTTCTCCAGATTTATAAAAATATTTCACTAGGAATCACTGAAAACGAAAAACATAATTCTATTACAGGGCTTAAAAATATGATTTTATTTGCATTGGGTCAAAAGAAAATGTTTAACAAGCCGGTGTCCGGAATTTTTCATCTTTTTATCTATTTGGCTTTTGCGCTTACCCAAATTGAACTCCTTGAAATTCTCATGGATGGATTTACAGGAGAGCACCGAATCTTTGCCCATGCGCTGGGTTCATTTTATAATTTCTTGATTAATAGCATTGAAATACTTTCTTTCCTGGCGTTTATCAGCACTTTCATATTCTTATACCGAAGAAATATCTTAAAGTTGATCAGGTTCCAAAAACCTGAAATGAAGGGATGGCCCAGTCTGGATGCAAATCTGATTCTAATGGGTGAAATTTTACTCATTGCTGGAATTTTTGTAATGAATAGTTCAGATCAAATTTTGCAAAACTTAGATCCCCAACATTACCCTTCCACGGGAAAACTATACATCTCTTCTTTTATTGGGGCGTCGTTGCTTGGCCAATTTCCACAAGATTGGCTGATATGGTTAGAGCGAATGGGTTGGTGGTTGCATCTTTTTGTCATCTATGGTTTTATTCTCTATCTCCCATTCTCAAAGCATCTTCATATTTTTCTGGCATTCCCAAATGCTTACCTTAGCAACCAAGATTCCAGGGGTAAAATGTCTAATATTCCGGTAATTGAAAATGAAGCAAGATCCATGGTAGGTCTATCTCCTAAAGAAATACAAGATCAAACGGAAATATTTGGGGCAGCTGACATTTTCCACCTTACCAAGCGGACATTGATCGGAGCTTATAGCTGTACTGAATGTGGAAGATGCACCGCAGTTTGTCCAGCTAATCTGACCGGTAAAAAACTTAGCCCTCGAAAAATAGTGATGGACATTCGGGATCGAATGGAAGAAATTTCGAAGCAGCCAAAACCCAATGGGGAATGCAACGATGGCAAAAATCTCTTTGACTACATTAGTCGGGAAGAAATTTATGCATGTACGAGTTGCAATGCTTGCGTAGAAGCCTGTCCTGTATTGATCAATCCTTTGGAGCCCATTCTGGCCTTGAGAAGATACGATATTTTGATGAACTCTGGTGGCCCTTCTGAATGGATGAGTATGTTCAACAGTCTTGAAAACACCCAGTCGGTTTGGCAAATTCCTGAAACCAGAGACAGCTGGACCAAATCTTAAATCCAATTAAAGTAAAATGATTCCAATTAAAACAGCCGCAGAATATTTTTCACAAGGAGAAACTTTTGAGGTCTTATTTTGGGTAGGATGTGCCGGTTCTTATGACGCGCGTGCTCAAAAAGTTTCCCGTGCATTTGCAGAAATTCTCACCAAAGCAGAAATCAAATTTGCCATATTGGGCAATGAAGAAAAATGCACAGGAGATCCGGCCAGAAGAGCTGGCAATGAATTCCTGTTTCAGATTCTCGCGCTCCAAAATATTGAAACACTAAACCAGTATCAGGTTAAAAAAATTGTATGTACCTGTCCTCATTGTTTTAACACCATCGCGAACGAATACCCTGAACTGGGTGGCAAATATGAAGTCATGCATCACAGTCAATATTTGGAAGAATTATTGTCCTTGGGCAAAATTAAAGTTAAAGAAGATCGATCCACTGAATCCGTAACATATCATGACTCTTGTTATTTGGGAAGAGTCAACGGAATGTATGAAGCTCCAAGGCAGGTGATCGATCATCTGAAATTGGAGATCAGAGAGATGAAAAGATCCCGCCAAAATGGTCTTTGCTGCGGTGCAGGTGGCGCGCAGATGTTTAAAGAAGACGAAAAAGGAGAAAAGAGAATCAATGAAGAGCGGATAGAAGACGCCATCGAAACACAATCTGCAATCGTGGTTTCCAATTGTCCATTTTGCATGACCATGCTTCAGGATGGGATCAAAGCCAAAGAAAAGCAAGAACAAATGATGGTGTACGATTTATCAGAAATGGTACTGCATAAAATGAGATAAGTGAATGATGGATCTATTGGCATTTTCAGATGAATCCAAAATTTGGATTTATGCAGCAGATAAAATTTTGCCCGATGATTTAATTCCTCAAATTCATCACAGCATTCAATCTTTTAGTAAAAGCTGGGCTAGTCATGGTTCACATTTAAAAGCCACAGGAGGAATCATGCACAATAATATGGTCGTGCTGGTGGTCGACCAGACTCAGGCTGGCGCTTCCGGATGTTCCATCGATGAATCCGTCCGCTTTATTAGGAAGCTGGGCGAAGAATATCAAATTGATTTTTTCAATCGAATGAATTTTCAGTACTTAGATCAGGATCAAATTCATTTGGTAAAATCAGTGGAACTTAATGACTTTCTGGAAAAAGGAATCATCAACCTGGATACCTTGTTTTTTGACAATTTGGTAGATACAAAGTACAAATTTATCCACTCCTGGCTAAAGCCTTTAAAAGATTCATGGCACCGAAGATTTATCTGATCTAAAATTAATTTGAACTGGTCGATAATTTACAATTCCATTGTCCATCTCTGCTTATTTTTGATTCATGATAGGCAAACTAAAATCTCTTTTGGGCATTGAAGGTCCTAAAATCGAAATCAAGAATGTAAATACTTCGGTACCGGGCCTGATTCAAGCCACACTTTCTATTTCAACTTTTCAGAAGGCCACCATCAAAGAAATTGACATTTATTTAAAAGAAACCTATAAATCAGGAAGATCCAAAAAGCATACAAAAAATGAATTTATCCTGGGTCTTAAGAAATTAGATGAACCCATCGAATTGCAACAAAATTCTGTATGTGAGATAAACTTTGGCCTTGAATACACTTTAATTAAATCAAAAATTGACAAACTCAAGGAATCCAATCCATGGCTATCCCCTTTGACCGGATTTGCAAAAACAATCCGAGGAGTCCAATCTACTTTTCACCTCGATCTCATTGCACAAGTCAAAGGAAGTCCTATTCCGGCAACAGATCAATTTGTGATTGAAAAACTAAAATAAGATTTCTGACTATTGGGTAGCTTCCCCTTTTTTCATCAGCTCCTGCAACACCTCTTCATCTGACTTTCCCAAATTCTGCATCAATAACTTGGCATCTTTGGCAAATTGATTATCCGGATATTTTTGAATAAATTCGTTGTAATATTTTGCAGCGTTGGCTGAATCCTTGAGCGTTCCATCAAAAAGAAATCCTTTCATAAAAAGGGAAACGGGTGCACGATCATGCTTCGGGTACTGATCGATAATCCAGTCATACAAGGAAAAACTTTTCTCATACGTGCGCAAAGTATTGGATGTTTCTGCCGCTTTAAACAAATACTCCGGAGTCTCGGCATCGTTTGGCATTGTCATGGCATAAGCCTCACATGCATCGACATAGGTTCTTGCTTTCGATTCATCAAAGCCGGTGATGGTATCTGCAAAAATTGATCTCGCAATTTCCATGACATATTCCTGAGGAGAAGCTACTTTAGGAATTTTTGTTTTTAATTCTTCATTCCTTGGGTCATCAGGATAAACAGTCATAAAACAAACGGCCATTACATCACCGGTGGTGTGTCTGTTGGTCCCGTGAAGCAATCCAATCATTCTATATATTCGATCCTTGTTCCCTTCCAAATTAGGATAGGACTTGATAATATTGTTTAGGAAAATAATTTCCTGATCTTTCTTATTCAATTGCTCACTTGCTTTTGCGGCCTTAATCAACAGCTCGCTCTGATCCATTCCCTTTGTTGATGTCTGAAGGTGCTCCAACACTTTGGTCATGAATTGGGTATAATTTTCTTCCGTTGGATTTTTATTAAAATTTTCTTCAGCCTCCAACAGCTCTTTGGAATAGCTGGGCAAACTGTTCTTGCAAGATTCTGAAATAGAACTAGTTAAAAACAACAAAACAATGAATAACCGCATAAGGAACTATTTAGCACAAATATAAACCATAATTTCCAATAACACACTGATTAACAAGCTATTTAAACTTTAGTAAAGATAAACTGTTCCTCGCACTGTGAAAAATACTGCATTCTGGTTTAGAAGGGATTTGCGACTAAGCGATAACCGGGCCTTACATGAAGCTCTTGGTTCTGGACATCAGGTTATTTGTTTTTTTGTTTTTGACAGCCATATTCTTTCCAAGATAGAGGATGAAATGGATGCAAGAGTGGGATTTATTTATCACTCCATTCAAAACATCAAATCCAGATTGCAAATGCTTGGTTCTGATTTGGTCATTGGACACGGCAAGCCTGAAGAATTGTGGCCTATGTGGATCAAGCAGTATCAACTAAATGGAATATATTTTAACAGGGATTATGAATCTTATGCAAAATCAAGGGACGAAAAGATAAAAGAGATATGCATCCAACAAAAAATAACTTTCCATTCCTTTAAAGACCATATAATATTTGAGTCTAACGAAGTAAGGAAATCAGATGGAACTCCTTACACAATCTTCACGCCGTTTAAGAATGCCTGGTTAAACAAGATAAGGCAAATTGGTGTAGAGGAATGTTTTAAGGATTATTCAATTAACTTGCCCCATTCTCCTTTCTTAAAATTTACTCCCACAACTTTAATGGACTTGAAAGATCTGGGATTTTTGCCGGCAAGATCAGTGTTTCCGTCTTCAAAAATTGATCAAAGTATCATAAAAAAATACAGTATTTCAAGAGACTTTCCACATTTAGATGCCACTAGTAAAATGGGAATCCATTTAAGATTCGGAACCATTGGAATCAGAGAACTTCTAAGAGAGGTTTGGCAAACGGACCAAACTTATGTTAGTGAATTGATCTGGCGTGAGTTTTATTCTTACATCTTACAATCATTTCCTCATGTCGAATTCTCTTCCTTCAAAAAAGCTTACGACCAAATAAAATGGGTGAACAATGAAAGTCAATTTCAAGCTTGGTGTGAGGGCAAAACAGGATATCCCATGGTCGATGCTGGAATGAGAGAATTAAACAATATTGGTTTGATGCACAACAGATTGCGTATGATCACGGCTAGTTTTTTGGTAAAACATCTGTTAATCGACTGGCGATGGGGTGAGGCATACTTCGCTAAAAAATTATTGGACTTCGATTTGGCAAGTAACAACGGAGGCTGGCAGTGGGCGGCTGGATCGGGAACAGATGCCGCACCATACTTTAGAATTTTTAATCCGACGGCTCAGCAAAAAAAGTTTGATCCTCAATTTGAATACATTAAAAAATGGGTCCCTGAATTTGACAGCCAGTCATATCCCAATCCAGTCATCGATCATGAGTTTGCTAGGAAACGTTGTTTGGAAGTCTATAAAACTGCGTTAAGAATTCAATTAGAAAATTAGAGAATTAGTTAATTAGAAAATTGAAGAATGAATTTTTGATAATTTATCGCCGACTTGTAAATGAGCCTTGCTAAACCAGCGGTTAAAGAATTTAATTTGGAAATTTGGATATAGTTGTATTTAGATAAAGCTCTGATTTTAAATAGCCTTTCTAAACCAGCGGCGCCAAAGAGGCAGATTTTGGCGATGAAATTTACATGGCAAGTATGAAGATCCAAGAGTTAATCACATGATGGAAGGTATTGCTTTGTGCCTTATTTTGTCGTTACTTAGAAAAAATTTTATTGAGGGAATTGGTTAAATTAATTTTCGGAAAGTGACACTTAAGTAACGACAAAATCCAGCACCCAAAATCTGCTCAACAGCGTTGGATTTAAGAAACGGAGGTTAAAGATTAGCGCTGCAAAAAGACCCGCCGCCTTTTAGAAAGGCTGCGTTTTTGCTACTTTTTGCGCGACAAAAAGTAGGACAGAGGAAAGGATACACTATGTTGTTCTATACTGATTATTTGAAAATGAGTTAATTTAAGTAAGTCAAAAATGCCAAAATAGATTTAATGTCTGGTTTTGAGCTTCAACACCAACTTGGCAGGATTATCCGAATAATTCCTTAACGCCCTCAAGCATCCCCCATTATCTTCTTTTTAAACTGCTGGTATTCTTCTTCTGAAAGAAGCCCTTTTTCCTTCAACTCTGCAATGTCTTTTAACTGGTCAATCGCAGATCTGGTTTTGTCATTATTACTTGCCGAGCTTTGCGCTGTTTCTTGAGTCTCAGTCCTTTCTGCCTTCTTTGCTTTACTAAGATTTTCAGCGTATTCCTTTCCTTTTTCAAACCACTCATCGTACTTCTTCTGGAAAGCCTTAGGATCAAAATCGAGAATGGTGCCTCCATCTTCCAGGTGTTTTTTAAAAACCTGACCCATTGCATAGGTAGATGCTCCGCTCATAGCCGACATAGTAATCCCCCCCAGAATTGTCCCGATACCGGGAATAAATTTTACAGCTCTTGAAGCTATTTTTGATGCACCAGATGAAGTAAGTGCTGTGATGATGGCTTTTCCTTGATTTTCTCCAAAATCCTTGCCATGTATTTTACACAGTTGCCGAATCATATCCAATTGGATAGCAGATACGGCCAAAAAGTCAACGACCGGGACCCAGATTAAACCGGCCCCCATGGCCCACATCACGTGATTGCGAATGACATCTTCAGATTGATTGGCTTTAGATTTTTCTTCCATTTTATTTTTTTTCAAAGATAAGAGATACAAAAGATTCCAGTTATCAATCTTAGACCAATAAAGTAAATTAATCGATGTTTAATGATATTCCTTTGCTGTTGGCATTGAATTCCGGTGCATACATGCATTGAATGGTGGACACTCCATTGGAAAAAGATCCGGTAAATGCAGCTCTCAGTTCATACTCAAAAACAAATGTTCCGGACGGTAAAAAGGAAATGAAAAAATCCGTGGACAAATCTCCAGGAGATTTATAATAACCAAGACCAGATTTCCATTCGTATCCTGACAATTGTCCTATCAATTCAAGCCCACTTGCACGCATCAATTTTAAATGTACATACTCCATCGGCCGATCAGATTTAATCACACATCGCACTGTTACTAAATCTCCTTTCAATAATTTTTCTTTTCCTTTGATAGGAATCAATTTTTCTTTTTGGTCAATGATGACTTTCTTAAACAGCTCCTGAGAAATAGACAATCCGGAACCAAAATCATCTTTTATCTGATCCAAATCTTGCCAATATTGAACATACGCAGCACCCCAGGAAGCATGTGGGTTGGGATTCACTGCTTTTATTTTGGCCAACTCTTTCTTCAATTGGGAAGATTCAAATTTTTCCTTAAAATATAAACTTCCCGCCAATTGATCTTTTGGAACCAAGACCTGATTGTTTAAACTGATTTTTGTTTCCTGACTTTCGCTCGTCCAATCCGTGGCATATTGCAAGATGGCATACACAGCCAGCGAAGTGGCTTTGGTCGTTCCCCAATGTTGCGTCTGCTTATTTTTAAGCAACCACAATTTCATTTGATCACAGGATTTTACATCTTTGGTGATTTCGTAAAAGGCTTCAATCAACATTGCCTGAGTTTCTATTGGCAGTTGGTTCCAATAATAACTTCTTGGTATCTTCCAATACATTCCCAATTCAGCATGTTGAATGGATCTTTGGCGCAATGACTCAATAATCAATAAAGAGTTCGTCTGATTCTTACTCCGATGAAAAACCAAGGCACACATGGCCTGATCATATATGTTCATCTTTCTCCAATAAACATTCATTTGTTCCATCCAAAATTTTACGGCTGCTGTCGACTTAATTTTTGAAAACCAATCCGGATAATAACTCGTCGCATACAAATATTGAACTTGGAGTGCAGAAATGTGCTGATCTTCCCATTTGGCTTTTCCTTCCTTCACCAATTTCTCGATGCGATTATAATCTTCCTGAATTGATTGATCTAAAAATTTTGAAGCTTTAAGGACGATACTTTGTAAATCACCTTCTCCCTTATCAATCACTCCCAGTTTTTGCAAATGCGCAATTTGACTTACAATATGTTGTGTGATAGTCCGATCTGGCCAGGTACCCGGAAACCACGAAAAAGATCCGTCTGAATTTTGTCTTTGCTTTAGTTTATTTATAGAAGATTTAACTTGTTGATTCATTAAATTATAATCCATTAACAATGCTACTCTCCTTATCTGCTCACTCTCTGATTCTGCTTCCAAAACCCAAGGAGTTTCTGCAATTAAAGCAGATTTTAGCTCTTGATTTTTTAACAAAGGAGAAAGTTGCTGACCATCTTCCAACAATCTTTGAAGTACCATTTTAACCCTTGGCATTTTCTCAATGATATGCGAACCAATCGAATTGGCAAATATTTGACTCATCAATTGCTCACTACATTCGTGAGGATAATCAGACAAATATGGCAGCGTCTGAATGGCGTACCAAACAGGATTAGAACTAAATTCAATGGTAAAATTATGAGGCTTAGCGCCCGGTGCAAATGCATTGTTTATCCCAGTAAAGTTATACTCTTTTGTAGATTTTGCCGGAACATGCATGGCCAAGGTTTGTGTCAATAATTTCCGATTGGATACCACTGTCACACTCTTCTCTTCTCCATCCTTGTGTTGGCCAGACACCACACTGTATCTTAAGATCACCGCATTTGTCATCTCTTCCGGCACTTTCAATTTCCAAACCAGAGTTTCTGATTGACCAATTTGTATTTGGACCTGATCATTGCTTTGTTTAATATTAAACTGATCCGAAATATTTTGCAGATTGGAAGCATTTAAAATTTCCAATTTAGCCGTACCAATGATGCTAGTTTCAGACAAATTACTCACTGTAGCACGCAGTTCCATTTGATCTCCCTGTCTTAAAAATCTAGGATAAAAAGGTTTAATCTGAACCGGCTTACTGGTAATCACTTCAAGCGATTTATATCCAGTTTTCATATCTTTGGAGTGAGCAAATAACTGAAGTTTCCACCTCGTCAATGCCTCATTCATTTTAAATTGAAACTCAACCTTACCCGTGTTATCGGACTTTAAATGCGGATAAAAGAAAACGGTTTCATTTAAATTGGTTCTGGTGGGGACTTCCTCCTTTTTAACTTTATTTGTCTCTTCTATCCCATCGTGGTTTTTTATTTGCTCATTTTCCGCAAAAGCCTCCACCGCACTTTCGGAAGCCATCGGAGCAGCACTTCGATCAGCCACTCCGGCTGCATGAGATTTTAACATTCGGAAATCAGAATAATTTTGCGCTAAATCAGGTAAAGAATAATGCGTCCTTGAAAGACCATTTCGCCAAGAAAGAATTGACCCCTGTTCTGATTGTAAAGCCAAATACTCCGACCCAAAATTGCTGGATGAAATATGAGTAGCCGCATAAAAATCAGGCCAGAATGAATGGTTCCACGCAAATGGTAAAATCTGATCTAGAGATGCGTCATACATTGAGGCAAGCATCTCAAAACCAGTATCTTCCTTCACGACTGAATTAAGACTAAATGACCAAATTTCCTGACTCCCTGGCAGCATTCTATCTCTAAATGTTACAGTATTAATTTCTATGTTTTTATTTTTCCATGGCACTTCCACAGAAATATTAAACGGATACATTCTATTGTCCAGGATCGTAAATCCACTCCAAAAGACATGTCCAGCTTCTTGATCAAGGACTGGATATTCAAGAACAGATTGATCCCGAAGAAATTTCCACTCTGACTTGCGTGAATCCCTCGAAGAAAATTGAGTGTAATAATGAAGTTTGGTATTGGGACCTGTCAGCCCTACAATCAGTTTATCACCTTGATTCAGGGTTGGGGCTAAGGTAAAAGCATAGGGTTTGATGGAATTTAAATTCTCTCCCTTTGAAAAAACAGAGAAATGCTTGATATAAACAGATTCATCTTTCGTTCCTCGATTTGCAGTAATAACACATTTTACGTTTTTCCGATTTTTTAAAATTTCCTTAAGGTTCAAATTGAATTCTTTTACTTGAGTAAATTCACTTTCAAATATCTTCCCTCCAATCTCCATTCCCTCCAATTGATCTTCATTGTCATAAACATCCCTGGGAAACCAATTCTGGTGTTGGGTCAAACTGTACTTAAACACGTCAGGTTTTTCCCAGACTCTGGCTTTTAAATGTTGATCAGGCGTTTTAAGTTCATAAATTTGAACCTGAACATTAGAAAGAACTGGTTGACCTTGTATATTATTTATAATTACTTTTGATTGTTGCAAAGAATCTAAAATCATCCAATCTTTCAACTCTGTGTGAATGAATACAGATTGATTGGACAAGGAAAAAGCACTTGATGTAGATTGCGTTTCTCCATTTGGGTCCACAGCGTCCACTTCAATCTCGAAATACTGAATACCATGCTTCAAATCATCCGATTTACTGGCTAAAAATTGAAAAGAAAATGTTCCATCCAATAAAGATTCTGCCGAACCAGAAGTCAATAAAATCCTTCTGGCAGGTGGAAAAAACATCTTTGAGCCTCTAAAAATATTAAAGAAATCCCAATAGACAGAAAAATACACCTTAAATTGAATTTTTGAATGCGCCACTGGCACACCGCTGTAACTTATTACGGCACCCTTCACTTGAACCTCGTCACCTAATTTGACTTTGCCAAAAGAAGAATCAAGTTTAACTTCAAAATTGGGGCGTTTGTACTCTTCTACTTGAATACCAGTCCCGCCATTGACCGTTTGAATAGAGTAAGCACCCTTTAATCCACCAATGGGTATCACAAAGCTGCCACTGGCTGTTCCAAATTCATTGGTGCGCACATGCTGTCTTCCTATTTCCTGATAGTTCGCATTTCGAAAAACAATTTCGAGTTTTTCATTGGCGACAATTTTCGGAAAATTATTCTTAGAATTGTATTTTGTATAGAGTACTTTAAAATGAACAATTTGGCCAGGACGATAAATCGATCTATCCGTAAAAAAATGTGCTTGGGTGTAGTCCACATCTTGCTGCTTTCCATGGTCGTAAAACCAATCGATCCCCCACAAGACATCCTTTTTAAAGCTTACTTTATACTTATGATAATTGGGCTTTTTAACAATGACGGAGCCATCTTCATTTGACTTAATCGTATGGACAGAGAAACAAGGATCGCCATTGTGCATTCTACCGTTATTGTAAGAATAGAATTGAACAGTGGCTCCTTTTATGGGTGCACCAGTGACGCGGTTTAATATGAAAAATTTCTTCTCTACATTCGTATTTTGTAGGGTCACAGCCGAAAGATCACTCACCTGAAAAAGCAAGATTCTTGAATGAAATTCTGTATCTACCAAGGAATCAGATGTCAGCAAATAATACCCTGCTTTAAGGCCATCCAATTTTAATTCAACCCGATGCTTTTTAAAATCTGAGCTTTGCGGCCATGTCTCGTTCCATTCTTTAAATGGTTTTGTTTTATACAATATCTTAATATCGGCTTCAGACCAAACAGGTTGAAAATCCCTGCAATCTGAATTTTCAGATTTATACAAACGAAATTTATGACTAAAAACATTACGATAAGTGACCAAACACTTAAAAGGTTGATCGATTGTAACCACTGATTCCAACTTAACAGAAAGTTCTTTTCTTCGCAATACATTTTTAATTTCAGAAATTTTTAGACTCAAAAAAGAATCTGGATTCAGTTTTAAAATCTGATCGGCAAAGGAATCAATTTGGGTATATTGAAAATTAATTTTTTGATCTTCCAGATTTGATTCATTCTCTACCATGGCAATTTCATGCATGATTTCCAATCGATCACAGAGGATGTATGTAGAATAAGGACTCCTGTTTTGGGACTTGAAGTATTCATCCAAAGCTTTCAAATACAAATCCATAGCTGTTTGCGTAGTCTGATATGCATCGTAAACACTTCGAAGCCTAATCAGATTGGTCAACATGAATAGTTTATCTTTGTTGGTGTCTTTGTGGTAATTCAATATTGTCTGAAATACATGCCAAGCAGAAAAGCTATCCACTCTTAATTCCAGAAATTCATCAACAGGCTTCAGTAAATCCTCTATACGATACGTTGATTGAAATTCCAATAAGCCAAAAGAACCCTCTTTGTATAATTCCAAAGCATGGTGAACCAAAAAATCAAAGAGAGTAGGCAAAAAAACAGAATCTTCACCAATATTTAGAATGGATTCATAGTTACTTAAAGATTCTGTTTTAGACAAGTCATTTTTCAAAGACTGGTGTATAAAATACTGTGATTTCTTTAGCAGACTACTTTTGGACCAGGTGTCCAGGTCCAGAGAATCTTGCTCCTCTCCTGCAATATCTGTTCTTTGGGAGTAATTTGGATGCCAAAGATTTGCCATCTCATGATAATATTTTCCCAACAAGGAAAATAAAACCGATCTTCCAGGTTCTTGTATATTTGGTAAAGTTTTCTCCAGTCTGCCAATGGCTGATTTTAAACCTTCAGAATCTTTTTGAATCTGAATACTTTCCATGTGAATTAATGCTTTGACAATCTGAGGATGATTTTGCTCCACTGTAACTTGTTGGTACAACTTTTCAATTTCAATCATTGCGTCTTCAAGCAATCCGTCATTTAACAACAAGTTGATTTTATCCCACACCAATTTATAATCCGGATAATCTTTTTCTTGATTCATTTCAACGGGAAGATTTAACCAAACTGAAATAAAAATTGAGACTATTAAAACTGATTTGAACATCATTTAGAATTAAGATAGTAAATATACAAATATTTTGCCACCAGAATTTGGTCATACTAAAAACCGATTCGAATTAATACTGGACTCCGGTTGAACCTGATTCTCCAATAAATTGACCATAGACTTCAAAGAATATGGAATCAAAGAGGCCCCCTTTGTGCCAAAACCATTAAATATATACATTCCCGAAAATTTAATCAACTCACCAATGACCGGCCTTCTGTCACGGGTGGTTGATCTAAATCCAAATAGATGAGTCTCCAGCTCAAAACCTCCTTTTGTTAGATTGTCCAGAAAATTGATTTGATTTGCTTTCTCAATTTCTGTATGCATATAAGTTTGATCTTTCAAATTATAATTGGATCCCACCCAATACTTATGGTTTGCAAAAGGGACAATACTATAATCGGATTGGAAAATAAAATCAATTTCCTCCTTCAATCGTACAATCATACACTCCCCTTTTAACGGAAATAATTCAATACTGTTGCAATATGGATTTTTCGAGCCTCTGGCACCATCGCAAAAGACAATTTTGTCAAACAGTTCTCCATGATAAATCCATCCATTTTCCGTTCTTATTAGATCGTCTAAATAAAATTCTGATTCTCGAGAAATTCCAGATTCTAATAATTTTTGGTTCAATATAGTACATAACAAAGACACATCGACCTGGGCAGCGCAACTTAACAAACCCAGGTCAGAACCAGATTGACAATATTTCCAGGCAAGATGATTCGATGGAACCATGTGCATCATAGAAGCATACTCCGGATCCTGGCTTCGTGCATGCCATTCGTTGGAATGCGCAGCAGTTTTTAACTCTACCAGGATTTCCCGATCATGCCATATTTTAACTCTGAGCTCCTCTTCCAATTCTCTGTACATTTCAAAAGCAGCATTCCATAGATTTTCATAATTCCAGGTTTTGACATATTTCCTACCAGTAATTGGTTTGATCACCCCGGAACTAACACTACTTGCCTCACCTGTTTTACTACCTCCAAATAAAATTAATTTGGCCTCCAATTGATGGCTAAGTTGATACGCCAACCAGCAACCTGCCAATCCGGCACCGACTATTCCAAAATCGTATTTTTTCACGAATTCTTCTTAGACTTTGTAATAGCAACAAGGTTGTAAGAATGGTCAATTAATTTTTTAAGCAAGGTATCGCCTATCCTACCTTCAAAATGAACCGTATTCCAGTGCTTTTTATTCATGTGATATCCCGGCTTGATGTCTTCAAATTCAGATCTCAATTCCTCTGCATATTCCGGATCACATTTTAAATTGACCTTAAACTCCAATGTGTCTATTCCGGCCAATGCAAATATTTTGGAATTGACTTTAAAAACCAATGTATCAGGTCCGAAAGGAAACTCCATGCTAATGTCTGGCTTTGTTTCACAATAAGCAATAAACTGTTCAAGATTCATTTTTAGAAAAATAATGAATAAATACCCTAATTTTGCAAATATGAGACCGTTTTTTCTATTAATTCTATATTATTTTCAGAGCCCTCATCTTTGTCATTCACAATGGAGAAATACGACCTTGTTTCCAGGTGATTCGTCCTATTTTCTATTATCCAAACTCGTCAATCAATATAAACCTTCGACCGTATTGGATTATTCCAATGCAAGGGTCAAAATGTATCAGGAAATTTACAACGAAAAAGACACGGTTTATTGTGTTTATAGCAAGCATGCTTTGTATTTAAACCCTTTGAGCATTGATCCTATTGGCGACCTCATCAAAAATGGCAACCCCAATGGAATCAATTGCGAACATACTTTTCCGCAAAGCAAAGGTGCTGATCAAGGCAATGCCAGATCGGACATGCATCATCTTTACCCATCACGGGCAGCAGTCAACGAAGCGAGGTCCAATTTACCCTTTCAAGAAATTGACGACAGACAAACCACTAGTTGGTTTTTCAAATCAAGCAGCCAATCAAGCATTCCAACAATAAACAAAGATCTTTACAGTGAGGCTAACAATCATGCGTTTGAACCCAGAGAGGACCACAAAGGAAATGTTGCAAGAGCCGTCTTCTATTTTATGTGTATGTATGAACTACAAGCCGACAGAACTTTTTTCGAGGAGATCAAAGCTGATTTATGCAACTGGCATTTACAGGATCCGGTGGATTCTTTGGAATGGCAAAGGACCCATCTCATAGGAAAATATCAAAATGACAAAGTCAATCCCTTCATTTTAGATTGCAGTCTTGCCAGAAGGACGTATTGTCCGTTTTCGAAACTCTGTACTTCTGCTACCTCTACACAAGATTTAGATCCATTACAATTTGAATTTAAATCCAGTGTGGTGGTGGATGAAGTTGAAATCACACTTGACCTCAATACTGAAATCAAAGATCTTCATGTTTCCATCATAGATTTAAACGGAATCTCCGTGTTTGATGAACAAAGGAATAACGCTCAGCTCGTTGACAAAATCGTAGTAAACATAGCACATTTGCCTTCTGGCTTGTACTATATTATTGTCGGAAATCAATCTAAAATTTCGCTTCCTAAAAAACTCATTAAACTCTGATTACTTCTCCCCCTTTGCCTTCTGCCAAAGTTGTTCCATTTCTTCTAAACCCATTTCGGTCAAAGGCCTGTTGGCATTTTTTTCAATAAACTCAAATCTTTGTATAAATTTCCTATTGGTTCTTTCCAAGGCAGCTTCAGGATCCACTTTTAAAAAACGGGCGAGATTGATAATGGAAAATAAAACATCTCCCAATTCAGCTTCAATGTCTTCCTGCACTTTTCCATTTTTAACAACTTCAGTAAATTCTCCAATCTCTTCCATGATTTTATCAATGACCTGAGCTGAATCCGGCCAATCAAATCCAACCTGACTTGCTTTGTCCTGCAATCGATATGCTTTTACCAACGCTGGCAAAGACACCGGAACGCCTGCCAGAATTCCAACTTTTTTTTCCTTCTGCTTTAACATCTCCCAATTGCGTTTTACATCTTCTTCATCCTTCACTTTCAAATCTCCGTAAATATGAGGATGTCTGTATATTAATTTGTCGGCAATGGCATTCAAGACTTCCAGAAGGTCAAATTGATCTTGCTCCTTTGCAATTTTGGAATAAAACAAAATGTGCAAGAGTAAATCTCCTAACTCTTCCTTGATACCTGCAAAATTATTGTCCAATATGGCATCGGCCAACTCAAAAGTCTCCTCGATGGTGAGATTGCGCAAAGAATGGATTGTCTGTTTTCTATCCCACGGACAGCCCTCTCTAAGCTCATCCATAATTTTCACAAGACGAAGAAAAGAATCAGATAATCCAGGATTCATGCTTAGATAAATGGTAAGATATGCCCCAGTTTCTCCCGCTTGGTTTTTAAATACTTCTTGTTAAATTCATCAAGGGGTTTAATGATGGGAATCATTTTGTGAACACTGATACCATTGTCTTCCAAATATTCTCTTTTGACTGGATTATTTGATAACAAGTTAACAGTTTTAATTTTTTGCTCTTTTAGAATGGAGGCTGCCACCTCATAAGTTCTCAGATCAGCCTCAAATCCCAATTGGTGGTTGGCTTCAACCGTATCAAGTCCACCATCCTGAAGCATGTATGCCTCCAATTTGTGAATTAAACCAATTCCCCTGCCTTCCTGTCTCAGGTAAATCAAAATGCCAGGATATTTAGATAAATATTCCATACTGGCCTTTAGCTGATAGCCGCAATCACACCTCTTAGAACCAAAAACATCTCCTGTAAGACATTCAGAATGAATTCTTAAGGGCACAATACCCTTTGGATCAATACCCTGATGTGTTAATACCACATGTGGATGAAGCTCATCATTCGATGGATAAGTAAAAATATGAAAATCTCCAAATTCTGTAGGGAGCTTGGCCCTGATCTTAGATGACATGCGTTTGATTACAAACACAATAACTTAAATAAACCTGCGAAAGTTTAAAAATAATCAACCAATGATTAAATCACTGTCATCTTTTAAAACTTCGTCTGGCAAGGAACAGTGAGCCCAATGAGAAGGCTAGCAACATGCCACCTGCAATACTAATAATCATCATGATCGTCAGTTTCGATTGCTTGAAAAATGGAACCACAAGTTAGAAATTGTTCCTAAATTAGGAAAAAATAAAATTCAATTTAGAAAAATTAATCAAATATATTCTTATTTAAGGTATTTTCTATTGATAATCTTTAAATTATAAATTAGTATTCGTTAAAATACCATTTATTTCTCGGATTGCCATAGATCATTTTGTTCAAAAATGTCAGCCAACATTCTTGATGGATCCAATAGAATGTATTTGATATTACTTTTATTTACGTCCAATGTGAAATTATAATTTCTGTCCACCCAATGCCATGATTTTTGTATTTTAACATTGGGTATCGTAAATTGCTTGGAACCGCGCATTAAGTCCAATGGGATATGACAATACACATAACTTGAATCTTGCATAACGATGGCAATGTCTACTGGCATCGGAAAATCACCCACTCTGGTTAAAGATATTTTAGTGGAATGGCCATCCTCATTGACTTCAGAAATCGCATAATCTATTGTCTTTGTCGTATTTATCCAATAACTTTTAAACCAATCCAGCTCTAGACCCGATGCTTTTTCCATTTCTCTAAAAAAGTCATCTGGCCTTGGATGTTTAAATTGATAAAGCTCATAATATCGTCGCAATCCTTTCCAAAAATTATTCTCTCCTGCTATATACCTTATTTGATGCAGGCATAACGCTCCTTTCACATAAGCCGCAATACCATAAGCTTTGTTTGTCTCATAATGATCTGCATGGGTACTTAAGGGCTCTTCTTTTGTTGAACCCGCAAAAGTTTTAAAGTTGCTTAGCGTTTCAAAATGGGCATCTTCCTTTTCATCATATCCTGGAATATAAGATTCTTTCTTCAATTGATTCAATACCTCCTCCTCTATGTATGCTGTAAATCCTTCGTCCATCCATGGATAAAGACTTTCATTGGATGCAAGTACCATTTGAAACCAACTGTGCACCCATTCGTGAATGGCCACACCGACCAAACTAATTAAAGGTCTGTTGCCTGTTATCAAGGTGGCCATTGGATATTCCATTCCTCCATCTCCTCCTTGTATAAATGAGTAGGTGTTATAAGGATAAGGCCCGACCAGTTCTTCAATAATGTCCAATGCTCGATCCATAACTGGCTGAAGTTGTTTCCAGGTATCACTATATGGTTTATCTTTTTTATAATAAAATTGTAGCAACCTGCCATCCTTCCTCCGGTATTCATCGTGTACAAATTCTTTATCGGCTGCCCAAACAAAATCATGTACTTTGGTTGCAATGAAATGCCAGGTCCTAAATCTGGTCTCGATTTTTAACTGACCACAATTGCATTCATCTCTATTCTGCAAATACCCTGTAGCTGCAACACAATAATCCGATGGAAGCTTTATTTGTACATCAAATGATCCCCAAGGAGCATAAAATTCTCGAGCAATATAAGGATCAGTGTGCCATCCGTGCTCATCATAATTGCATAGCTTAGGGTACCACTGAGCCATAGAATAGGCGACCGATTCTTTATTAAATCTACCTGTTCTTCTGATCTGAACAGGTATCTGAGCTTCAAAATCCAATACAACGATGATTGAATCTCCCGGAGCCACGGGAATATCCAAATCAACTTTCATTATGGTTCCATCGATTTCAAAGTCCTGATTTCTTTCTTTAATAGTCAGTTTTTTGATTTTTTGAAATCCAATTTCAGTACTGCCAAGCAAACTAATCCTATCCTTTACCCTTGGGTCAGGATCTGGAAGAGATCTGGACCTAACATCCATATCACTTCCGGGCTGAAAAGCATTGTAATACAAATGATACCAAAGTTCTTTGAGGGTATCAGGGCTTTCATTATAAATGGTTAAAATTTGATTTCCGGTCAATAAATGTCGTTGATCATCTAACTGTATGTTCATTTTATACTGTACCCCGATTTGCCAGCGGTTAGAAAGCGCTGACTCCGGATTTAAAAAAATAAAAATCAAGAAAATAAATCCTACCGCTCTTTGGATTGCCATCTTGCTTTTTCTCTTTCTTCTAAAATATAATTGTCTGGTCATTTTTTAATCCTATTTCAAAATTTATCAAAAGTCATTAACAAGTATCATGCCCGCAGGTTTCATCCCTTCTATTTAATCTCCTGGCTTGTTGAAATTCTCCCAAACCATCTTTTTGGTTGATTGGAAGATCTTATTATTAAGCGATTGCATCAATTAAGTTTAAGATATTGTTTTACAGACAATTGCGATAGTTACCCTGATTTTTCTTCATCTCATGTTCAAATCCTTTATATTTGCATCCAAACTTAAACAATGAGTTCAAGAGATTTTCTGATGGTCTTTGTAGTAACTGCTACATTGGTGATCTCCAGGTTAATTCCGCATGCACCAAATTTTACTGCCTCCCTTGCCGGGTTAATTTTTGGAGCAGTGATCATAAGACACAGCATTGGATTGGTCATGATCCTTTTGAGTTACTTCTTGGCAGATTTGTTGATTAACTACTTTCAATATGGAACCCTCGGTGTTGGGCTTGGGCAAGTCTATTGGATTTATTTTCCTTTAGCCGTGATTTATTTCTTTAATCGGATGATGACAGAAAACTCCCACCCACCTTTCAAATTGTTCTCGCTATCTTTAATAAGTTCACTTTTTTTCTTCATATTAACCAATATTGGAGTCTGGGGAAGTTCTAGTATGTACACCAAAGATTTTCATGGATTGCTTCAGTGTTTTACTTTGGCACTGCCATTTTTTGTAAATGAAATATCAGGTACCATTTTCTATACCCTTCTTATGTTTGCCGTGTATTGGAATTACAACAAGGTAGAAGAATTTCAATATGTCTTTGGAGGAAAAACCCGCCATTGAAAATCCCAATATCAATGAGAATGAGGAATATTATCTGGAAGATGGTAAGGTAGTATTTACTTCCTTATTTTTATTGAAAAGGGGTTATTGCTGCAAAAGTGGATGCAGGCATTGCCCTTATGGTGAAAAAAAGGAAAATCTGGAAGTTACTCAGGAATCCAAAGCACATCGTTAATTCCTGTCTGATGTGCAATAAATCTTGCCAGAACAAAGAAAAAATCAGACAATCGATTTAAAAATACGATGACATATTCATCCACTTTTCCAATCTTTGACAAACTGACAACCCTTCTTTCCGCTCTACGGCAGATGGTTCGGCAAATATGAGCCTGTGCAACTGATACAGAACCTGCTGGTAAAATAAAGTTTTTTAAAGGGTCAAGTTTCTGCTCCATACTATCGATAGCTTGTTCCAATATATGCGTTGCATCGGCCTTCATCACAGGTAGTTTTACATTTGTTTTGGCTGGATCCGTTGCTAGATGTGAGCCGATGATGAATAGATTTTTCTGAATGTCGGAAAGCCAAATGTCAGTATCGGATTCCTTGTTCATTGCGCGAAGCATTCCAACATGACTATTCAATTCATCAAGACTGCCGTAAGCTTCCACTCTGATATCATCCTTATCCACTCTTGTGCCTCCAAATAACCCTGTTGTTCCTTTGTCGCCTGATTTAGTATATATTTTCATTAAACAGATCTTTCAATTATTTCAAATACTGGTCTGATTCAATACCTCCGTCTTTAAGTTTCACCATTCTATTTGCATAAGAGGCAATATCTGATTCATGCGTTACAAGAATAATGGTGTTGCCATTTCGATGGATGTCATCCAAAATCTTCATAATTTCCTCTGAGGTTTTTGAATCGAGATTTCCAGTTGGTTCATCTGCCAAGATAATCGATGGATTATTCACCAAAGCCCTCCCAATTGCCACACGTTGTCTTTGTCCCCCAGACAACTGATTAGGCTTATGGTGCATCCGATCACCCAAGCCAACGCTATGAATGACCTCTTCAGCCCTCAAAAGTCTTTCCTTTTTACTAAGTCCCGCATAAACAAGAGGCAGTGCAATATTTTCCAAAGCACTTATCCGGGGCATAAGATTAAATGTTTGAAAGATAAAGCCAATTTCTTTATTGCGCACATTTGCCAACTCCCTGTCGTCCATCGAACTCACATCATGACCCCGCAAAAAATACCGGCCAAAACTCGGACTATCCAGGCAACCGATAATATTCATCAAGGTCGACTTTCCACTTCCTGATGGCCCCATTAAAGCAAGATACTCATTAAAACCAACTTTTAAATTTATCTTCTTAAGGGCTTCCAGTTTCTCAGAACCCATGATATAATATTTGCCAATGTCAATAAGTTCAATAAGAGATTCGGGGCCCATTTATTCAAAAATTATGGCTTAAAATTAAACCTTCTACAACGAACATCGGATTATTTTAGATATTTGAGTTGTTTTATTCTGTAAAAGCCACATTTTTAAATGGATTCATCCCCCAAAAAGAAGCTTCAGCATGTTGGCATTGCTGGCAATATTGGAGCCGGCAAAACAAGTCTTTGTATCCAACTGGCCAAACATTATGGCTGGGAAGTACATTATGAGGATACAGATTCAAACCCATATCTGAACGATTTTTACTATGATATGCAGCGTTGGTCTTTTAATTTGCAAGTGTATTTTTTAAATTCAAGGTTTAAACAAATTCTCGACATTCAATCCGGTGCAAGCACCATCATTCAGGATAGAACCATATACGAAGATGCCCATATTTTCGCACCCAACTTGCATGAAATGGGGCTTATGCATCAAAGAGATTTTGAAAATTATTTCACTTTATTCAAAATCATGATGAGCACAATACAACCTCCGGATCTACTCATCTTCATTAAAGCTTCAATACCAACTCTGGTATCCAGAATTCAAGCCCGCGGAAGAGATTATGAAGGCAACATGAGTTTGGATTATTTAAAAAAACTAAACCATCGGTACGATCAATGGATTGAAAAATATGAAGAGTCCCCGATGGTCATCGTAGATGCCGATAAACTTGATTTTATTAACAGACCAGAAGACATGGGTGCTATCATTGAGATGATCAATGCCCGCACTTCGGGACTTTTTAATTTTTAATCATGCAGATCTTACTTATTTCTGCGACCCAGGCTGAAATTGATCCAACCCTCGATTTTCTAAAAAAGAATTCCATCAGGCAATCCATTTCTACATTTTACTTCAAAAGCTTTAGCGTAAGCCCATTTATTTCAGGTGTAGGCAGCCCGATGACTGCTTTTGCCCTAGCCCAATTAAACATGCAAAATATCCAATTCGTGATACATGCCGGTCTGAGCGGCTCGTTGGATACGGAGGTCAAACTGGCATCCTTGTTTCAGGTGACAAAAGAAAAATGGTCAGATCTGGGTGCTAAGGATCAACAAGGAAATCTGATCGATTTACACGATTTGGGATTCCTGGATTCAAATCAATTTCCGTTTGAGGACAAATGGATTGTCAATCATTCTAATTTTGCAATCAATTTGCCCAAAGCTTATGGAATTACCAGCAATTGTGCAAGTGGCATTCTATCTGAAATACAAAAATTAAAGGAAAAATATCCTTTTGCTTTGGAATCAATGGAAGGTGCAGCCGTATTTTATGCCTGCAGGATGAAAGATGTAAAGTTTGTATCGATCAGGGCCGTTTCTAATCATGTACTACCCAGAGACAAAAAACTCTGGAAACTTTCTGAATCCATCGAGAATTTAAACGAATTTCTAGTGGGTCTTCTCAATGAATGGATCAAAGATCAACGAAATTTTATATCCTCCAATTGATCGGGAGCAAGCTTTTTGTTTATGTTGCTTAAGATCAATTTCTTATTCATTTCTAATTCAATTCTCAAACTTGGAGACTTTAAATAAACAGAAAGTATCTTATTTTGAATTTTAAGTTTTTCCAAATATCCTTTTGTTAAATCCCCAAACAACTCCATCCAGGCAACTTCGACTTTTTTGTGAAAAAGTTTGTTCTTGTAGGGCTTTTGATCTGCAAATTCCCGAATAATCTCAGACAATTTCTGATCATTGCTTTTTTTCATAGATCCGAATCCCATTTTTATCAAGCTCAAATATAGTGGATTCCATTACAAGCTGATTTTTTAAATCAAGTGCTCGGCTCAAATAATTATCTGTTATAAAACATTGTCCTGAATGTTTGGAAGACAGAAATTGCATCAGAGACCTCACCCTTGCTCCGTCTAGTTTTGCAAATAACTCATCTAACAACAAAATGGGCTTCATTCCACACTTTTCATATAGAAAATTGTACTGAGCCAATCTTAAGGAAAGGATGAACGTCTTAATTTGTCCCTGCGAACCAAAGTCCTTTAATGATTTTCCATTGAATTCAGCAATTAACCGGTCTTTGTGAATTCCTGAATGAACCCTTGCTGTTCTCAAATCCTTTGGTCTATCAAAATGCCATTTTTCGAGAATTTTGTCATCCGAATCCGACTGATAAATCAAACTTGAATTTTGCTCATTCAAACTAAAAATTGCTGACAGCTCTATAAGAAGAGGATTAAGTTCCGCCACCATTTCTGCCCTTTTCTGAGCAATGTACATGGCTGGTTGAATCATTTGCTGATCAAAGCTATCCAAAATCGTCTCCAAGCCTTTCAGCTGAGGAGATTTTAAAAGTTGGGTTTTTTGTTTAAGCAATCTATTGTACTGAAGTAATTCAGTCAAATATTTATGATCGGTCTGAACCAGCGTCTGGTCCAAAAATGATCTTCTTGAATTGGCATCCTGAATAAATGAAAATATATCATCCGGAGACACCAAAACAACTGGAACTTTTCCAATATGATCTGTTGCTTTTTTTAAGGGCACTCCATCCCATTCAAATTCCTTAACCGCTCCCGGTGCTACTTTCACGATTAATTCATGATCTTCACGCTGCTCTGAAAAAAAAGCTTCAATCCTAAAAAATTCCTGAGAGAACTTGCATACATTTTTGTCCGATGCAGAGAAATAACTTCTTGTCATTCCGGTATAGTAAATGCTGTCCAGAAGATTGGTTTTGCCAGCCCCATTGGAACCAATGATGAAGTTCATCTGTGGATGTGGTGCTATTGAAATACATTCTAAGTTTTTGTAATTCAATAAATTAAGTTTTCTCAATACCATATTATTCGGCGAAGTTAAATGGAAAGTCCTATTTTTACATCAAAAACCGGAAATGCCACAAACCATTTCAAAATCTAAACAAGCCAAAAGTACAAACGGAACATCTTTCAGGAATTATGATAAAAACACCTGGTTGACTTGGTTTGAAACCATGTACAGAATCAGGAAGTTTGAAGAGCGAACATTGATGATGTATTCCCAACAAAAAATACGTGGATTTTGCCACGTTTACATTGGACAAGAAGCAATTGCAGCCGGATTGGTAACTGGCATTCGGAAAGAAGATGCAGTTGTGACCGGATACAGACAGCATGGCATTGCACTTTGCCGAGGTTTAAGCAGCAAATCCTGTATGGCTGAATTGTATGGCAAAGCCACCGGCTGCGTTAAGGGCAAAGGAGGATCCATGCACTTTTTCTCAAAGGAACATCGGTTCTTTGGTGGGAATGGGATCGTTGGCGCTCAAATACCAATCGGTACAGGTATTGCTTTTGCCGAGAAATACAAAAATTCCGATTTATTGTGTGTCACGATGTTTGGCGATGGTGCGGCTCGCCAAGGTGCACTGTATGAATCCTTTAACATGGCCATGACCTGGAAGCTTCCCGTAATTTATATTGTTGAAAACAACGGTTACGCAATGGGCACTTCAGTAGAAAGAACTAGCAATGTCAATGAATTATATAAGATCGGCGCTGCTTTTGACATGCCTTCAGAACAGGTGGATGGGATGGACCCAATTGCAGTCCATGAGGCACTCGTAAAAGCAGCAAAACATTGCCGTGCAGGATCAGGCCCTTATTATTTGGAAATAAAAACCTATCGTTATAGAGGTCATTCCGTGTCCGATCCAGGCAATTATCGGAGCAAAGAAGAGCTCGAACACTATAAGAAACTGGATCCCGTATTGGTTACTGAAGAAAAAATTTTAAAAAACAAGATTGCCAATTCCGCCGAATTGGATGAAATCAAAGAAAGAATCAAGTTAGAAATAGATGAGGCTGTGCTTTTTGCTGAAAACTCTCCTTTCCCCGAAGGATCTGATTTATACAGTGACAATTATGTCCAAACGGATTATCCTTTTTTAAATGATTGAAAATCTGACATTTAGCACTAAAATATAATTTTTTATCGAGTTCTTTTATTTTAGCTAATTTTGCGCGGATTTTAATCATAAATACATGACAAAAGGATACAGACCATCGTCCACTTCTAAATCTGCAACTTCCAGAACCTCTGCCGACGACACCATAATTGATATCAGTGAAGTTAAGAACCAAGCAGAAAACTTCATCGAAAAAAACAAGACTTTACTGACTGTGATTATTGGTGGAATCTTACTGGTGGTGGGAGTTTATCTGGCCTATAAGTATTTATACATAGAATCAGATAACAAAGCCGCTTTGGAACAAATGTACCAGGCTGAATTACTTTTTGAAAAAGATTCTTTTGAAATGGCGCTAAACAACCCGGGAGGTGGTTTTTCTGGATTTAAAGAAATCGCAGAAAATTTTGGCCATACCCCCGCAGGTAATCTGGCAAAGTATTATGCAGGCGTTTGTGCACTTAAACTTGGGAATTACGATGAAGCAAAGTCTTATTTTGAAGATTTTGATGGTAAAGGTGAGGTGATGCCAATATTGAAATACAATGCGCTTGGGGATGTCAATGCCAATTTATTGGACAACGAAGAGGCTATTAAAAATTATGAAAAAGCCATCAGCGTTAGGCAAAATGACTTCCTCACTCCGGTAATTCTCAAAAAACTTGGGATTTTAAAAGAATCTCTTGGTGATACTGAGGGAGCCCTGAAAGCATATCAGGAAATTAAGGAAAAATATCTTGGCTCTCCGGATGGAGTGACGATTGAGCGTTATATCATTAACCTCAAACCAGAATTGCATCAATAATGGCTGGCAAGTTGCCATCCAATAAGAAAAATTCCCCTTCCCTTAAAGGAAAATATCGTATTGCCATCGTTTATAGCGAATGGCATGAAAATATCGTAAACAATCTACTGGAGGCTTGCAAAAAAGTTTTACTCGATCAAAAATCACCACCCTCTGAAATTTTGATTCACAGTGTACCTGGCTCGTTCGAATTGCCCCTTGCTGCTCAATGGCTGCTTGAAACCAAAAGCCTAGATGGAATCATTTGCCTGGGGTGCATTGTAAAAGGAGAGACACAACACGATGAATTCATCGCCCATGCAATTAACAAATCCCTGCTCGATTTGAGTTTAAAATTTGGAAAACCTGTGATTAATGGGGTATTGACGACCATGAATATCAAACAAGCCAAGGCGAGATCAGGGGGAAAACTCGGCAACAAAGGCAAAGATTGTGCATATACTTTATTGAAAATGATCTATTTGCGAAAAATGATCCAAAAAATAGCCAGGTGATTAAATCGGTCCATTTGGTGGAATCTGGCCTCTTCAAATTAGATGGAGGAGCAATGTTTGGGGTAGTGCCCAAAAGCCTTTGGAAAAAAATGAACCCACCTGATGATAACAATATGTGTACTTGGGCCCTGCGATGTCTTTTAATCCAAACTGAGCATCGCAATATTCTGATAGACACAGGAATGGGTGATAAACAGGATGAAAAATTCAAATCTCACTTTTATCCCCATGGCGATACACATTTATTAGGCTCCATTGGTAATCTTGGTTTATCGCCGGAAGATATCACGGATGTATTTTTAACACACCTTCATTTTGACCATTGTGGCGGAGCCGTACAAAGAGATTCAAGAGGCGAGTTAATACCTACTTTTCCGAAGGCGGTGTATTGGTCCAATAAGCTTCATTGGGACTGGGCATTCAAGCCAAATGATCGGGAACGCGCTAGCTTTCTTCGGGAAAATTTTGTACCTCTATTGAAACACGGCATGGTCAAATGGATTGATTCTGAAGGACTTCACCCTGATTGGCCGTTTGAACTCAAAGTCAGCTTTTGCAATGGACATACAGAAGGATTGATGATCCTGGATTTTGATTTTAATGGTCAAAATTTTATATACCCCACTGATCTTATTCCTTCAAGCTATCATATCTCCTTGCCTTTTATTATGGCTTATGATGTCAGGCCTTTGGAGACATTAAAAGAAAAAAGTAGAATCTTGGAATCCGCATTGGAAAGAAACTCCATTTTTGTTTTTGAACACGATCCAATACATCCTTTTGCTTCGATCCATAAAAATGATTTTGGAAAAATTCAGATAGCAGCTTACCCAAAATCGATTTAGTATTTTACCTGCAAGCTCTTTATTTTAAAGAACTTTTATACCCGATTAACAGTTGTTATAAATAATTGTATCTTTGGTTGACTGATTGACCATAATAAATATCTTTGATGGGGGTATGATGCACCGTGGCGAAATATATTCTAAACCAGGTATTCTTAAAACTTTTGCTATTTCAATTGGCCTTTTACTTTTTATAAGCAACTGTGTCCACCATGCTACTACCACCGATTGTCATTCGTCTGACTGCTTACCTGGTTTGACCGGTGAATGGCAATTAACCAAAATCCTCATGTATCATCCGGATTTTGGGATAAAATACGCAGAAGATGTCACTTCAATCATGGTAGGCAATAACCCATCCACCTTAATTATGTTTGAAAGTGACTATGTTTTGGCACCTGGCAGCTCTTTGCATTATATTCCTTATTTCGGAAACTTTCAAATCGTGTTAGAAACCAATCAGAATAAAATGATTGTAAAAGACCAGGCGGGCCTGATTTATTCGATTTCTATTGAGCTCCATCATCATCCTTCAGGTTCATCCACCCTTATTTGGGAATATCACCGACAAAACCATGATTGCCATTTAAGCCAAACACTGCCGGAAAACAAATTCATCTACCAATATCAAAAATTGAATTAAAATGATCTGTGCGAGTCTGTTGTTTTACTTACAAATCAGCTTAAGCCAAATACAGCTCAATGACAGTCTGCCTCTTGGAGATGCCAAAGTGATGGCTTTCCCTTCGACCCATTTTGAATCCAATAATTACAGATCTGACGAACCATTTGTGTTTTATTACAATTATCAGCTTGAAAACAATATCCATCTAAAAGACAAGTCAGATTTTGCAGTTCTGATAAGAGTTGAGTCCAATGAAGGTAACACTTATAGATCTTCTAACTTATTGACCATACAGGATGCCAAAGAATTTTATATGACTGAAGTTAGACCAGGGCTATATCGCTATTCCTTTGTTCCAAATATTGTATTTAGAGATATTTTACCCCAGAACCAGCGTATGACTAAAATGGAAATTACCATATTGGCCATTCCGTACTGTGGGAATTCAAGTTGCCATGTGGATGGAAAATTCGTTTATAGTTTTCCATGTCGGTAGGTATTTCTAAGAATCCGTATTTTTTTTTATCTTTTACTTGTTCGCAATAGCAATATTCCATTTACTCCCTTGACCTATTAATTCCTATCAAATAGAGAATTGTAAAGCTTTGTTCTATTTACTATTACGAGCGATTGCTTTTCTGAATTTTACAAAATCTCCTCTTATGGATCGTGAATAATTAAGATTTTTTAATTATTTACCAGAATATTGACTTATATCTTTACGCTGAGTTAACAATTATTCTAAACCTGGTCAAAAGGTAAAAGTAAAGATCTTGTTCCATTGATTGGGCTTATTTAAACCCGACCCTTAAAAAGTCGGGTTTTTATTTTAAAACAAAAAAGCCACAAATACTTGTAATACAAATATTTATGGCTCTAATCGTGATTCCGTCAGGATTCGAACCTGAGACCCTCTGCTTAGAAGGCAGATGCTCTATCCAGCTGAGCTACGGAACCTGTTAATCATCATCTATCAAATCTGCTTTCAGTCCTTTGCTAACTTTTGAGTTTTTTGCACGCCCCAGCACTGTATAAAATGCAGAGCAAAATGCCCAAGTTGATGCTCTTTCCATTAGAAAAAGTCGAAAAGAGGCGCAAATATAATTGGATTTCTTATCTGTGGTTGACAAATTTAAGAATTTGTTGTCGGCCATCCATTGTTTTGATTACAGCAATCAATAGTCCTTCCGGCAAACTCTGAACATTACATTCATATCTTTGCGAGGAATCATTATTGAAAAACAAATTTTGGCCTTCTGGAGAGAATATCTCAATTGATTCTAAACCAGATTCAAGTTCAAAAAACCAGCTTTCCTGTGCTCTATGCCATTTTATATTTGAAAACTGTTGATTGTCTGAAGAAACGGTAGATCGAACGATAAAAGAAAACATTTCTACACAAGATCTCGCATCAGTCACTGTTAAGGTATATCTCCCTGCTATAAGATTGACAATTTGTGAACTTGAAAATCCATTGCTCCAGTTGTAAATATAAGGTCCGGTTCCACCTTGGAGATTGACTTGAATTCGACCATTGCCTGTTCCATTGTCATGGACTATGGTTGTATCTCTTATAGATATTGGCTCCGTAAAATGCAAGTTGACGATTAAATTGCTATCGCAGCCATATTGGTTGGATAGTAAAAATACATGGTCCTTTTTATTCTTATCAAAAACAACACCATTAATTGTTGCAGTGCCATTGTCACACAATGTATCTCTCAAAAATTCTGTCGAAGGGGAGTTGAAATACACTTGAATTTTTAATACAGAATCACATCCCCTAAAGGAAGATCCCACCAAAGTGTCAAATCCCTTATCATTTCCGAGATAATACAATTTGCCATTTATCTCAACACTATCTCCCAAGCAAATTTCCCGGACGATTTCATTTTCGATGTATGGACATTCATACAAATGCATGATCCAAAAATTCGGTGTATTGGTATTGCTTGTATCTAAATCGCGATCAATGCTAAAACTGGCGTTTACGGTAAAAATCAAATTTTCATCGTCAATGGCGATGGACCCTTCTGTTTCTGTCCGTCGTCCACCGTAATTCTGTGTCCAAAGATGATTGCCATCTTTATCCAACTTGACGATATTGATGTCTTTTTCACCATAATTGATCGGAAAATGTCCATCTGCTGAATTCGAACTTGTCAATAAAATAATTTCTTCATTTTGATCTAAAACCAATGCTGACAATTCTTCATCACCGGTTCCACCAATTGTTTTCTTCCAAAGAATACTTCCTTCACGATCCAATTTCAATAAGAAAATATCCTTGGAGCCATAAGTGGAATCCACATCCCCACCTCCACCGTTAATCGTGGAAGCAATTAATACTGAACCATCGCGAAAAGCTACCATGTCACCTACCAAATCGTCTCCAAGACTGCCGTAAATGGTGGTCTTCAAGAGTGAAGTATTGCGATTAAACCGCATTAAGAATATGTCTCTTCCTCCTTTGTTTTTTAAGCCATTGAAATCCCCTTCTTCGGAAGATTGGGTTTCACCAGCTACCCAAAATTCGCCACCTCCTGCATTCATTATTTTACGGGCTATGTCTTCACGGGTTCCCCCAAAATTTCTAACCCTAACGACAGTGCCTGATTCATCTGCTGTGCCAACCATTATGTCAAAATTACCCTTGTTGGCATTTAGATCTCGATCAGTTGATCTGGTTCCACCAACGAAAATTATTTTGCCCGCTTCCAGAAAACTGACATCATTGATTTGATCATTGTTGGATCCGCCATAATTCTTTTCCCAGACTTTCATCCTTGTAATTGGGTTATACATTAACATCCATCCATCTAGCAATCCATACTGAGTAGATACATCGCCACCCTGACCATTGGCATTTCCAGCACAAATCAAATTACCGTTTGGCATCTTGCTCACCCCATTGAAAACATCGTTCGAGGGGGATCCGAAAGTTTTAATGTGATTAAGCCCACCATTTTTATTAAAAAAACACAGGGCCCCGTCATCCAATCCTTTTGAACCCAAATTACTTGAATTGGATCTTCCGACAGCGAGAATCAAACTATCATCAAACACAATGGCCTTGTTTGTGTATTCACCGCCATTGCCACCATATGATTTTGTCCATTGCTTCTTTGGTTGAGAAAAAATGAAAGTGGGCAACAAAACAAGTAAACACCAGATAAATTGTAAAATACTCATCATTTATTCCTTTAATTTGGGATGAAGTTACGGAAATTAAACAATTTACAGTAGATTTTTTTTACATTAGTTTAATGGAAGTCCAAATAGAAAATTCCTGGAAAACTCAAATACAAACTGAATTTGAGAAAGAGTATTTTATTCAACTAACGACACAACTTAAAGAACTAAAAAAGGCAGGTACTGTCATCTATCCGCCTGGACCCTTGATATTCAATGCCTTTGCATTAACTCCATGGGAAAAAATAAAAGTGGTTGTCCTTGGTCAGGATCCATATCATGGACACGGAGAGGCAATGGGTTTGTGTTTCTCTGTGCCAAGGTCAATGCCGCAACCTCCCTCACTTAAGAACATTTTTAAAGAATTGAATCGGGATCTGGCTTGCCCAATCCCAACACACGGTGATCTGACTGCCTGGGCAAGACAAGGAGTATTGCTACTGAATGCTTCTCTTACTGTGGAGAAAGATAAACCCAATTCACATCGAAACATCGGATGGCATCGCTTCACCGATTTTATAATTTCACAGATTAGTTTGCAGAAGAATGGAATTGTATTTTTACTTTGGGGCAATTTTGCAAAATCAAAAAGAGTATTTATTGATGGCGCAAAGCATCTGGTTTTAGAAAGCCCACACCCTTCGCCCTTGGCTGGTAATGGATTTTTCGGAAATTGCCACTTTTCAAAAACAAATCAATTTTTAACCACTCAAAATCTTGCACCGATTCACTGGTGTATAGAAGACTGAAAAATAATCAATACCAATCTCTACTTTTCGTTTAATAATGTTTATTTAAAACCAACCTGTAGTACTTTTTCTGGTAGTACTTCTTGTTTTGATACCCAGCATGCCCATCAATCCCCGGGTCACTTCCCTGACCACAGTATTGCCCAATGATCTGGCGGTTGGACTTCCAAGCACCTTCTCTACTGTAGATTTCTCATGCTTTCCAGTACGGCTGTTTTGAGTTTCTTTTTCTGGAAAATTTCTATTAAAATCTTCCAACTTTTTACTCAATATCTCTTCAGCACTTTCGCGATTGATTTGCTCATTGTAATATCCAGCAATTTCTGATTTTCTAACTATGGATAAAATTTCATCTTCTTTCAATACATCCATTCTTGATTCAGGCGCTCTTAGCATGGTATGCACAAGGGCCGTAGGAATTCCTTTTTCATTCAACGCTGTAACCAATGCCTCCCCTATCCCCAACTCAGTAATTATTTTAGATACATTGTAAAAATTGGTTTCCGGATAATTTTCTGCAGCCATCTTTATTGCCTTTCTGTCCTTTGCGGTAAATGCTCTGAGTGCATGTTGGATTTTCATCCCGAGTTGACTTAAAATGGATGCTGGAATGTCAATCGGATTTTGTGTTATAAAAATCAAACCTATTCCTTTGGAGCGAATAAGTTTGATAATGGTTTCCATTTGGTTTAACAATGCTTCTGAAGCTTCTTCAAACAACAAATGAGCTTCATCCAAAAACATGACCAACTTGGGTTTATCCGGATCGCCTTCCTCAGGAAATTTCGAATAGATCTCTGCAAGTATTTGCAACATGAATGTACTAAAAAATTTCGGCTTGTCTTGGATGTCCACCACTCGCAATATACTCACCATTCCATGTCCTTCACGGTTGGTTCTAACAAGGTCTTCCACCTCAAAACTGCGCTCACCAAAAAACGATTCTGCTCCTTGTTGTTCCAGTTCAATGATTTTACGCAATATGGTTCCAACGGAGGTAGATGATACAGAACCAAATTCTTGAATGATTTCATTCTTGCCCTCGTTAGAAACATATTGCAATACTTTTTTCAAATCTCTTAAGTCCAGCAATGGCAAAGCCCTGTCGTCACAAAATTTAAATATTAAAGCCACAACTCCTTGTTGGGTGTCATTTAAGTTTAAAATTTTGGAAAGCAATACAGGTCCAAATTCTGAAACTGTTGCTCTGAGTCTGGTTCCTGGTTGGTCGCTTAATGTCAAAAATTCGACCGGGCTGGCAAATGACTTCCACTCTTCATTCAACAATTGGTGCCTCTCTATAATTTTTGGGTTGCTGGCTCCTTCTGCTGCAATTCCGCTCAAATCACCTTTGATATCCAATAGTAGTGATGAAACGCCTTTTTGGGACAATTGCTCTGCCAATACCTGAAGTGTTTTGGTTTTACCGGTACCTGTTGCCCCCGCAATTAGACCATGACGATTAAACATTTTAATGGGAAGACTTACCCTTGCCTCAGATACCACCATATTGTCATAAAACCCACAACCCAAGAAAAAACTATCTCCTTTGAATAAATAGGATTTTTGAATGTCTTCAACAAACTTTTCTTTCATAATGAATTGGATCAAAGTACAAAACTAATTTAATTTTAAAAAATTTGGATTATTGATCCCAATTTAACAATTTGATATAACTTGGCATCGAGAAATGCAACACTTGATTTCTAGATTGATTGCTTTGGCACTTTGGCTGACAACGTCTTGTCACTCATGGTCCCAATATTCACTGATTCATCAATCTGGAGATATCAGAGCAGCAGGAATGTCACAAACCGGCGTAGTAATGGGCTCACCAACGACTGCAATGAACAACCCTGCCCATGCTGTTTTTCTGAATCCATTTCAATTGGGAGTCATTTCACATCCATATATCAGGAATGGCAGTCTGTCATTTTTAAGCATCACTGCCGGAATGAAACTTAGCTCCAGGCAGGGGATCGGTGTCTATATTCAGAGAGAAGGCTCAGGCTATTTAAATGAAATTTTGGCAGGAATCGGTTTTGGACAAAAAATAGGAGCTCAATCGTCCATAGGGATTGGACTTTCCCTATTGTCAAAGCAATTTCCCGAATCGATGAACTCATTGGGTCTGATTCCTGAAATTGGAATACAAACAAAATTGAACAGTTCTATCAGCCTGGGTGTATTGGTTCGCAATCCAATTCCAATCGAGATCCAGAAGGGAGTACTATTTCAAAGTGATTATCGACTGGGTTTTTGCTACGAACCTTCCCAAGGATTGCTAATCTATTTTGGAGCTCAAAAATCAGGTGAATTTCCCATGAATGGCCATCTGGGTTTGGAATATCAGCTGCGCAAGGCTTTCTCTATCCGAATGGGGGCGAAAACTTTAGGGAGTTTTTCATTTGGTGCAGGCCTAAATCTAAAGAATCAGCTCTCAATCGACCTGGCCGCTGACCTACATTTTCAAATTGGCCCAAGATTTGGAATTGGCCTAAACTGGGGATTTTCGAAATGATCCATTTGGGTGCGCTGCTCTCAAGTCATTGTGAATCATACTTACACCAACCCATTAAAACTTCTGACGCCAATGGGGCGTGCAACTTTAAAACCTTCTCCATATTCCACACCAATGTATCTTCCCATAACTTTGTCTCGGGATTTGATGAAATCCAAAAAATCTTTTGAAGATATGGGTGACTCTGGTTCGGTTGACCCTTCCTTGTAAAATTGAGAATTGAATGCTTTAATGGCTTCCAGCTTTTGATCCATAAACCCAGTGGTATCCACCACCAAATCCGGAGTACTGACATAGTCCTGAACATAGAAATAGACAGCTTTGGGCCTCCATGGCGCTTGTTCCTTACCAATATAATCAGTCTCTATTTTCCTTAGTCCCGAATAAAAACAAGCTTCATTGATCAATTGTGCTGCTCGTCCGTGGTCAGGGTGTCTGTCTACAATGGCATTGGCAAGCACGTATTGAGGTTTTGCTTCGCGAATAATTTCAACAATGGGCAGGATGTGAGATTGATCTATTTGGAAAAAACCATCCTTCATGTTTAATATTTTCCTGAAATCTGATCCCAAAATTTGAGCGGCGGCGGCAGCCTCTTTCACCCTTAAATCCGCATTGCCACGGGTACCCAATTCTCCCTTCGTCAAATCAAGGATTCCAAATCGAAATCCCTTTGTGCGATTTGCCAAAAGACTACCCGAACAGGAAAGTTCTACATCATCAGGATGCACACCGATGGCCAAAATGTCAACAGGGATTACCTGATCCATTACCATCTGATCAAAGCTGAACCCCAAGTAAATCCACTACCAAATGCCGCCAAGCAAACTAAATCCCCTGTTTGGATTTTGCCAGCTTCCCAGGCTTCGCATAAAGCAATTGGGACAGATGCTGCTGTGGTGTTGCCATACTTTTGGATGTTGTTCCAGACCTGATCATCTCTGAGACCTAAAGTCTTTTGTACAAATTGCGCAATTCGCAAATTAGCCTGATGGGGAATCAACATATCAATGTCTGCAGGTGTCAATCCATTTTGAGCCAAAGCTTCCTGGATTACAGCAGGAAATTTAGTCACAGCTGTTTTGAACACAAGTTGTCCATTCATATTCGGAAAAATGTCTTGATCCTGCCACATTTTTTCTGTGAGAAAAATACCTCCATACTCCTGCTCAGGATATCCAAACCGATCAGTGCCTAAATGATGCCCGCCATGACAACCGGGATTGATAAAGGCCAATTCTTCTGCATGGGTTCCATCAGAGTGCAGATGGGTGGAAAGCACACCTTTTTCCTGCTCAGTAGTAGCTTGGAGAATGGCTGCGCCTGCCCCATCACCAAAAATGACCGTTACATTTCTTCCTCGGTCAGTAAAATCCAAACCCATGGAATGCATTTCAGAACCAATCAACAAAATATTTTTATACTGGCCACTCTTTATGAAAGCATTCGCAACAGCAAGTCCATAAACAAAGCCCGAACATTGATTTCGTATATCCAATGCCGGCATTTCTTTATGTGTAATTTTAAGTTCTCTCTGAACCAAAACACCGCAACCCGGAAAAAAATAATCAGGACTAAGTGTGGCAAATATAATCAGGTCAATGTCTTCTTTCTGGATACCTGCTCTTTCAACCGCTATTTCTGCTGCCCTTGCACCCATGGTGGTGGTGGTTTCTTTATGGGGGTGACCGTATCTCCTTTCCTTGATTCCTGTTCTCTCCTGTATCCACTCATCAGAAGTATCCATCATTTTGACCAGTTCTGAATTGGGCACTACCCTATCCGGAATATAATAGCCAATTCCAGCAATTTTCGTGTTCAGCATTTTTAAGGTTTTTGTAAAATGAAAGATTTAATTTGGGTTTTGCCAGAACGCTCTATCACCAAAAAATAAAGACCCGGAGGATGTCCAACAAGATTCATATTAATACTTTCCGAAACAACTTGATTTTGTACGATTAGCAAGGATTGACTGTCGTAAATCTTTAAATGATCTCCTGTCTGCAAGCCTTCTACTTGAAACCAATCACAAACTGGATTGGGATAAAAAATAAGATTCGGTCCATCTACCTTCTCGATTCCTGAAACTTCGCCTAAAACGATGTTATCTATTAGCAACCGACTACCATCCGTGACAACAAGCTGTCCACTCGTCTTGCCAGGATATCCATTGCTCGGATAAATTTCTAACAATATGGAATCAACAGGCTCCGGAAGAGAATTTAACTCTATCTCAATTTTTTTATACGATGGCGAATTGGTTAAAGGAATTTGTAGCAAAATAAGAGTATCCGATCCAAAAGGTTCTGAATCAGTACCTCTTACGACAAACCAGGCAGTGTCGTTGTTTACCGGATCGTATTGATAATCAAAGGATAATTTAAAGCCATCGGTGGGGTATGGAATGAACTCTGGTGTAGCGGAGGCTTCTTGTCCTAAAAAACAAAATCCGGTATTTTGATTAAGTCCTAATTTTTGAATGCTGCGCTGGGTAAGAGATAATGCATATTGCCCTTCGCTGGATTGGTCTGATTTTTCAATGGACTTTGGCCATCTAAAAATTGCAGACAACAGATTGGCACCCGTCCATTCTTCTGGTTCTTCAAATCGGATAGTCTCCCATAATTCAAAATCACTGTTTGGAACTTGAAGATTTCCCGTGCCGATTCTTATTTGATCGATTTCAATGAACGATCCTTCTATTGGTTCCTCCAAATCACCGGAACTAAACAATAAAACCAAGGAATCTGCTCCTATAGGTGAAGGGCTGATAGGGAATGCCAATCTCTCAAACTGGGTGTTTCCGCCAGTTAATGGAAAAATGTTGACGGAAACCGGAAACCCAAATCTTTTGAAAAGCAACAATATTATACCCGTATCACTTGGCTCAATATTGTACCTTGCAGTGATGTAAAATGAATCAGGAATGTTGGATTCAAAAGGGATTCCACCATTGGGAAAGCTGCTCAAATCACCTACATAAATCAAGCCAGATGTTATTGTATTGTCAAATAAGGCCTTTTTGCTTTCAAGTCGAATAGCAGATGAATTGGAACCCTGTACCTGAGTCACGTTGGGTTCGAATGATGTAAAAAAGCTTTGGAAATTACTTGATTCAAAAACCAAGGGCTCGTCATACAACTCAAATTCCAGCCAATCTTCAAATCCGTAATGCAGGGTTTGAGAAGTTCCAGAATAAGGAGCATTAAAAATTAAAGCCAAAAGTAAAAAGCTTACTAAAAACTGACAAATTCTTGACATAAGCTGAACATTCATTTAAACCACTTTGCTGGCAAAAATACAATTAACTTTGTTGCTAAACAAAAATTAATGCCAAAACACAACCATCAAATTGAGTCCCTTAAAAAATTGTTTTTATATTATAAAAAATTGGGTGACAAAGCCATGGATCAAATAGATGAAATATTTCTGAAATCCGAACCCGTTGAAGGTATCAATAGCATCGCCATCATTGTCAAACATCTTTCTGGCAATATGTTGTCTCGATGGACAAATTACAAGCAAAGTGATGGAGAGAAAGCATGGAGAAACAGGGATTCGGAATTTGAAAATCCCGCAGAAACTAAAGAAGAGGTTTTAAGAATATGGGACCTTGGCTGGTCTTGTTTATTTGAAGCCTTGGATGATACAAAAGATGCGGAATTGGATCAGACTGTCTATATCCGCAACGAAGGTCTAAGCATAAGGGATGCCATTCATAGACAACTAGCGCATTATGCTTATCACGTGGGCCAGATCGTTTATCTGGCCAAAATGTACAAAGGCGAAGAATGGAAAAGTTTATCCATTCCAAAAAACACTTCTCAACAATACAATCAAACAAAATTTTCAAGAGAAACAAAAAGTCAGCACTGGGCTGATGAGGTCTGATGTCAGAAAACAATCTGCTATCCCGCAAGGATTATCCGTAGAAGAATGATGATACCTGGGATTTGTTGGTCGAAGCTATCAAAGCCTATCTTGCTGGATTTTAATCCGTTGACTTAAAAAAATGGTGGAGCTGCGGGGATTCGAACCCCGGTCCAGAGAAAGAACCCATTCACTTTCTACATGCTTAGTTTTCTGTTTATTTGTCAGGAACTGAGGAGGTCAGAAAACCACCTTTCAATTCCTTATTCCCTTAATCTTGCAGAGCAATCAGGACTCCTACTCTGCCAGTCCGATGTTTTTTTGATGCGCAACAAGAACTTATCAGACTTCTGTCCTATAGCACAGATGCAAACTAACTCCTAGAATTAGGCTGCAACAGCAAAAGAAGTATTGCCATTTGTGATTTGATAGACGTTTTTTGCGTAGTGTACTATCATGCTACGGCATGCTTATCAACCGATCACATTTCCTGTCGATTCCATTCAGCCCCGGTTACTTTTACCCAGTTAGTCTGTAATAACTTTGATTTATCCAGAAAAGTTCCATTTGGCATAAGCTATTTTACAAGATAGTCCACCGAATCAAGTTCATTACTATCCATAATACTCATTAAAATATGGCCTATGCTAAAAATCTCCATTTTTGCTCGATGGGCAGTAATTCACAAGAATGCCCAAAATCCCTATGGCTGGCGATTCGATCATAAACCCAATCTCTCCATTGCTTGGGCAAAATACCAATAGATTTTGCCAACAAGCTCCACGGCCCTCCTATCAATTTACCCAGTTCGATGGCGGCTTCACTTTTGATGTGTATTTTTCCTTCCTTCCACAATACCACTGTGTCTCTTTTAGGATCCAGAAGCAACTTTTGCGCAGTTTGAGATGACAAATCTGAAAAATAAAATTCACCCTTCGAATCCTTCTGTATCAAAAATCTCACCCAACCAAGACACATTGGACAGGTATTGTCGAAAAAGACGATAATTTTATCTGGCATTGTAAACTATAACGCTACACAGACTTGGTGGTTTGCACATTGGGTAAATTTCTCTAATTTTGGGCTTAAACAAAAATGAATGGACTTTTCGAATAAATTTAATACCACAGCCGAACGCTTCATACGTTATGCAAAGATAGATACCCAGGCCGATCCGGAATCCAAGACCTCTCCGTCTAGTGAAAAACAAAAAGTACTTTCACGATTGTTATTTCAAGAACTTAATTCAGCTGGCATAAAAGCAGAATGTGATGAATACGGCTATGTATATGCATGGATTCCTCCCAACTCTCCAAATCCCGGACCAAGAATTTTTTTTTGCGCCCATGTTGACACCGCACCTGATTGTTCTGGCACAAATGTCTTGCCTATATTACATCAGAATTACAAAGGTCAGGCACTCCAATTACCAGATGACCCGGAAATTACAATTAGCTCCGAAGACTTTCCGCAATTGGCCACAAAAATTGGTGAAGATATTATTACGGCATCCGGACAAACTCTATTAGGGGCAGACGACAAGGCCGGTGTATGTGCTATAATGGAGGCTGCATTGTATATCAACAATCATTCAGATATTCTTCACCATGGAATGTCTATCCTATTCACAACAGATGAAGAAATCGGCAAAGGAGTTGATTTTGTCAACGTTGAAAAAGTAAATGCTGACTTTGGATATACACTGGATGGTGGCGAATTGGGAAGTTTGGAGGACGAAACCTTTTCTGCGGATGCCTGCACCATTTTAATTAAGGGAGTTTCGACCCATCCTGGTTATGCCAAAAATAAAATGGAGAATGCCATTAAAATTGCCTCAGAGATAGTCAGTTTGTTGCCCAAAGATCGACTCAGTCCTGAATCCACAGAAGGTGTTTCAGGTTTTGTCCACCCCACCAAAATTTCAGGAGGACTTGAATCAGCAGAGATTGATTTTATCATTCGCGATTTTGATACCGCCATGCTTTCCAAACATTTGTCCGAAATAGAAAATATTTGTAATCGTGTCTTGTCAAATTATCCAGCTTCGACCATTCACATCCAACGCAGGGAGCAATACCGAAATATGAAAGAAATTCTGGTTGCAAAACCAGAAATCGTTGAGTTGGCAGAGAGAGCCATCAAAGAAGCCGGCATTCCAATCAAAAAAGGCCGAATAAGAGGAGGAACCGATGGCAGCAGATTATCATTTATGGGATTACCATGCCCGAACTTATTTGCCGGAGAACATGGAATTCACTCTAAAAAAGAATGGGTATCGGTACAGGATATCAAAAAAGCAGCGGAAGTCATTGTTCGAATCATCATGTCAAAGAATTGAATCATTAACAGCTTTAAATATTCCATTCTTTGTTTGATACTCAAACATTACAATTCTCTGACCACTTCAAAAAAATTCTTACTCAATTTGGCATCGGATGGTTTCATTTTGCCACTTACAATGAGTCTGAATTCCCGTCTAACAGCTGCTTCATCAAACAATTTGATTTCTTCTTCTGTCAATGGGGCCACAGGAGGTACAGGCTTTGGCTTCATCGTTTCTTTGTCGATGGCTACAAAAGTGAAAAAAGCCTGATTGGATTTTTTAGGATTAGGATCCAAAATTCCTTTGGTGAATACTTCTAAAAACACTTCAATGGATGTTGTGAATGTCCTGGAGACAGATGCCTTTATTGTAACGACATCTGCAAGGCGGATCGGTTCATGAAAAGTCATATGATCGACCGATACAGTTACTACGTGGGCGCCACAATGTCTGCTGGCACAAATCGCTGACGCGATGTCCATCCAACGCATCAGGTTACCCCCCATCAAATTACCGAGAATATTGGTATCGTTTGGCATAACCAATTCGGTCATTTCTGTTTTCGATTCTGCTACCGTTTTAGAATTCATGCTATTTCAATTTACATTTAATTCCGTTTCATTAGAAGTGTCCATTAATTCCAATCCAAAAACATCTACGAATTGCTTCAGCAATATTTCCTTTACATTTTCCATCAATACCTTTTTACCTAATTCTTTTTCAAGGGAGGTGACAGATTTGGAAGAGTCATTGATCCCACAAGGTACGATATGATTAAAATAATTAAGATTGGTATTGACATTAAAAGCCAGTCCATGCAAACTGACCCATCGACTTAAATGGACCCCTATTGCACAAATTTTTCGAGCGCTAGCAGAATTTGCACCCACCCAAACGCCGGTATACTCATTGACTCGTTCTCCCTGCAGTCCGAAATGTGCCAAAGTACGGATGATAACCTCTTCCAATGATCGGATATACCAATGCACATCGGTTTGCAATCTGTCTAAATCAAAGATGGGATAAACCACCAATTGCCCGGGACCATGATAAGTGATGTCACCTCCTCTGTTGATTTTAAAAAATTCGGCATTCATTTCACTGAGTAGATCTTCGCTTACCTTTAGATGGGCTTCATCGCCTGATTTGCCCAAAGTAAATACATGGGGATGTTCGCAGAATATCAGGACATGAGGTGAGGGATTCTTTACATTTCCAGATCTCTTTTCAAGAATTAATTGTTGATGGATTTCAGTCTGATATTCCCAGGCTTTAGGGTATTGAATCAATCCCAAATCTTTGATTTTCAATATTTTTTTCAAAATTATTTGGTACTTTAAAAAACCTGTTTATTATCTTTGCAAGACAAAACATAGTTTTCATGAAACAGTTTATTCTATTCCTCATCCTATTGCCAATCACTTGCTTTTGTGCAAAAGCCCCCGATTTTACCGTAACGGATTACAATCAAAAGACCCACCGCCTTTACGCGGATTATCTCAACCATGAAAAAGTGGTGGTCCTCAAGTTATTTTTTGTGGATTGTCCTCCGTGCAATAGCATTGCTCCAACGGTACAGCAATCCTATGTCAAATGGGGTTCTGGCAAAGATCGCGTCGAATTTATTGAACTCAGCACTCAAAATTGGGATCAAAATAACAACGTCAAGGGATATGCCCAAAAGCATGGTTTAACATTTCCAGGGGTAGGTTTTGACGGTGGAGGTTTCGCAGCCACTGCCCCCTACAAATCTGGAACTTTCGGTCCTTATTACGGCACGCCTACCATGCTTGTTATCGCACCCGACGGAGAAGTAACATTTAACATCACCTACACCAGGTCCAACCAGGTCAATCTGGATAGCGCGATTGCAAAAGCTTTGAGGGTAAAGTCCGGAGGCGGAGGCCCAGATCCTGACCCAGTCCGCTGCAAGGATTCCTTCGGCATCAAATTTCTGACTGAAATAAAACCTGATGCAGTCTATATCAGAAATTTAGTAGATCCTGTTGCCCCTGAATTTACTTTGCTAGATTACAAATACAATTGTGAATATGCTTTTCCGGAGGCCAAAGATTTTTATTTTTTAATACCCACCAAAAATACCCCGGCAAATTTTAATTACAGCGGCATAACTACTCAGGATATTATTCTTATCCAAAGACATATTTTAGGCATGAGCCAATTGACTTCCCTGCAACTCGCAGCAGCAGATGTCAACAATTCTGGAACTGTGACCACAGCGGATATCAATGAGCTCAGAAAGTTTATTTTGGGTATCACGGATCGGTTTCAAGCAGTCAGCAGTCCCTACACCTGGGCAATCAATCCATTTTTGAAGAGTCAGCAGTATACCAAGAGTGTCCGACTACTTGATATGATCCAAAAATTAAAGTCCAATGAATTTGGGATGGCCCAATACGGAGATGTAAGTGGAGCAAGTCAATTCAAAGAAGATGATGAGATCCTGATGTCAAGAGCCAATGATGAATTTGTTATAAAGGTGCTGACGACCAAAAACAACGAGGAGTTTTTGCATGAGGTTTTCTTTGAATTTAATAACAATCCAATTACTGGTATCCAACTTTGCTTAAATATGTCTTCGTCCGAAGTGTTTGGACTTTCTTTTATCAACTCAGATCCAAGTGGTTTGGGACCAGGAAATGCAGTTCTTTCTGGAAACTCTCTTTTACTTCTTTGGTCAGATCCATTTGCTAGAAATTATCATTTTAATTCAAATAATCCAATATTAACTTTTAAATCCAATAAAGTTTTGGATTTTTATAATTGCATTACTAATATTTGTGAAATCATAGTTACAGAGGGGAATAATCTCATTTCATTTACCCCTAAATTTGTATTTGAGCGAAAGTTGGGACCCATCACCAAAGGTTCCTTCGTAACTGTACAGACAGGATCCACTCCAGGTGGATTTGGTCTCCATTCCGTAGACCTTAATATCGTTGGATTTGATGTTTTTAATTTGGGTGGAAGAAAAATTCCTGTTGAAAACATGGAAGGACTTAATACATCGAAAGTAAAATTTACAATTAGAGAAACTGGATTGTTTATAGTAAAATGCATGTTGGAATCGGGAGAAACGGAAAGTTTAAAATTTGTCCAACTCAGATAATCAGTTATTCCAAATCCTGCACCTGCTCCAACTTTAATAAGTTGATTGCATTACCTTTCAATCCTGTGATGTTCTTCTGCGCAAACAATGCGATTTGATCGTATAATATGAAAACTACAGGTGATTCTTCGCACAAAATAGTTTCCATTTTAAAATAAAGGTAATTTCTTTCCGAAGCCTCGGTTTCCTGAATGGCTTTCTCGTACAATGAATCGTATGCAGCATTTTTAAAACGCGTGTAATTTGGGGGAGCAGGATTCTTGCTGTAAAATATGGTGGCAAAACTCTCTTGGTCCGGGTAGTCGGCGATCCAGGATGCCCTAAACATACCCACCGTACCTGCCCTCATCTTTTCGCGCAGAGTTGCAGTTTCCATTAACTCAATTTGAACAAGTATTCCCAATTCTTGCCACTGTCGGGCGATATAGGAAATTAAATCCAAATAATCCTTGTTGGTATATAGGGTAATAAGTTTGTCTTCATTTGAGAAACTCTGATATCCAATGTCCTGAATTATTTTTTTGGCGGAATCAGGGAGATATGAAATCCGTCTTACTTTATAGATAGAATCTTTTAACACGGATGGTATAAATCCAAATTCTGCCGGAGAGGCCAGACCATGGCGAAAAATACGGATCATTTCCTCACGGTTGATGCCAATATTCAGTGCTCTCCTGAATTTCTTATCTTGTAAGGCATGAGATTCAGGCAGTGCTTCAAGATTGATACCAATGTATTCTGTATTTAAATACTCGGCTTTGATCATTTGCATCTTATCCTGCAATTTGGATTGCAAATTCCCATGATCGTCGATTAGTTGCGCGCCAAACGAAGATTGCAATCCTGAAAAAAAGTCAATTCCCTTTCGCATAAATACCAAAAAGGCCGTATTGCGATCTTCCACAAAACTAATTCTGACACCCTTCAGCAATGGTAATCCGGATTTAAAATAAAACTGATTTTTCTTTAAAAATATACCCTGACGATCAAGCCACTTGTGCAAGTAAAAGGGTCCTGTACCCACAGGATGGGATCGAATATCAAGCCCATAATACTCCGTTGCTTCACGGGGCAAAATGCTGCAGTATTGCATGGTCAGCAGACTTAAAAAAGGTGAAAATGGACTTTTCAAATGAAATACCAGCGTACTGTCATAGTTGACTTCAATTGGGTTGTGATCGTCCAACTTATCTTGAAAGACCCAACTTCCAGGTGCGCTCAATTCAGGATTGATCAATCTCAACAAGCTGAACTTTACATCTTCAGCAGAGAGCCGCCTTGAGCTATCAGCACCAAAACAAGGATCCTTGTGAAACCAAACATCGGTGCGGATATGAAAAATATAGTGCAATCCATCCTCTGTGATCTCCCAGGAATGAGCCAGTTCGGGCGTTATCTCAAGATCATCATTCAAATCCACCAATTGATTAAAAATATGATCAACTGCCCAAATATTGTTTTGCGATTTTGCGAAAGCCGGATCCAAAGAGCCAATTGGGTTTGGTTGGTTATAATGGAAAACAGCCTTTGAATCAACTTCTGAAACCGATTTGCAACTAATAAACCCAGCTAAAAGAAAAAAAATGAAAAAATTAGAATTTTGAAAAGTCATTGGTGAGTTTTTGCAATCTGGACCACATTGGATTGGCATCGTTCCAATGTAAAAGTGTTTTATGAACTTCGGGCATATGAACGGTTTTGGGAAAAGCGATCATTTGAAAGTAGCGCGCAATTGCAAGAAAATGATCCAAGCCTCTTATATTGCTAGATTTTCCCTCAGAAATTCCAATCAGAGCGAATTTTTTGAAAGCAAAGCACTCCTCTCTATTTCTCACACTTAATACATCCAGCCATAGCTTTAACGCTCCCGGAAATCCTCCATTGTATTCTGGAATTACAAAAATAAATTTTACAGCAGGAAATATCCAATGATCCTGAAAGTTGACCATTTCATTTGTCCAAGATTCAGACTGATAGTAATCAGGATTGGCCAGATCTTCACAAAACTCCTCTAAAGAGTGTACACGGGATTTTTCACCCAATTGGTCTAAAAATTTCTGACAAATTTTAGCGACCTGAAAGCTTTGGCTATTGGGTCGATTGGTGCCACTCACTATCAAAATTGACATGGAAAGTATAACCCAGAGTGTTAACGAATGTTTAGGATGAGCTTGCTCCATACAGTTGTCATAAATAGGCTAAATTTGTGTAAAATTTGCAGGCATCTATGTTAAAATATTTTGGACATTCTTGTTTTTCCATTACAATGGGTGGAAAAATATTGTTATTTGATCCATTTATTTCGGGAAACTCACTAGCTTCACATATTTCAATTGGTCAAATCGAAGCCGACTATATGCTTATCTCCCATGGCCATGCAGACCATGTCGGTGATTGTATAGAATTGGCTAAAAAAACAAAGGCTACGGTTATTTCAAATTATGAAATAATCAACTGGCTGAAAAGTAAAGGAATAGAAGGAATTGCTATGAATCAAGGTGGAAAATTAGATACAGACTTTGGTACGGTAAAGATGGTATACGCAGCGCATTCTTCCTCTTTGCCAGATGGCAGTTACGGTGGTCATTCCAATGGATTTGTTCTTTGGAATTCTGAACTGTGTTTTTATTTTGCAGGAGACACCGCTCTGAGTATGGAGATGAAATTAATTCCTCTCACTTGCCCTAAGCTTGATTTTGCCATTTTTCCAATTGGAGACCTTTATACAATGGGAGCGGATGACGCAATCTTGGCAAGTCAGTTTTGTGAGGTTAACACAGTTATTGGCGCTCACTTTGACAGTTTTCCAGGAATAAAAATTGATCACGATGCTTGTGTACAGAAGTTCGCTACCAGGTCAAAACGCTTAATCATACCAAAAATAGGTGAAACAGTCAACTGGAACTAATGGGTAAAATTGTTGCCATTGCGAATCAAAAAGGTGGAGTTGGAAAAACAACCACTGCCATAAATCTGGCTGCCTGTTTATCCATTTTGGAATATAAGGTATTGCTTGTTGATGCGGACCCTCAGGCGAATACCACCTCAGGAACTGGCTCTGACCAATTGACGTTTGAGAACACTTTGTATGACTGCATGATAAAAGGTTTACCTACCCGAAAAGCCATTCTTCAAACTTCGACTCCCTTTTTGGATATTTTACCAGCAGATATCGATTTAGTAGGTGCTGACATTGAGCTTGTCAATATGGAAAAAAGGGAATTTGTAATGCGCAAAGTGCTCCATGAGGTCAAAGATGACTATCACTTTATTATCATTGACTGCCTCCCTTCGCTTGGATTAATGACCGTTAACGCCCTTGTGGCGGCTGATTCAGTCATCATCCCCATTCAAACAGAATTATTTGCACTAGAAGGTCTTTCAAAAATATTGCACACCATCAAACTCGTGAAAGAAAATCTAAACCCCGGGCTTGAAATTGAAGGTGCTCTTCTCTCTATGTACAATAAAACGTTGCGAATGTCCAATATGGTAATTGAAACCCTTCGGTCAGAGGCTAAAATTCCAATCTTTGAAACAATAATCCACCGGAATTCTAAAATTGCGGAAGCCCCATTGGCTAAAAAACCTGTGGTACTCTATGATGCCGCCAGTAAAGGATCCGTCAATTTTTTAAATTTTGCCCAGGAATTTATAAACAATCAAAATCTCATCTCAAAATGAGTCAAAAACAAGAATTGGGAAAAGGCCTCAAAGCACTTATAGCCAATATCAATAAGGAGGATTCTAAAATAAAGCCTCATACTGCAAAACAGGAGACTGAGAGTTATCTTGTGGACATATCATTCATACAACCCAATCCACATCAACCTAGAAACACTTTTGAAGCAGAAGCTTTAGAAGAACTATCTCGTTCTATCCTCAGCTTTGGAATCATCCAACCTTTAACTGTGCGCAAAATATCGGATGGAATGTTTCAAATTATATCCGGTGAAAGAAGATTCCGCGCGGCTCAATTGGCTGGACTTAAAGAGGTGCCTGCTTACGTCCGTTCAGCCAACGACCAGGAAGTTCTTGAAATGGCACTGGTTGAAAATATTCAAAGGGAAGATCTGACACCCATAGAAATTGCCATCAGCTATTCCCGGCTGATGGAAGAATGCAATCTTACCCAGGATAAACTTTCAGAAAGAGTTGGTAAGCAGAGAAGCACCATAAGTAACTACATCCGTTTGTTAAAGTTACCACCCGAGATTCAAGGCGCTATAAAAGAGCGAAGGATCAGCATGGGACATGCGAGGGTAATAGCGGGTATTGAGGATTTGCTGCAGCAAACACAGTTGTATAGAGATATCGTGGAAAAAGACCTGTCAGTTAGAGATGCTGAAAAATTTGCCCAACACATGCATTCAGGCAAGCGCAAATCTGTCAGACCTGTTTCCACTTCAAGCCATAACTTGATTAAACCTATAGAGGATAGGCTTTCAGCCCAATTTGGAAGTAAGGTAATCGTAAAAAGGAATGACCAAGGTGTTGGTCAAATCATCATTCGATTCAATTCTGATCAGGCACTAAATGATATATTAGACCGTTTAGAAGATTAAATTGCTTCAACATGAGGCTTTACGCTTTAACTTTGATTTTCATCGTGCATTTTTTGCATGCGCAACAAAATCCTGAACCAAATTCAATAATTGGGCGCGACAGTTCAATTAGCGAACAGGATAGTATTTCTCCTGATCAAAAAAAAACACAAAGCACCTTGCGCAATATTTTTCAGGGAAAACCCGGAAGAGCCTTGACTTATTCATTGCTGCTACCCGGAGCAGGCCAAATTTACAATGGAAAATATTGGAAACTACCCATAGTATATGGAGCACTTGCACTTCCAGTCTATTCCTTGGCCATCAATCAGAAAAACTACAATCGATTCCAAAAGGCCTATATCATGCGGGTTGATTTTGGAGAATCGTCCAACGATGAATTTGTTGGAATTTACAGCTTATCAAGTCTAAAATCTTTTAGGGACTTATACGATAAAAATTTGCAGCGGAGTTATTTAGGTCTTGTAGCAGTCTATTTGTTGATTGGTATGGATGCTTTTGTTGATCGTCATCTAAAGACTTTTGACGTGAGTGATGATTTAAGCTTACAAATTAAACCACAACTCAATACAAACTCTATGGGCATTGCATTTCATCTTAAAAATAAATGATTCTGGAGATCATTCTCAGAGTTTGGACAAATAAAAGCAAACTTGAAATTCTGCAATACCAAACTCCATTACATCCAACCCAATATTTTGGCGAATTTCATCATTTCAGTTTGGTTCACAACTTTCAGTTTTCCAGTTAGCAGCGCCATCATAGGATTAAGTTCACCCTTTAAAATTTTTTTAAAATTTTCATCTGTTGCTTTCACCACACAGTTAGGCTCACCAATCAAACCTTCCTCTACTTTTACTTCATTTCCCTTGATGACTATGGTCACAGGACCGCTATTTTCTCCTTCCAACTCAAAATGAAAAACAGTCTCCAGGCCTTCTAACAGATTCAAATTGATTTTGGATGGGAGTTCAAACAAAAATTCCTTTGCAGTCATGGTGGATAATTTGTGCGAAATTAGTAAATTGATCGATTCTATACGTACTAATTTAGACATTGCAGAGTACTTTTGGGTCACTTAAAGAACATTTTTTGCGACCAACTATTATTGTATATATTGAATTTTATGAGGATCGTATTTTTTGGAACTCCGGATTTTGCAGTTGATTCATTAGAAGAGCTTGCAAAACACTTTGAAGTGGTTGCTGTAGTTACTGCAACTGATAAAGTCGGTGGTAGAAATCATAAACTCCTTGAATCAGCTGTAAAAATTTGGGCCGTAAAAAATCGCTGTAAACTGTTTCAACCGAAAAATTTGAAAAATGTCCATTTTCATGAAACTTTAAAAGCCTTAAATCCCGATCTGTTTGTTGTAGTGGCTTTCCGCATGCTTCCTGCTTCCTTATTAAGCATTCCTCCATTGGGTACCATTAATTTGCATGGTTCTCTCCTGCCAAAATATCGTGGAGCAGCACCCATCCAAAGAGCCATCCTGAATGGTGAACAAAAAACCGGATTAACAACTTTTTTCATAAACAAAGAAATTGATACCGGAGATCTCTTGATGCAAACCGAGCTGTCTATTGACCCCATGGATAATTTTGAAACTCTCTATCAAAAAATGAAAAAAGAAGGAAGCCTACTTTTGGTAAAAACCATTCATTCACTACAAACCAATTCAATTAAACCCATACAACAACACAATGAGGATGCAAGCTATGCTCCAAAAATCACTTCGGCAGATTTGGAAATTGATTGGAATCGAACTTCAGAAGAAATCTACCATCAAATTAGAGCTTTCAGTCCGGCGCCAGGTGCTAGAACAATTCACAATCATCAAATTTTTAAAATAACAAAGGCTATACCTCATCAGGAAGTTCATTCATATCGTCCGGGTATATGGAAAATTGAGTTGCCAAAAATGCTAAAAATATATTGCAAAGATGGCTACCTTCAAATATTAGAAATACAAGCTGAATCCAAAAGAAAGATGAATATTGCAGACTTTCTGAATGGGCTACAAAATTTCAATTAGGAAAGAATAAAATCAAGTATGATGTCTGAGAAGCAGCATCAATAACCGGATTTCTTGTCATCTTCTGTTCCTGTATCTGTTTTAAGCTTTGCGGCTTTTCTCACCATCTTTTTACGACAATGTCCTGCTTCAGGTCCTTGTGGCCTTTCCATTTCTTTATCGCCTTCTTTGGCTACCCAAAATTCAACCCTGCGGTCGATGGAATGAATGCTACCATAAGGAGCTGATTCTCCTCCATACATTAAGATAAATCTCTCTCTGGGCAACTTGTATTTCTCTACGATATAATCAATGGTCCACTTTGCTCTATTGTAAGATAGCACCAAATTGTATTCATCAGAATGTCTGATATCTGTATGTCCTTTTACTACAATTTTTAGGTCCGGGTGGGTTTTCATCACATCTGCTACATGCTGCAACTGTGGATAATACTGCGGCTTTACGCAATATTCATCTAAATTGAAATGCACCATTGGTAAAAACCAATCCGGAGGACAACAGGTCTTCAGATTGCCATCTTTGTCCAGGGCATTTCCAAGTTTATTATTGATTAATCGATTGACATCTTCCTCGGTCATTTTTGGAGGTACAATTGCCACTCCTTTTTCATCCACATTGGTGCCTGGAGGTGAAAATGGCTCTGCATCCAGATGATCTACCAATCCATCCTTATCGCTATCTAAAGTGACACCTTTTGTGTTCACCGGCGCATTCATTGCTGAATTTGGCTCTAAGTCTATTAAATCAATGACTCCATCTCCATCTGTATCCGTTGGGTCGTAAATGGGTCTTGCCTTTAACTCTGCCAAATCTTCATAAATACCATCAATTGGGTTGAGCCAATAAAGTGGTTCCTTTATCTTATTCAAATTACCAAGGTTAATGGCCAATCTCAATTGAGTATAATGAATAACATCATTGTTGTTCGTTTGATCCACATCAGAACGGTACTTTATTCCATCCAGATAATCATTGTCAGAAATAATAAATGAATGTTCAATTCCAATGTTAATTCGTTTGTTTATTTTTCTTGCAATACCCATTCCTCCTGTAAATGCGAAGTGAATGTTGTGTTTATCTGCAAGTCTAAAAATGCCTCTCTTTTTAAAGGCTTCTGTTTCATAATCACCGTCATAAATATTCTTAATCGCATCCCTAATATCAGATCTGCCCTGCCTTGTATTGAAATCAATATTGTTGAATGGAACCCTGTTTAATAAATCTGAATAATTATTTCCATTTCCATCCCTTAGATCTAAAAAGGTGCGATGATGATAAGTTCCTGCTCCAACCACCAGGTACCAGTTCCACTTATTTCTCTCTTTGTGGAATAGGATGTTGCCAATATTCAATATTCCTTGCAGTGACATAGAATAGATCTCTGTCCGATAAGCGGGAAACCATGGTGCATTTCGGTTGTATCCATTAAAAACTGCTCGATTGGTGCCATTGGGCTCCTGATAAAATTGTTCAGGTTCAAGACTGGCGCCATAAGGCTGTGGTTCTAGTCCAAATGTTCTTCCGTAAGTCGCGTCCAAGCGAATCGAAAAAACATAATGAATCGCCCTGCGCACGTGAATTCCAAGTCCATAACCAGAGAGTGGTTTCCATTGATCCACATCCCCATCTATTAGCAAGTGACCAAAATGAAGGCCTAATTCCCAGGCATGTTTTGGTTTTGGAGGATATTTTGGTGAACTGGCTTTTTTGCTTTCCGAACTAGCATTCGGGATTAAGATTTTGGTGGTGTCCTGCAATTTTAAAGAATCTGTTTGACCGAACAAAACCAAATGATATGTCCAAATAAGGAGGATTAAACTTAATTTTCGAATCATAGACCACGAAATTCAGCTCAATGGTTAAACCATAGCCATAGCAAAGCTATGCAAAAATCCGGCCATAATCGACAAAATTCAAATAACAATAAATTACAATATATATTTGAATGATAGTTTGCTACTTAACAAATACACTGAGTGCATTTTCAAAAAAACCCTTATTCTCATCGGCTTGCATTTTGACCTTCTGCAGTGCTAAGCCAAGGGTTTTTGCCACATCTTCAAAGATTTCATTTTCTGTTGGAAGATCTTTACTGGCCATTAAAAAATGGAAGGTTCTGGCCATTCCACAATTAGAGATAAAATCGGGGATAATGGTCAATTTTTGATCATATACCCTGGAGGTATCTCCATAAATTATCTGATCTTCAACAAAAGGAACATTTGCCCCACAAGCAACAATCTTTGTTCCGGAATTTACCAAACGGTCAAGTTGATCTGCGGTAACTATTCTGCTTGCAGCAGCAGGAATAAAAATATCAGGGCCCCAATCCCAAATATAATCCAATACCTCAGCCGACGGCTTTGCATCTGAGGAATAAAGCTGATTTCCTTCTTTTTTTAGAAACAATTCCCTGATTTCTTCAAAGGATAATCCCTCTTTTTTAGTTAAACTAAATTGCCTGTCTAAAATTCCAATTATTTTGACACCCGCTTGTCCTAAATAGTAAGCTGCGGCTGAACCAACATTTCCCCATCCCTGTACAACGCAGGTTTTACCAGCTACTTCACTCCCTTCAAAAATTTGAAGGTATTGAATAATAGATTCTGCAACTCCATATCCCGTTATCATATCAGCAACCGTATAGGCTCCATTCGACAAATCCGGGGAGTATAAATCACTTTTGACCGATAATTTACATCCTGCATCCAGGTTTTCCAGGGCTTTTCTTTTATTCCATTGATCAAATCCAAAATGACCGGAAAGGACTCCTTCCTGCGGGTGAAAAATCCCAAGAGATTCTGTGATTGGAAAAACATCCCTAACTTCATCTACATTCAGATCCCCTCCGGTTCCATAATAAGCTTTAAGCAAGGGACTAACTGCCTGAAACCATCTCTCCAGCACTTCCTTCTTTCTCGGATCTGAAGGATTAAAATTAATCCCTGATTTAGCACCACCTATAGGAGGTCCGCATACATTAAATTTGACTTCCATCACCTTAGCCAAGGATACGACTTCCTCTTTTGTCAAACCTTGACGCATTCTTGTCCCACCACCACTTGCACCTCCTTTTAATGAGTTGATCACCAACCATGCTTCTGCATCAGAATATTCATCTTTCCACTCAAATATTAAGAAAGGTCTCTTTTCTAAAAAATGGTCTAATTTTTCCACAAATCTGATTTATCCGCCAAAAATAAAAGCAATTCTCAAGAAGAAAATTTATGTTTTTAAATTCTTTATATATTATTCAAAAATATAATATATATTTGTGCTAAAATCAGTTTATGACCCTGTATCTAAGGCCATCAGCCCAATCCTTAAACCATGTCGAGAAGATGGGTTTGAATAGTAGTAATTTGGAGTTTGATTTAGCCATTATTCAACATCCCTCTATAACCGGCTCCCAGTGGAAATTATATCTCTCACAAATGGACTTAAGTGCTTTTCATTCACTAAGGTTTCAGGATTTGGGTGAGTTTGCCGGGTATGATTCAGACAGGATGGCAGAGACTATTCATTATCTAATCCAAAAAGGGATATTGCCAATTGTCGTAGGCGGAGATATTGATTTGATTCGTTCTATGCACAAATGGTCAGAGAAAAATACCATACCTTATAGTTTAAGTTGGATTCAACCAACCTGGTCATTGCAAAATTTGGAAATCTGGAAGGGTCAAATGGTTGTAAAAAAAATCTACGGGATCGCAATGCAAAGGCAACTTATACATAGACAGGAACTTAAAACAAATTTTCCAGATATTGTCACATCCTATTTGTCCGATTTTAGAAAGTCTTCAAACTCTGTGGATCCAATTCTGAGAAGATCGGAATGGTGTTTTTTTTCACCCCTAAGCATTCGCTTTTCCGATTTTCCGGC